>CALJOA010000158.1 GCA_937981585.1 uncultured Pirellulaceae bacterium | reverse complement strand
CGGTTCAACCGTGGCTAGCGCCAAAACGGCTCATAAAACTGGATTCCTCATGGACGCTTACGCGTCGGGTTACGAACGAATATCGCGGTCCTATTACGAAATAAACCCTTTGGACTCCAGAAGTTCGATCACTTTGCTGACGCACTCAGAGGGATCGGTTTTATCTGTTTCCAAAACCAGATCTGCGTCGGTCGGCGATTGATACTTCACATCGGTTTCTTGAAGGTCGTCATCCTTGAGTTTCTTGGCAGACTCATTTCGCTCGTCGCAAAGCTCTTCTGGCGCGGTCAAGTGAACCACGATGAACTGCTCAGGCCCGACGACTTCGGCAGCCTTCTTGCGGACCTCATCGTTGGGTGCGACCAACGCCACTAAGCTGACCAGACCAGCTTTGTTCATCATTCGGGCTACTTCCGCAGCACGCCGGACGTTCTCGGAACGATCATCGCGGGAGAAACCCAGATCGCGGCTGACACCCATGCGGAAGTTCTGTCCATCAATAACCGATGCACTGCGTCCCATGTCGAACAATTGACGCTCGACACCATAAGCCGTCGTGGACTTGCCGGCACCTGGAAGCCCAGTGAACAAAACCGTCACCGGTTTCTGCCCGTAACGTGCCGATCGCTCTTCGCCGGTGACTTTACTAATCTCCTGCGTCAGCGATGTCGAAACCGATCCCTGCTGCTCCCAGCTCGCCCCGGTGTTCTCGCTGGTACGGCGATCCATGATCATCCCGGCCGCAACGGTGATGTTGCTGATACGATCGATGACGATAAACGCGCCGGTGTTCTTATTGCTTCTGTAACGATCAAAAGCAATGGGCTGGCTAAGCTCAATGTTGACTCGACCGATCTGATTCAATTCCAACGTTGGAGCCGGATGGCTCTTCATCGTGTTGACGTCGATTCGATATCGCAGCGTTGCGCATGTCCCGGCGACCGACTTGGTCGTATGCTTGAACACGTACTGTTTGCCGGGAACCATGGCGTCCTCGGACATCCAAACCATCATCGCGTCAAACTTCTGCTCAAGCTTGGGGAGGTTACCCGGTTTGACGATCATATCGCCACGGCTGGAATCAATTTCATCTTCCAGCGTCAACGTTACTGACATCGGCGTGGCGGCTTCTTCGAGATTGCCGTCGAATGTCACGATCTCTTTGACTTTACTTTTCTTCCGCGACGGCAGCGTCATCACTTCATCGCCAACGCGAACAATTCCAGATGCGATCGTTCCGCAGAACCCGCGGAAATCCAGATTCGGACGAATCACCGATTGCACTGGGAACCGGAAGTCCTTCAAGTTTCGATCGGATCCAATGTAAACCGTCTCGAGAAAGTTCATCATCGTCGAGCCTTTGTACCAAGGCATGTTTTCACTACGGTCGACAACATTGTCACCCAACAGCGCAGAGATCGGGATGAAGTGAAGATCGGTCGCGTCAAGCCGCTGCGCGTGCTCGCGATAGCCGGCCTGAATCTGATTAAAAACATCTTCGCTATAGTCGACCAAGTCCATTTTGTTAACCGCGACCAGAACGTGCTTAATCCCGAGTAGCGAAGCGATAAAGCTATGCCGCCTGGTTTGCTCGACAACGCCGTGGCCCGGTCGCGCGTCGACAAGAATCACAGCCAAGTCGGCCGTCGAAGCACCAGTCGCCATGTTGCGGGTGTACTGAATGTGACCCGGAGTGTCAGCGATAATGAATTTTCGTTTGGCGGTCGAGAAGTATCGATAGGCCACGTCGATCGTGATGCCTTGCTCGATTTCTTCTTTAAGCGAATCGAGATAAAGCGCCGGATCAAATCCACCGCCAGTAGTGCCTTGAGTCTTTGACTTGTTTTCCAGTTCAGCAAGCTGATCTTCGTAGATCATTTTCGAATCGTAGAACAAACGGCCAATTAGCGTACTCTTGCCGTCGTCGACGCTGCCGCAGGTAAGAAACCGAAGCAACTCTTTCTGCTCGTGCTGAGCGAGATAGGCGTCGATGTCTGTTTTGATCAGTTCGGATTGATGAGACATTTTTTAGTTCGGAATGCGGAATGCGGAATTGGGAATTTACGGATGCGGACGGCAGTATTAAGAAATTAGGAAATTAGGAATCTGAAATTAAGAATCTGGAATGAAAAAGAGGAACTAGTTTTACCGTTCCGCATTCCTCATTCCGCACTCCCCATTAGAAATATCCCTTTTCTTTCTTCTCTTGCATCCCATCAGGGTCTTTGTCGATCACACGGTCCTTGCGTTCGGAAGTCGTCGTCAGCAACATTTCCTGGATGATCTTGGGAAGCGTATCTGCTTCTGACTCGACCGCACCGGTCAACGGATAGCAGCCAAGGGTTCGAAATCGAACCATCTTCTCAACGGGTTCTTCTCCAGGCAACAATTTGAGGCGATCATCGTCGACCATGATCATGACGCCGTCACGCTCAACGACCTTGCGTTTGCCGGCAAAGTAAAGCGGCACAATCGGAATCTCTTCCAAGTGGATGTACTGCCAGACGTCGAGTTCGGTCCAGTTGGAAATCGGGAACACGCGGATGCTTTCGCCCTTGTTGACCCGGGCGTTGTAAAGACTCCAAAGCTCTGGTCGCTGGTTCTTGGGATCCCAACCGTGGCTCTTGTTACGGAACGAGTAAACGCGTTCCTTGGAGCGGGATTTCTCTTCGTCGCGGCGAGCACCACCAAATGCAGCATCGAATTTGTACTTGTCGAGAGCTTGCTTAAGCCCGTCCGTCTTCATGACTTCTGTGTGTTGACCGCTTTGCTCAAACGGATCCAGCCCTAGCGCCGCGCCTTCTTCGTTGACGTGAATGATCACGTCG
Organism: uncultured Pirellulaceae bacterium; assembly: GCA_937981585.1. Classification (GTDB taxonomy): domain Bacteria; phylum Planctomycetota; class Planctomycetia; order Pirellulales; family Pirellulaceae; genus Mariniblastus. The sequence continues at coordinate 3,799 of CALJOA010000158.1, read as the reverse complement.
AGGCCAAGCTCCTTCATCGTGTATTCAGCTCGGAACTTGTACATCTCCTGGAACTTCCAAGTCGTATCGACGTGCATCAGGGAGAACGGTGGCTTGGCGGGATAGAACGCCTTCATCGCCAGATGCACCATGACTGAGGAATCTTTTCCGACGGAGTAGAGCATCACCGGATTCTCAAATTCGGCGGCGACTTCACGAATAATGTGAATACTCTCGGCTTCAAGTTGCTTGAGATGTGTAAGCTGATAAGTGGACAATGGAGAACCCTGTTCGACCGGTAAAAGGCGTTTTGATCTGAAAGCCGTTTTTCGACGGCCTGCCGGACTTAAAAGTAAGAGCGGTCCAGCCTGATAGTTATCGTCGGAATCAAACGATGATAAGTTCGCAACAAAAAACCTACAATGGAAAAATAACCCGCAAACTAGCTTGTCCTCGCAGTCTACTGCGGCAAAGCGACATCAAGGGGCGATAGAGTTACGAAATCTGCCGATAGTGGGGGAGTGCGTGTTGGGCAGCTATCTGTGGGCCAACAGAGAAGACCAATTACTGGCCATCCATCAGGTTGAAGGCTTCGATTACCTTGCGGCGATGTTGCGAACCGAACACCAGGACCATCAGCTGCTTCATGATCTCACGCTCGTTTGCCGTGAGAAACGACTCGCCACCGCCAATTCGAGCCACCGACTCGAACTCAGCCAGCTTGTCGTCGCTTCGACAGGTGACCGTACTGACGATGCCCCGTTGCTTGTTGCGAAAGTCCGAAGCCCACTTCCGACAGGCAACCGTTTTGTCCGCGTGAGGCGGAGCGTCGCCAAAAAGCAAAATGACTTTTCGCGCACTTCGTCGGAACCGATTGTTTTGGATTGCCCAGCGCAACCCTTCATCGACGGCTTCGGGTTTGTCACCACCGCCTTTGGCATTGATACGGCTGAGATAAGCAACGACTGATCCGATGTCTTCGGTTAGCGGAAGCCCTTTGACAACATACTCATCCCCAACATCTCGATAAGTACAAATTCCGATCCGCGTTTTTTGAATCATCCCGCGAAGCGCGTTGCCGATTCGTTGGATTCTTCCTTTGACTTGATCGATCTCTCCCTGCATGCTGCCTGAGCTGTCAAAAACGATCACAATATCAAGGCCTTCATTCTTCAGCCGCGAGATCATCTTGCCAAATTCCTCAGAACCGCCAGCCAATACCGACGACTGATTCACTGATTGAATTTCAAACGACTGACGCGCCCCTCCACTGATCGCACCAAGACTCAATTCCATTTCGGTTTCCGAAAGCGGATTGAGCACCGATTCGGAGAACGCGTCCACTTCCAACAGATCGACTTCCGTCGAATCGATTGGGCTTTCGATTTCCATCGCTTGCAACTGTTCATTGGGATTGTCGACCAGCTGCTCACGGGAGAGCTGACCGATCATGATCTGATCGCCTTCGCCACCTTCTCCGGTCGAAAAATTGCCCCAGGGAATCATCGCAAGCAAAATCAGGATCGCCAGATGCAAGATGATGGCGCTGATTCCGGAGAGCGAATTCTCCATCCAGCGACTGGGCGGTGTCAGTTGACGCTCTTTGGAACCGTATTGAAGGTTGGATTTGGGAAGCACCAATGTAGCGCGGCAGTGCGGACATTTACCACGCTTACCAAGTTGTTCCTTGGTAATCGAGAACGATTCGCCACAGTGGATGCAATATATGTTCATAAAACAAGCGGCAATCACTTCGGTCGCAACTCTGACCCATCGGACCGCAAAGTGAGCTATCCTTTTCCTTAGCTTAATCGATTGCTGCAGAATTTGGCATCAAGATCTCCTAGCCAGCCTGTAAGATACTCAGCTTCTGTCACGCCAATCACGTAAGTTCAATGATCGAACCAGAATCCGAAATCGAGTTCAGTGACCAACTGGTTATTCGTCCGGCTGAGCAGCGGCTCGCCGAAGTCATTTTGAAAATCCCGGCCAAAGAAATCGTTTTGGTTTCGACGGGACGTTCCCAAGCCGCCGCGATGATTCTCGACGCCCGACCAAGCTCCAAAGTCACCTGTTGGTACACCGATAGCTATCAGGCCTCCCTGGCCAAAGAATATTTGTCTGACTCTCCCGCTAATGTCGTTTGCGCTGCGAACTGGCCGGGGGCCGGGCCGCTGAAATGCGATGCCTGTGCCGAAGACTCCGATGTTGAAGCCGTTTGCGATTTGGCAGCCGTTGTTTGTTCGTCGCGAGGTGAATCAGAGCTTACCCGCGACATCATGCAGTCGGCGTATGCGAATTTGAAGATAGGTGGTTGCCTTGCCGTTTCGACTGACAACGCGAAAGACAAATGGCTGTTGAACCAAATTCGAATTTACAACAAGTCGGTCAAGATTCGAAACTTTTCCGATGCGACAGTGTACTACATCATCAAGCAAAAACCGCTGAAGAAGATTCGCGATTTTAGTTTCGTCCTTCAGTTTCGCGACCAAGGCAACTTGATCCAGCTTTACACTCGTCCAGGCGTATTCTCTCATCGCCAAATGGACAACGGGGCTCGCCAAGTACTCGACACCGTCGAGGTTCAACCCAAGGACCGCGTGATCGATATCGGCTGCGGAAGCGGTCCAATGTCGTTGGCTCTGGCAAAACTAGAACCAACTGCTCACGTCTTGGCCATCGACAGTAGTGCCCGCGCGATTGACTGCGTAGCTCGTGGAATTGAGCTCAACGAACTCACCAATGTCGTTGCATCGATCAATCATGACGGAAAAATCGACGAACCGGGGACCTATGATCTCGCGGTCGCCAATCCGCCGTACTACGCAAACTTTCGAATCGCCCAGCACTTCATCGAAACCGCAGTCGCTGCGCTGCGCCCCGGCGGTCGACTGATGCTCGTGTCAAAGCATCCCAAATGGTACGAGGAAAATATCACTCGCTGGCTAGAAGAATGCGAAGTCTTTCCCAGTCGCCGCTATTCAATGGCAACCGGTGTCAAACCCGCCAAGCAGAGCTGACAAAAGTTACAGATTAAAATCAGAAGGGCAAGCAGGAACGTTTCGATCGCGGCGGATTGACCGCTCTGCTTACCCTTCGTCCGCTTTCCCTTGCAGCGTCTTCGACAGAATGTTGGTTAACTGAAAACTGTTTCGCATGATCGCCTGATCGCCAACTGAAACGGTCGCATTGAAATCAAATATCTGACCACTGTTTTCGTTCAGGTGCTCGTTCAAATTGACTTTAATTCGAAGCTCATCACCCGGACGCGCAAAACCGCGAAACCTCGCTTGCTTGACTTTCACCAACACACCCAGCGCATACTCATTGAAAAATGGATCGTGGGTGTCGTACTTTTCCATCGGGTTGTAACGGGCTGCAATCAGAATTCCTGCTGATTGAGTCGTCATCTCTTGCATCATCGCGCCCGGAAGAATCGGAGCACCCAGAAAATGCCCCGCGATGAAAAACTCGTCGCCACTGATCGAACTCGAAGTAACAATCTCGTTGTCTTGGATCGAAACAATCTCTTTTATCAGCAGATAGGGATCCCGGTGATGAAGATAGTCTTCAATGCGATCAAATTGATGTTGGTAGGTTTTCATTGACGCTTGTTGATCAACCGAAATGTCGGCGCACTCTTAATTGGTAACCCGACGGGTTGTGATTTAATTAGCCGTTTGGGCGCTAGCCCAATGGCACTTACTTTAAGTCACAAGAATAAGTTTTTTGGCTCCCCCTCTCCTCGCGAATTCGGACCTAAAGACGTTGCCATTGAATCAAGTGGCGACCGAATTCACGAGGAGAGGGGGTTGGGGGG
>CALJOA010000157.1 GCA_937981585.1 uncultured Pirellulaceae bacterium | reverse complement strand
GCGCCAAAACGGCTCAACTTATTGGGACATGTTTCCAAAGAATCACACCCAGGTCGTGCTACCGACGAAACAGGTTCGCGGCTTATCGTTTGGCGTAGCCATGTCGCAGGAACCATTCCCAAGCATCGTGCAGCGCGTCTTCAACGCTACCGATTCGATACCCGAGTTCCCGTTTCGCTTTTTCGCTTGAGTAATAGTGGAACATCTGCCCCATTGCCGTCGCGGCCGAATTGACTTGTGGCTCTCGTCGGGTAACCAACGTTGCCAGGTCGCCAGCCTTGCCGGCGAGCTTGGCCAACCAATTCGGCAAGCGGTTCTTGGGGCCTTTCTTCTGAGCGACTCCCGCCATCATCGTCCACAAATCGAAGTAACTCATATTCTCACCGCCAAGAATATATCGCTGACCTGTTTGGCCGTGCTTGATCGCCGAAACGATCCCGTCAGCGACATCGCGTACATCGGCAACACTGCAACCGCCCGCCGGAGCGTAAGGTGTAAACGTGCTTGCGACGGCCAGCATCATCTCGCCCGATGAAGGTTTCCAGTCGTTGGGTCCGACCATGAATCCGGGGTTGATGATCACGCCGTCGAGTCCTTTGGCGACCTCAAGGATGACCGCCGATTCGGATTCCCGTTTCGAGACGACGTAAGAGCAAGCCGGTTTAGGCGGGTCGAGGATTTCTTCGTTTCCCGGTTGGTGCTCGGTAGCGGCACCCAGTGCGTCGACCGAACTGACATGAATCATGCGACAGTTCTTTCGTCTAGCGGCTTGCGCGATCAAAGCGGTCGCTTCGACATTGAACTTTCGGCTTTCCTCCTGCTTCGTCCAGCCGATCTGTATCATCGCGGCCGAGTGGACCACAACATCGACGTCGGTCAGTGCCATTGCGATGTCGGACGGCCTATTCAAATCGATGTTGAAGATTTCGACGGCAAGTCCATCCAGAGGTTTCCGATTGGAGCTTTGCCTGAGCGTGACTGCCACATCGTAGTTATTAGCCAGCAGCGTTCGGGTAAGGTTATTCCCCAGAAATCCCGTTGCTCCAGTAATCAGAATTCGCATTTGGCAACTAGTTTTTGTACTGTCGAGTCGGTAAAGAAAGTAATAGAGTATACCGTTTAAGCGGAAACCTAATTCGAAATTCGGCATGACTTCGCAAACCATTTTAGTTCGACCAGTCACGACCAAGTCGCAGCAAAAAGCGTTTATCAAATTTCCGTGGAAGCTTTACCAAGGCGACCCGAATTGGATTCCGCCTTTGATCATGAACATCAAAGAGCTGTTGAACTACAAAAAGCATGCCTTTTACGACAGCGCCGAAATTCAGACCTTCCTCGCGACTCGGGATGGCGAAATCGTCGGTCGGATCGCCGCGATTATTGACCGAGCCCATAACGAGTACCACAAAGAAGAACGTGGGATGTTCGGGTTCTACGAATCGATTGACGATCAAGCCGTCTCCGACGCGCTCTTTGACGCGGCCAAAGCGTGGTTTGCCGAGCGGCAGATTTTCTTGATGCGCGGGCCAGCCAACCCTTCGCAAAACTACGAGTGGGGTCTGCTCGTGGAAGGCTTTCATTCGCCGCCCACGTTCATGATGACTTACAACAAACAGTACTACGCGAAACTGATCGAGAGCTACGGATTTTTCAAAGCTCAGGACATGTACGCGTTCACCGGAACGACAGCTCAGATTGAAGAGCTTGATCCCAAACTCGCCTTCATCGCCGAGGAAGCCAAACGTAGATTCGACGTTCACGTCCGTCCGATCTCCAAAAAGAATTTCGATCAGGACGTTAGGAGCTTTTTGGAGATTTACAATTCGGCGCTTCCGGGCCAATGGGGATTCACGCCAATGTCGGCCGCGGAACTTCGAGCCACCGCCAGCGGACTCAAGATGTTGATCGTTCCCGAAATGACAACGATGGCAGAGATCGACGGACGGCCAGTGGCAACGGTTTTCGGTTTGCTTGATTACAACCCAACGATCAAGAAGATCGACGGAAAACTATTCCCGTTTGGATTCTTGAAAATTCTCTTTGGACGAAAAAAGATCAAGAAGATTCGCTTGATCAGCACCAACGTGATCCCCGAGTACCAACGGTGGGGGCTGGGTTTGGTTTTGATGACGCGGCTGGTCCCGGACATCAAAGCCTGGGGGATCGAAGAAGCCGAGTTTTCATGGGTGCTTGAATCAAACAAGCTTTCACGAGGCACGCTCGAACGCGGTGGAACCAAAAGAGACAAGACGTACAGGATCTATGACTACGAGCCATAATCCGAATCCAGATCCCAACATGACGCCAAAATGACTCCCCTACCACCCGCTATCGCGACTTTACTTTTCTACTCTATGAAATTCAATTCTTAATGAACAGTCGCGACGTAGTTATCACTGGCCTAGGTGTTGTTTCGCCCATCGGAATCGGACACGCGGATTTCTGGGAATCGCTTGTTGACGGCGCCAGTGGCGTTGAGGTGCGCGAAGCATTCAAGGACACGCAATTGCCGTTTCGAATTGCTGCGCCAGTAAAAGAGTTCTCGGGAAAACAGTTCATCAAGCCGCGCAAGGCGATCAAGATCATGTGCTCGCCAATTCAATTCGGCTGCGCCGCGGCGGCGATGGCGGTGGAGCACGCCAACCTTGAGCCAGGATCGGTTGCAGCCGATCGAGTGGCAACCGTGTTTGGCACCGAGACCTTTTTTGCCGATCCGACCGAAGTCGCCGATGTGTTCCAGCGTTGTACGGTCGACAAAGACTATCAGCACGATCGCTGGGGCGAGTTTGCGATGCGAGAGATCCAACCGCTGTGGATGCTGAAGTACCTTCCTAACATGGCAGCGTCCCATATTTCGATTGCGCTTGATGCCCGAGGTCCAAGCAATTCAATTTGCCAAGGCGAAGCCTCCGGATTGCTGGCGTTGATCGAAGCCGCCAGCATGATCAAACGCGGCGCCGCTGACGTTGTGGTCGCCGGTGGCACCGGATCAAAAATGGCAATGACGGCGATGCTGTATCGCGGCACCCATCTATTAAGCAATCGCATCGATGAACCGGAACAAGCTTCTCGGCCTTTCGACGTTGATCGGGACGGGATGGTGGTTGGCGAAGGCTCCGGAGCGCTGGTCATTGAATCGGCGGAGCACGCCCAAGCCCGAGGCGCCAAGGTTTTGGCGACTTTGGCCGGATGGGCGCGGTCCTTTCTCGATCCCAACAGCGATCAATTCTCAGACGCGCTGGCGAGAAACTACCAAGCCGCGATCGAGAACGCCCTGCTCGTTCCACAAGACATCGGGCTGGTTAATGCACATGCCTCGGGAAGCTTGATTGGTGATCGAGTGGAATCCGAAGCGATTCAAAATGTTGTTTCCGACAAACCAGTCGTTGCCCACAAAAGCAACTTCGGGAACATTGGTCCTGGAACATCGATCGTTGAGTTGATCGGCGGCGTGCTTTCCAAACAAAACGGCTTGATTCCCAAGTCCATAAATTGCGATCAGGTTGATCCGAAATGCATGGTCAACATTGTTAATTCAAATTTAGCAATTGACTCATCGGCCGCAGTTTTAAAGTCAAGCTTTTCGGCGACCGGACAAATCGCTTCAGTAGTGATCAAATAGGCTGGTCGAATAGGCTTTTGAACTTATTCTTAGTACTGCTGCGTGGCTGGGGTCGAGCAAAGCGAGCCCCCAGCAGACGAACTGGGGCTCACTACGTTCGACCCCAGCCACCCTATCACAGC
>CALJOA010000156.1 GCA_937981585.1 uncultured Pirellulaceae bacterium | reverse complement strand
ATCCAACAATAGAGTTTGTGATTCCCCTGAAGCATTGGTGTAAGCAGCCGATTCATTGACTACCAAGTTGGAGCGCCAGCCATCAGTGGAAGACCCTGCCGAGGGAGTATTTCCAATAACTTCGCCGGCGTTACTTTCTCTAACTTCGGGCACATTAAGAACCCCGTGGACCACAACTTCATCGACGTTGTGGTCGCCCGTGATATCGACCGTCACACCACTAGAAATAATCGCTCGATCTTCAGCACCAGGCACAACGCCGCCGTCCCAAGTTGCCGGTGAGTCCCATGGACCGTCATTGATAGCGGTAACGACCGCCAGCAGACGTCGCTCTTCCAACTTTTCGAACATCAATCGAGGCTGTTTCCGTTGCTTGGATCGACGTGCACTTGATTTACGTCGGCGAAAACGAGACGGTTGCGAAGGACCAATTATCATTACTCAAAACCCTCAAGTATTTATGGAATTAGGAGAATCAAATGAGCGGCTTGACGCGAATCCAAAGTGATGGATGGCCCCGTCGAACCGATCAAAGCGCCGTGATGCCTCCCTGGGTTTACGCCTAAACGGAACCAAGCTCGGCAGTTCAGGAAACGGACGAACTTCACCAGTTCTGAGCAATGCTTGCTATGCCCAAAGATCAGGTAATGTCCAGTCAAGTCCCGATAACAACATCTAAGTGTTATCCTTATCACATTCCGTGCCAGTTTGCAACTAATCCTGTGATGGGGAAGCAATGGGAAGGGTTTTGCTAAGCGGGAATCGAAGCTAAGCCAGTTTTAGATGCGTTCGAAACATGGATCTCCATGCACTCCGAAAGCTTTCAGAGCCCACGTCATTCCAACGACCGATGGTTGTACACGCTCCCAGCAAGCCTTCTTCTTTTGGCATCTGAAATGGCTTTTGGTTAATCGTGTGCTCGGTGGTTACGAAATATGTCACCGGGATACTTTGCTCGAGAAGAAATGGCAGCGCGAAATCGCAGTTCTCGGCGTAAACATCATCGAATGTGATTGCAACAGCAGGTCGATTATTTCCACCCGCAGCTCTTCTTTGGCATTCCTGCAAGTCAATAATGTCAAAGTTTTTTTTAATCCACTCGACTTGATTTTGAAAATCCCGACAGGAAATTGACCATGGATTGAGATGGTCGTTTGCAACTCGATGGTAAAACAGCACGTATGAAGGAACAGCCTGCGATGCACGCTGTTTGTTCAATTGTAATGTTCGGATCGGTGGTCAAGATGCCAACCGATAGGCATTGAGGCATTGAGGCACTGAGGCACTGAGGCACTGAGAATGAAGCAGGTTTATGGTGTATTTACCCGTTTCTTTCTTAACTCAGACACTGCCTTAGATGCGCCAGCACGTAACGCTTTTGACGACTCAACAAGACGTGCAATGGTGCTTGGTAGCATTCTTCTTGAAACAAAACGAAACTTTTTCAAAGGTCTAACCGTGGCGCCCCAAAACTCTTTGTAAGGTTCGTTGCCTCGCAAGAAGTCAAACTCGCGGTGCCCAAGTTCGATGCCTCGTTTCATCATTGCGGCGAACAGAACATGTCCTGGTTCGGATTTCATGTGCGCTGGAGAAATTCCCGATTGGTAAAATTGAAATCCGCTTTTGGCGACGAGGTAGACTTGTGTACCGATGCAAACTCCGTCTTCCCATAATTGAACAATTTCAGCCTGTCCATTGCCGCACAGGCGATTCAAAACATCGAACAAGAAAGCCTCAAACTTTGGGTCCGAAAAAATCCCCGGCTGTGACTTGGCATTGAGCCGAAGTTGATGAAGTTCCTTAAAGGTGCTCAGCGCGGACGCGACTGAAAGTCCCTTTGCGGTTGATTTGATTTGGAACCGTCCTGTCTCAATTCCTTTGGTCGCCTTGCGGATCTTGCGACGAAGCCCCCGATGTGCCTGCTCGATGAAATCTTCCCAATGCTCTGGTAGTTCTAACGACCAACTTGGATCTTCATCGCGGCAGTACACGTGATATTGCGTAGACAACGCGTCAACGATTTCCAAACTGAGAACGTCGTCCCGAGTACACTCCAACTCAATGACATCAAATTGCTGTTGAAGCAAATGGTTGGCGAGCGACTCGGTTAGTTGCTGTTGATCCTCTGGGCGAGCAATCAGATCAACGTAGTCTGTGCAGGTTTTGCCGCTGCCGATAAACCGCAATCGCTCGACACCGAACCATCGGTCCAAATAGAATGGGGCGACACCACAAATCTCTCCGCCGTCGTTCCACTCAATCGAATGGAGTTTCCCAGTCGATTGAAAAGCAGTCCACCAAGCGTGATTCCATTGGTAACCGTTCATTGGGTCAACATTCATGCTCTCCCAGAACGGTTTCAATTCTTGAAACGAATTCAAATCACTTATTACGCTGGTCGTAATGGCGTGTTGTTGAAGCGGTTCGCTTGCCATCTTTACGATCATGGTTGCTGTATTTCCTAAAGAATTTAGACCGGCGGTGCCAATTGACGGTGCCAATTGGCGACCAAGACTGGAAGAGAGGGTGAGTGAAGACTACGAATCTGATCTTAACTTGTGTTTCAGAGATTGGATCGTTGGAAGCAACTTAACGCAGGCTTTGGGCAGAAACGCGTTGGCCGCAAAAACGACTCTTTGAAACTTTAGTTTCTGTCCCCAGATTCGATTGAGGACTTGATTGTCTGGTGCAGTACAAGAATCAGCCACATCGACTTGGGCTTGATGCAACAACTCGACGTTCTTCATCTCGCAAAGTTTGCCCGGGAAGAGGTCTTTGTAGTCATGGTCGTAAGCCGATTTGTACGAGTAGATCGTTCCTGCTGATCGCAAGTCCAGCAGCATGCCAATTCGTTTTTCTTCAAGAACGAGCGACACAAAGCGAACGTTGCCGTTTCGAGCCGATAGTTCAATGAGTTCGTGATAAAACGATTCGGTATCACGATTGGATTTGAGCGACGTGCCCTGTTCGCCCTTCCAGCCCGAATCTTCGATGCGCAAAAAATCGTTTGCCAACTCGGCGAAATCGCTGTCGGGATTAGATTCCTCAAATCGAAACTGGCCGCGATCGCCGAGACGACGCTCAAGTTTTCTCTGGTCGCGCCGCATGCTCTTTGACCAAAACTGCGATTTGTAATCGTCACTGTTGGCAGTCGGACGAAGTGCAGCTCGCTCAAATGAAGCTCGATCAAATCTCCCCATGCCAATTTCGTTGGCGGCTTGACGTAAGATCTCTTCGATTGCTGGCTCGGCCGAGATGGTGTCCAGGCTAATCAACCGAACTTTCTCTTGATCGAACAAGAATTGGCAAGCCAACTTCCACGCCTCAGTCGCGACTTCGGCGGCAAGCAACGGGGTCGTGTCGAAACAGTGGTCGTGTTTCCATAACTCGACGGCTTTTAAGGGTAAGCCCAAGATTCTCTTTTCTTGAAAGGGGACGATCCCTACGACTTGGGTCGGCAGATCTTCGTCGAATTGCTTTTCAACGACAATCACTTTGATGTCGGAGGTCGCCAGATGCTTGATAGCCGTGGTCAAGTACGTGTATCCATAAGCGATGTTGGGGTAGATGGCCTCTACTTCCAGTCGCTGCCACCCTTCTTTGATCGAAAGGAAATCGTCCGGAGTGTCGATGCAACGAACCGCTAGTCTGTAAGTATGATTTGGTGTGGCCGGATTATTCAAAACGCACGGGTTGTAGAGCGTTGCTCCGGTGGCCGGAAGGAAACCTTCGGTGTCGGTGAGATTCATGATTTGAGGCTTTTTATAGGATGGCGATGAGAATCAAACACAGGAAGGATGCCGTGAAATCGGCGGCTATGTGGTCTTGTTTTGATGTCGTTTTTAGTGGGTGCGTCCAGAACGTGTCTGGAAATCAAAATGCAACGTTAAATCTGCTGTGAATTTAAACGTCATAAAATCCATGTTCGTTCCTGGCTAGGCTTAGGGCAAGAAATAAAGTTGCCTTTCTTGAAGACTTGACCATCAACCTCCGTCTAGTGATTTATTGATTCCAATCATGAGGATTTTGATGCCGTCCGGTGTGTCAGTTCGCGGCCGTCTTCACCCGGCTTACCGACCTGCAATCGGCCGAAGAGCTTGTTAAGCTCCTCCCCGACAGCTGGCTGAGTGCAAACTCCCCGCCGTTGGGAAGTTGCTCAAATCCGACTCGACGAGCGAAACAACTGGCCTGAGGCGAACTACTTTGCCCCTCGTTCAGGTTGGAATCTCAAGGACCGGATCGAGTCCCGCGTTGGCCAACTGTTTAATCGACTTCTTCTCCCTGTGCAGCATCGAAGCCCGGTTCAGATAGTAGCTCGGCTCTCCGAGGCGAATTTTATACGCCTCGGAGAGGCGTTCTACTTTGCCCTTCGTTCAGGTTGGAATCTCAAGGACGGGATCGAGTCCCGCGTTGGCCAATTGTTTAATTGACTTCTTCTCCCTGTGCAGCATCGAAGCGCGGTTCGATTCCAGTCGACGGTTACTCGCTCGCTGGGCCTGGTTGAACAATTGAATGCACGCTGGTTCGGTGAAATTGGCCATTAGCCTCTCTCTGGCTTGGGTTGCCTGCGAGGGCCCCCAGGCAAAGTCCAGTAGATCGTCG
>CALJOA010000155.1 GCA_937981585.1 uncultured Pirellulaceae bacterium | reverse complement strand
AACCGTGGCTAGTGCCAAAACGGCTCATCAAATTACTGCCTCTTCGAGCCGAGTGAGCCTTCCCGCTAAGGCAGAACCCCGCAGAACCCAACACTATCAACAATCTCGCCTGCGCAGGAGCGACGGATAATGGATTGCCTTGCACCCATTAGCCAAGAAACCTCCTCCAACGTTATTTGAATTACCAACCTATAGTAGAAATAGATTCGATAACAAAATCTTCAGGGCTGGTTGCGTTTCATCTTTGACAATTTTAATGAACTTCCGATAATTGGGCTGCTATAATAGTTGTTGGAACTCCATGGCCACACTCGTTTTTGACGGAGATCAAGAATGCCTTATTCGCGACGGGATTTTCTGAGCACTGCTTCCGTTCTGGCCAGTTCAGCCGGATTGGCTGAATCACTTTTGCGCGGGTCGGCTCTACGCCATATCAGCTTCCCGACATCCGCTCTCCCAAACGAACATACCGGGGAGTCTCGAAAAGCGATCACCAGAGGACTGGCTTGGCTCAATCGCACGAAAATGGCGCAGGGTGGATACCGAGTCGATATTGGGCAAGCCGAAGACATCGGCTGCACGGCAATGGTCGGGCTGGCGATGTTGGCTGACGGCAGCACGCCAACCGAGGGTCCCAACAAACGCAAGCTACAGGAGATCGCGAGATACCTGATCAAAAAAGTCGAGGTGATGCCCCAAAACAATATCTCACCAAAGAAAAACACACAGCTCCAAAGCAAAATTGGCCGACAAGCCCACTCGTTTTTTGCGTTACTTTTTCTGACCCAGATCGCTGGCCAATCTCACTTGCGAGACCAAACTCTGAATTCTGCGCGCAAGCTCACCCAAGCCGTGACTTCGGCCCAACTTGCCAACGGGGGCTGGGGGACGGAATCTTGGGCTCCGACATTAGGCACCGTGATGGGCTGGACGAGCCTCCGCTCAGCTAACTTTGCCGGCCTCGACGTTGCTGGTTCACCGGAGAAAACAGCAGATTACTTAGTCAAGACAATGGAAGTCCGAGCGCGACAGAACCTTCACTGGATGCATCAACTTTACAAAAATGCTGCCGGCCTTCGGGTACTCTACGCGATGAAGAAAGACGACGAAGAGGTCGTAAAGACTTCGTTCCGCGACGTTTTGAAACTGGTCAAGGGTGGCAATACCGCATTCAACCAAGCCGGTGGTGAAGAGTATTTGGCGTTTCACTTGATAACTGAAACAATGCTTCAAAAAGGCGGTGAGGATTGGGAAACATGGTTCCCAGAAGTCCGCGACAAAATTTGCACCGTTCAAAACAAGGACGGAAGCTGGACGGGGCACCATTGCATCACCAGCCGAACATTCTGCACCGCTGCAGCGGTCCTGGTTCTCTCGGCCCCCAACCGCTACTTGCCGATCTCTCAACAATGATCCAAACTTTTTCCCGGCGTTATCTATTCAAAGCGGCTCTCGCTCTGGCGTCCTTAACGCTCACCTCCCTTCTATCTGCCAATGCACTGGGGCGGCAAACTCAATCTGTCGCGGCGGATAAACCGATCGATCAAGCGATTTTGGCGGCGACCAAATTTCTGATCTCGCGACAAGCCGAAGATGGTGCCTGGCACAGCCAGCACTATGGCACGATGAAACAGGGCGCAGCTAACACAGCGTTAGTGCTTTACGCCCTCAGCAAACTGCCTCTCGACGAACTCAATAGACACGCTGACTCCATAGATCTCGCCCGAAAATTCCTGCTTCCTGGAATCGATAAACAAGGCTGCGTCGCCAATCCGGACGGCTCCCTTGACTATCCGATTTACACCACCGCTATGATATTGACGGTTCACAAGCGAATCGATTTAAAGCTAACACCGACTCAAATTCGAACGATGGTGAAATATCTTCTCGACAGCCAGTGCATGAAACAGCGCGGCTTTACCGAGAAGAATCCAAATCATGGCGGCTGGGATATTCTCGGCCCAGGTTCAACAAAAGGAAAAACAGCCGGAGCCAACGTATCGGTGACTTTCTATGTCGTAGAGGCGCTGTCGCATTATGCCTCGGACCAAAAACGCACAACCAGCCAACAGGGAGAAGGCAAACGCACCCTGACCCCACAGCTCGAAAAAGAAGTCGATGCCGCCTTGGCAGCGGCGAAGCAGTGGTGCCACCGGATTCTGGCCAGTTCCAGCGACGGCGGTTTTTACTTTACCTCAAAAGTAAAATCGACGCTCAACAAAGCCGGTTGGAAAGACCAGGAAATGAATGCCCCTAGTTCGTACGGCAGCGCGACGTGCGATGGACTAGGCCTGTTGGTTAATTTGGGAGAAAGTGGATCAAGCGATCTTGTTCGAGCATCAATTGATTGGTTCGCCGACCATCCCGGTGTCGACATGGCACCGGGATTCAAAGCCGAAGTTGGCGCAATCGGTTGGCACTCCGGACTGAAGTTCTACTACAACGCGGCCCTGTCTAGGACCATGAAATTTTTCGACGAGGATCAAGCGATCACGACCGGCTCGGCCATATCCAAGCTCTTGGTCGAAAATCAGCTGGGTTCAGGGGCTTGGAGAAACCCGTCCTCTCAAATGCGAGAAAACGATGAACTCATCGCAACTCCGCTGGGTTTGATTGCGCTTTTGAATTGCAAATCTCTCGACGACGCGAAGAAGCAAAAGTAGTTCGTTTCGATGCTTAGAGTCAGCAACTCAACTCAAAGCAGATGAACTATAGTCGATCAGAAATAGAAAACAGCCTGGCGATGCAGAGCGGAACAACGCAGACCGGCCTCCGCTCGTTGAATCATTTGTCGTTCGGAAAACTGTAGGGCTCGCGTCCAAATGCCAAGTTTGGTGCAGAGTAACTATTGAAAACGCCCTCGCCCTAATACCCGAACCGAAGTCCAAACAGCACATCGTGAGATGTAAAACCACCCTCGTTGGGGCCAGCATTGGTTGCTACGTCCACATCGGACAAGGAAAAGAACCGGTACTCAGCGTAAATCGAGGCTAAATCGCTGATGTTGCGAGCGACGCCGCCCATGATTTGATAAGCGAAACCGACTTCGTCCTGAACAGTGAATATCTCTCCACCAATGTTGGCGTCGGCATCAAGCACGCCGGCACCGATTCCCACCCCGATGTAGGGTCGAAATCCACCTCGCTGAGCCAAATCCAAATGAAAGTTCTTCATCAACGAGTACACCTTCAAATCGCCATCAACGACGAAGGGAGTCCCCGGGACCGCAGGAGCGGCGCCAGAGTTTTCCAAATCGCCAGCTCGATACGTAAAATCAATCGACGAACGCATGAATTTCGAATGGCGACGCCCAATGTCAATTCCGACTATCCCCAGATTGGTGCTTGCTCTCCCATCAAAGACATCGGAGCCATTGTCAGAGGAGAATCCGAAGCCACCATACGCCAAAACCATTCGAGTCCAGTGTGGATCCCAGAAAGCTTCTCCAATCGAACGCCCACCACCGATATTGGAACCACCATCATAGAATCGGGGCGTAGTTTGCGCTGCTGCATACTCACGATAGCCAACTCCTGGTTCGATCTCGTAACCGCCGACTGATTGTGGCGCGGCAACGGGTTGGAAGTAGCTTGCCTGAGCAATTCTATTTTCGCTCAGAGGTGAGTGATCTCCTTTGCCAAGTGCATAATCCGTCACCGTTGCCACACCGATGCGCCTGGTGGTGGCGCAATCGGCCCGCCCCCCATAGGTACCAATCAATTCCGGCGTATAGTCCACCGGTGAGCCGACCCCAGGGTATTGGGAATTCATATAGTCAGTGAACCCAAGTCTAGAAGGCTGAATAAAATCGGCCTGTTGAGCGAAATTGGCTTGCCCAATACCCTGCTCAAAATACTGGGGATTCGCTGGGGCACTACATCCACAAGAGGCAACGTTGGGCGCCATGTGAACGGGAACCGTCGTTTGAGCGTCGGTAAAGTTGGCAAACGAAAAAACGGTTGCGATCGCAATCACGATTGATCGAAGGCGTAAATTCAATTTCATCAATAGGCCCTAGGTGGGTGGTCAAGCCGGAATGCCGCGACACTTTAGCTGTCGCCTACTCAACGGTTTATCGGCCAATCTCGCAGGTTCGATAAAGGCCATACGAGCTGCATTACCGAAACGCACGACCGGCACAGCTTTCCTAATCGGGTAAGTTGCAGTCACGCTCTAACCCCAAACACCTCTGGGACTTCGAACTCTTCGGTTCATCAAGTCGCCACCCACAGCAGAGGTTGGGGGAAAAATAAACTCGGATAACGCCAGCCAGACGTTAGCAATAACTTGTGACATCGTCAGCGCCGAAATGTCCTATCAGACTCGAGGAATTCAGCAGAATCGCCAGCAAATTGCCTATCCTCAGAGGCTGACCTTCCGCGGACGACTAAACCCGCATGAGCAAGAAAGCGAGAGCAGGCACGGGAGAACAACTCAATTATGCGACAATCGTCGGTTCTCAATACACTTTTAACGCGCCGCTGATGAACAATGTGGCCAGCAAAGAAATAACAAAGTAGCCTAGCAGAACGCGTCGTTCTCGCTTGGCAGCCAAGTTTTCTGCGGCAAATTGTCGACTTTCTTGCTCCTGCTTTTCTGCGAGGAACTGTGCTGATTTGAATGAAGTTGTAGACATTTTTCTAACCTTGGGTTTCGACATCACGCGTGAGAAAACCTACTATATGAAACTGAAGGTTTACAGAAAAATGCTTGGTACACTTACGAAACTCTGCAAAACATTGCGTTTTGACATCAATATCCGGCCATCCGTCATATCCCGACAACAATATGCGTCCATGCAACCAATGTCATCAACCCGTCGAAAACGGCGTCTTGGTTTGCCAAACCTGCCAGCAATACAACGAACTGCACAATCTCGAAGCTCCCCAGCAAATCAAAACCAATCCAGGCGATAACGTTGATCAAGCCAAGAACGAAGACAGATCTCTTCGACAAGTCGCAAACGCGTTTTACTTGATCATCGTTTTGCTGGGAGCAATGCTGGGCCTCGCCTTTTTCGGCACGTTTCATGCCTTCGTCATCGGTGGATTGATCGGACTGGTCGGCTGCGCACTGTTCCTCCGTCTGGTTTTCGCAGGAATGTAGCGTCCTTGCCGGGAAGCAGCCGATCACTTGAGATTCGCGTCAACTCGAATCCTTGAGATAGAAGCCTCTTCAACGACCGGTACGCTTGATGGCGCCGCTCTATCCGCTTCCTCTACTGGCGCCTCAACCGCTGGAACTTTAACTGCCGGGGCTTGTTCATTGGGTTGCCCTCGATCGGCACGGCCTGGCGTTTGGGTGCCTTGGTTACTTGGAGCGACACTGGAACGTGTCGTTTTGAACAACCGAAACATGTCGCTGTTGGTTGAGAGAATCAAGCTCGTATCTTTCCGCAACGCCATCTTGTACATCTCAAGCCGCTGAAGGAACTCGAAGAATTGCGGATTGCGTCCATACGCCTCAGCCGTCAGCCTGATGACTTCTGCGTCAGCACCACCACGAATCTCAGCCGACTTCTGTTTCATTTCGCCTTCGATTGAATCCAGTTCTTTCCGCGTCAATCCGGAAATCTTGTTGCCTTCTTCTTCGGCTTCGGATTCGAAAAGCTGAGCAACTCGCTGGCGCTCCGATCGCATTCGCTCAAACACAGTCTCTTTAACTCGATCGTTGTAGCTGACTCGCTTGATATGCACCGCAACCAGCTCCATACCGTACCGAGCCGCCAGACTATCACTCGCGTCAGCCAAAATCGCTTCTTCAATCTTTTGGCGACCGGTTGTTACCACGTCTCGGGATGAAGCCGTTCGGGAAAGCTCTTCAGTCTCGTAAACCAATTCGCGATCCTTGGAAGTTCGCACGAGATCAATCAAGTTGTTCCGGGCAATCACGTCGCGAACCGATGAATCAACGATATCATCGAGGATCTTTTGCCCTTCCTGCTCGGTCCGAACGTTGGTGAAGAAAGTCTCAACATCTACGATTCGCCAACGAGCCCAACAATCAACGTAGATTCGTTTCTTGTCTCGCGTCTGCATATTTTCGGGCGCACCGTCCCACGGCAACAATCGTTTCTCCAGTTTTTGAACCGACTGGATGAAGGGGATGCGAAAATTCAGCCCCGGCTCAGTCACAAACTTGACCGGTTTGCCGAACTGAGTGATCACGGCCTGTTGCCCTTCGTCTACGACATAGGACATGAAGTAGGCCAGCAACGCCATTAGGACAGCTACGATCGCGGCGAAGAAAAACTTGACACCCATTATTTAACTCCCCGCAGTGGATTTTTGGCACCCGAATCAGAGTTCAGGTTCAGGATCGGAAGCATCTGATTGACTGACTCGTCGATAATCGTCTTATTTCCGACTTGACCCAGCACTTCCTCCATCGCTTCGAGATACAACCGCTGCTTGGTCACCTCTGGCGCTTTCTCGTACTCAGCCAGTTTTGCGTTGAACGCGTTGATCTGGCCTAACGTCTCCATCACCATCCGGGACTTGTAGCCTTCGGCTTCGGAAATCTGTTGTTCCCGCTTACCACGGGCTGCAGGGATCTGGCGGTTGCGTTCTCCCTCTGCCTGATTGACAACCTTTTCCTTGTTCTGACGAGCGCGGTTTACTTCCTGAAAAGCGTCTTTGACCGACTCAGGTGGCGAAGTCGTTTGAAGTTTGACAGTGATGATTTCAACTCCGGCCTCAAAGACGTCCAACATTTCCTGAATCTCGATCTTTGCCTCAGCCGAAATCTCTTCACGACCCATCGTCAACACCGAGTCAACACTTCGATCACCAACCAGTTTTCTCATAACTGTTTCAGAAACATCGCGGATCGTATCGGGAAGCGCCGGGTTGATATCCTCCTGGCGAATCGACGAGATAAAATCGCCGTACAAGCTATTTTCATCTCCAATGTTGAACAACGAAGCCATCGCATCGTCGATTTTGTATTGAACGACCCATTCGACGTGAGCAATATTCAAATCGCCCGTCAACATATCGGCGACATCATCCAGCTGAGAATTCCGTTTGGCGTACTCCGTTTTTCGACCAGCCGAAACGGTCCGAAATCCAAACTCAAGCGATTGGACTTTTTTGACCGGAACCGTGTAGACATTCTCGATCGGCCATGGCAACTTCATCTGCAATCCCGGATTGACAGTTCGCGCATGTTTTCCGAATCGTAGAACAATTCCCTGCTCACTGGCATCGACGCGATAAAAGCTGGTGTAAAGCGCCATGGCCAACAAAGCCAATCCGGCCAACACAACTCCGGCTCTCATGTTGTTCTTGAAATCATCGCTTGACGTTCGGCGCGGGCGACGATTGAAATCGTCGTCGTCTCTATCTCGCCCGCCACGTCCACGACGCCGCTGATCGTTCCGCTCGCGAAATTGCTCAAACAGATCTGATATGTCCATCGATGTCTTTCAACGTTGTTTCTATTAAGCCAATTTGGTTCGCAAACAATGGCTCGTTTTGCGCCAATCAAAGTACTTTGCCAATCGCCTTCGATTGCTAGATGGCAGCAGGCATCTAACAGTTGCCTCCGCGGCCCCGGATGTTGGGAAAAATCCAGCAACAGTCTTAATTTGATCGGCAATTCGGCCAACAAAGCGTGATCTGGTTCGCGTTTTCCAAGGAATCATTGGGCAACGAGACAAAAAAGGCAAGCTGGGCAGCGGCAAAAAGGCACTGCTACCAAACTTTTCAGATCTTTCGGCAAAGCGCCTCCCAAACGCAACTCAATGCGATCCTGCAATCCCGATTCTTCCCAGAACTCTCTCGGCTCCGTGTTGGGACTCTCGGTGTTGAGACCTAAAGGGTTGTTTGGAACCAACGGGGTGGCCGGGGGCGAGCGAAGCGAGCCCCCAGCAGACAAACTGGGGGCTCACTGCGTTCGACCCCAGCCACCCTTTAAAATCCACCTACCGTCTTTCGCGCAATTCCCTCTACAAGAATATCTCCTTCTCGTGGACGATCGAATTTTCCTGCGAGCCAGACAACGCCTCTTCAACCATCTTCAATCCTTCGCCCCGATGAGCAAACTTGGCTTCGCCGGGACTGACCAACTCGTTCCAGTACTTTTGAAAAACAAGCACGTCCAATTTCTTCTTGGCCAGATCTTTGGGCACGGCGTGCAACATTGCCAGTTCGTTTCGGCTCTTCTGAAAGTAGCGTCCAATGACACTCGGCAAAAAATTGGACAGCCATGTTTCTTCACGACGAGTCACCTCGCGGGGAATCACATACCTTGGGCGATCAAGCGGACCCAGCACCTGCTTCATCGCTTGCGAAAAGATGTCGTTCTCCTCAGCAGTTGCTCCCCGCAGAAACACTCGTACGTAACCTCCAGATAGATTTCCGACTTGTTGATCAAAATCGCCACCGACCAGTCCGATCTCCTGCAAACTCCTGATCACGGCAGTAGCAATCGCCGTGGTAAGCGATTTTTCGCTCCACGGATCGGCTGATCTCCCAAATGGCGGAAAACCTAAATCCGAATCGCCCTTGAGCTTAAACTCGATCGCGCGAACAGAATCGGCAGCAAACGGCTCGCCGATTTTCCAAAGATCACGAACCACGTTCCGGTTATGGCTTCGCTCCATCATTTCAGCGTTGAGAACCGTTGTCGAGCTTTCCAGTCCTTCGGGTTTAAGTTCGGTAAAGGCAGGGTGCACATGCCCGACGCCCTTTTCAATCGCTCCGTCATCGGTAACGCCAAAGAGGTTCTTGTGCTTGTTCTTGAACCGAGTGTAATCATCAAAGCCCTTGGAGAACTCGGGCGCAATGCAAACGACGTCCCAATTGTTGGCGAGCTTTTCGTCCCACCCTGGATCCAAACGAAATGATCGCCCACGCAACTGGTTGATACTCATGCTCGTAGTCACAGTCGTCAGGTCCACCAACACATTGATCTTGTTCGCGTCCCAGCCTTCACCAAGCAGACCGCGAGTTCCAATCAGACATTTCGTTAGACCTTGCTGAAACAGTTCGGTGACCATTTCGACGTAAACTCGCGGAGCCCAATCTCTACCCGATCCGATAATCTGGCGAAAATCCGAAACTGTTTTTGATTGCAGATCGACTTTCAGATTTCGTTTCTCAATCCATTGCCGGCTTCGGCTGAGAAATTGGCTTTCGATTTCATCGTCGATCAGTATCGTCGAGCCAGTGATCAAAATCGGCTCAAGATCATCCGTTTGCTTGTCCGTCAAAAGTATCTTAAAAGCCGCAATGGCGCCTCCAGTTTCGCCGTCCATTAGATCTTGCAGTTGTGCCGAAACAGCGGACGAGCGTTCAAAGTCAGCAATCACGACGGCGCGAATTGAATCGCTCAGGTTTTCCATTTCCCGTTTGAGAATTGGAACAATCGCGGCTGTTTTGCTTTTCGAATACGCCATCACGCGTCCGACCGGCGAGACACAATGCCGCGTTCCGGTCTCGGTAATCTGAACACCCAACATCCGCAAGCTGGCTGTGATATTTTTGGCAAGTTGTTGATGACGCGGATTGGGTGACCGCCGCAGAAAATGCCTCACGAATCTGTCCAGCACCGGAACCCAATACTCCATCGGAGGAGTGACCAAGTCCGATTCGTCGGCGGCCAGCGGCGGAGCTGTCTCCGGTATTTTTTCGAATCGACTGTTTAAAAACTGGCGAGACGCCAAAGCGAAACCAGAATCGCGCCGTTGAAAATTGGACCAACTCGTAGCGTTTCCCGTCGGTAACTTCAGCTGGGAAAGTGTGTCCTGAATCCACTCTATGATATTGGCAGGTTCAGCAGCTGGATTGGCGGTTGGTTCAGCGGCTGAATCCCGTTCGAATCCATTCTGTTCAACCTTCGTGTCGCCCTCGGACTGTTCGACCAGATAATTTTTGTCGCAAACATCGAGGATCAGTTGCTTCAAACGCCCATCGGCCGACTCAATGAACTTCAACTCGTCCGCGGTCGGGCGAACGAAGTAAGCCAGGTCCTGGTACGGCGCCAAAAAACCGTCTTTGACAACGGCGGGCACCGGCACCTCAAAATCAACGTCGCCAAAGAACTCGTCATAGCGTTTGATATCTCGATTGTCTTTGCCTTTGCGATCAGGCGGAGTTGCCGTCAATCCAATCACCACCGGATTGTTTAGAACCGGCAAAACGTCGGACAAAACACGGCCCCAATGCCCAAGCAAATGGTGACATTCGTCGAGAATTATCAATCCAACTCCATTCTCCGACAATCGCTCCAGTGTCGCCAACGAAGATTCGTGAAGCAACGAAAGTGATTGACCGGATTTGGAGACTTCGTCGCGGACCTTCTTTTTGTAGTTCGCGATTTGAGATTGAAAGTACTCGGGGTTGTTAGCGCGAAGATCCTCGATCCAGATCGACGCTTCTTCAGTGGTAAAGACTTCCTCTTCCTCGATCAGCTTGTTGGCCCACAGCTCGAACGCTTGCTCGTCAACTTCCTGAACTTTTCTGGCCGGCATCGTGACAGATTGATAAGTCAACGAAGTCAGTAGCGCAGGTCGAGCCGGATCCGTCGAAACGACGTGCTTTTGATCTTCCGAATGCTCAAACAAATCAGTTCGCGCGGCCCATTGAGACTGGATCGCGGAGTTAGGCGACAAAACCAGACATGGCTTCTTAAACCAGCTCCGCCCAAAGATAAAGCCCCAAAACCGTCTTGCCTGAACCTGGTGGCGCTACGATGTGCAAACGTTTTTCACCGGCGGCCAGCTGCTGTTTCGCGATCTCGACAACGGTGGCTTGGGACGGTCGAAGTTGCCCTGAAAATTTGATCTGGGGAAAAGGATCCTGGCTCAAAACAATCTCAATGGTGGGACAAGCTTCTAGCCCGTCGCTTCTAGCCCGTCGCTTCTAGCACGTCTTAACCGAGCTATTGAGGTACTTACTGCAAACTTCGGCGGCCTGTCGGCCTTCGCGGATCGCCCAGACGACGAGACTCTGACCACGGCGACAATCGCCGGCAGCAAAGACTCCTGGTTGGCTCGTTTCGTAGTCTTTGGTGTTGGCCAAAATGTTCTCGCGAGCATCAGTCTCCAAGCCAAACCCTTCGGCAATAATCGGGTCAGGACCGAGGAAGCCGAGCGCCAAGAAAACGAGATCGGCTTCGATCACTCGTTCTGATCCTTCAACTCTTGAGAATGGGGCCGTACCAGCTCGTTCTGCTGTCCAATCGACTTCGGTGATTTTCAATCCAGTCAAGTTCCAATCGTTGTCGCCAATGAACTCTACCGTTTCCATTGAGAACTGACGCGGGTCTTGTCCAAACTTGGCAGCCGCCTCGGCGTGACCATAATCCGTTCGGAAAATCAGCGGCCACTGCGGCCACGGATTCGAAGCCGCCCGGGCATCTGGAGGACGTGTCACAATTTCAAGATTGACCATGCTCTTGCAACCTTGGCGAATCGAAGTCCCGATACAGTCAGTTCCTGTATCACCACCACCAATGACGACAACGTTCTTGCCTTCCGCCGAAATCGGCGCGTCGGTCTGGCTAAGCAAAGAAGAAGTCGAGCCACGCAAGAAGTCCATGGCAAAGTGGATGCCGTTGAGCGATCGACCAGGGATCTTGAGATCACGTGGCTTGGTCGCTCCCACACAAATCATCACTGCATCAAACGAACTTTTTAGCTCTTCGGCCGTGATAGTTTCGCCAACATTGACGCCTGTCTTGAACACGATCCCTTCGGCGGCCAGCAAATCCAAACGACGCTGAACGATGTCTTTGTCGAGCTTCATATTTGGGATGCCGTACATCAGCAGACCACCGATTCGATCATCGCGCTCAAAAACTGTGACTTCGTGTCCGTCTTGATTCAGCATATCGGCGGCAGCCAATCCGGCTGGTCCGGAACCGATAACCGCAACCGTCTTTCCAGAGCGAGTTTCAGGAATTCGAGGAACGACCCAGCCGTTCTCAAATCCGCGATCGACGATCGTACGCTCGATCGACTTGATCGTCACCGGCGGCTCATTGATTCCCAGCACGCACGAACCCTCGCATGGGGCAGGGCAGACTCGTCCGGTGAATTCGGGGAAATTGTTGGTCAAGTGAAGCCGGTCCAACGCCTCACGCCACTTACCTTGATAGACAAGATGATTCCATTCGGGAATCAAATTGTTCACCGGGCAACCAGTCGCCAGTCGACCGATCAATTCGCCGGTATGACAAAACGGAACGCCGCAATCCATACACCGGGCGCCTTGGGTTTGAAGTTTGTCATCTCCAATTTGCACGAGGAACTCATCGAAGTCACCGACTCGCTCAAGCGCAGGTCGCTTGCCATCGTCGATCCGATCGAATTCCATAAAACCAGTTGGCTTACCCATGTCTTTTCCTTGTTCGTTTTCTCGAACTGCGTTTCGTTTTTCTTTGTGTTTTTTGCGAGCAATTCAGCCCCCCCGAGCCTCTGCTCGACGACTCTCGGGAAAGGGTGACTCTATTTCTACGTCACGCTCGCTTCGGCTTGTTTCTTTTTCAAGATATCGCGATATAAGCTCGGTATGACTTTCTTAAATTTACTCAGGCAACTCGACCAATCATCCAACATCTTCTGAGCCACAACTGATCCAGTAAGATTCGCGTGATTGGTAATCATTTCCTTCAACTCTTCGATGTCTGCATCCTGATCCATCGCCTCAATTTCGACCAACTCCAGGTTGATGTTAGAAAGCAATTGATCATTCGGGTCGTAAATGTAAGCGATACCGCCCGACATCCCGGCCGCAAAGTTGCGTCCGGTCGAACCAAGAATCGCAACGCGACCACCCGTCATGTACTCGCAACCATGGTCACCCACGCCCTCGACCACCGCCTTGGCACCCGAATTACGAACGGCAAACCGCTCGGCCGCAACACCGCGGAAGTAAGCTTCACCGCCAGTCGCACCATAAAGCGCGACGTTACCAATGATGATATTGTCTTCGGACGCAAAGGTTGAATCTTTAGGTGGATAGACAACCAGTCGACCTCCCGAGAGCCCTTTGCCCGCGTAATCGTTGGAGTCACCCTCGACTTTGATCGTCACACCACCGGCCAGGAATGCTCCGACGCTTTGGCCAGCCGAACCTTTGGCGGAAATCACGATCGTGTCTTTCTCCAGTCCTTCGGGCCCGTACTTTTTGGCGATGTGATGGCTCAAGATCGCACCAACGGCGCGGTCTGTATTCTTGATCTCAGTTTCGATCTCGACTTTTTTCTTGGCCGTGATCGCGGGTTCTGATTGCTCAAGCAACTTCCAGTCCAAGACTTCATCAAGCGAATGGTCCTGGTCGATGGTGCAGTAAACCTGAACGCCGTCGTGGAAACCGACCGCTGGAGCCAACAGCTTCGAAAGATCAATCCCTTTGGCTTTCCAATGCTCAACGGCACCGTCAACATCGAGAGCGTCAACACGTCCGACCATTTCATTGATCGATCTAAACCCAAGTTCCGCCATGATCTCGCGGGCTTCTTCGGCCACCATGAACAGGTAGTTGATTACATGCTCGGGCTTGCCCTTGAACTTCTTACGAAGGTTAGGATCCTGAGTCGCGATACCAACCGGGCAAGTGTTGAGGTGACACTTACGCATCATGATACAACCCAGGGTAATCAGCGGCGCGGTCGCAAAGCCATACTCCTCGGCTCCCAACAGAGTCGCGATCACAACGTCGCGGCCTGTTTTCAACTGACCATCAGTTTGCAATCGAACTCGGCTGCGCAAGTCGTTCATCACCAACGTTTGATGTGTCTCGGCAATTCCCAGCTCCCACGGCATGCCCGCGTGCTTGATACTCGTCAGCGGAGAAGCACCTGTTCCACCGCCGGTTCCGGAAATCAAAATATTGTCAGCATGTGCCTTGGCGACACCCGCGGCGATCGTTCCAACACCGACTTCCGAAACGAGCTTGACGCTGATTCGCGCGGTTGGATTGGCGTTCTTGAGATCGAAGATCAGCTGAGCCAAGTCTTCGATCGAATAAATATCGTGATGCGGAGGCGGACTGATCAGCGTCACGCCGGGAGTCGAACGACGCGTCTGCGCAATCGTTTCGTTAACCTTGTGACCCGGCAACTCGCCTCCTTCACCAGGTTTTGCCCCTTGAGCCATCTTGATCTGGATCTCATCAGCGTTGGCGAGGTAATAAGCGGTCACGCCAAACCGCCCGGACGCGACTTGCTTGATCGCAGACCGGCGCAGGTCACCGTTGTCGTCGGGAGTAAAACGACGATAGTCCTCGCCGCCTTCGCCAGTGTTGCTTTTGCCGCCCATGCGATTCATTGCAATCGCGAGCGTCTCGTGGGCTTCGGCTGAAATCGACCCAAAGCTCATCGCGCCAGTGCAAAAACGTTTGACAATATCTTTGGCCGATTCGACTTGTTGCAGCGGAATGGCAGACCGGGTTCGGAACTTCAATAGTCCACGAAGATGGCATTCACGAGCCGTCTGTTCATTGATCGCTTTGGAGAATCGTTTGTAAGCCTCCGGATCGCCGGCTTGGGCGGCTTGTTGGATGTTGGCAATGTTAAGCGGCGTCCAAGCGTGTTTCTCCCCGCCACTTCGCCAATGGATTGAGCCGGCTGTCTCCAATTGGACCAGCGGAAGGCTGTCGTTCATCTTAGACTCAGCTGCGAAGCCAAGGTCGTGTCGACGAATGGCTTCGGCGGCTAGGACATCAAACCCAACGCCTTCGATTCGACTGGCCGTGCCGGGGAAGCAATCTTCGATCACATCGCTATTGAGGCCGATGGCTTCAAAGATCCGAGCTCCTTTGTAACTGGCAAGCGTCGAAATCCCCATCTTGGCGAGGACTTTCAACATCCCTTTGTAAACACCCTTGCGGTAGTACTCGACGCATTGCTTGGCCGTCAAATCCGAATCGGGGTTGTTGGTGTGGTGGTCGATGATGGCTTCGAGGCCGAGGTAAGGATGAATTCCATCAGCTCCAAATCCAGTCAGCAAACAGTGATGATGGACTTCACGGGCTTCGCCTGTCTCAACAAGGATTCCGATTCGCGTTCGAAGTTCCTTCTCGATCAAGTAATGATGCACGGCGCTGGTGGCCAACAATGCGCTGAGCGGAACACGTGTTTCAGAAATCGCTCGATCCGAAAGCACGATCAATGCGCAACCGTCGTCGATGGCGACTTGAGCTTCTGATCGGATTCGCCCGATGGCTGCCATAAAGCCTTGTTCGCCGGATGACTTTTCGAACGTGATGTCAATCAGACGAGACTTCCAACCGCGATGATCGAGATTGTGGATCGCCGCCATCTGCTCGGCATCGAGAATCGGATTGTGAAGCAACAGTCGGTTGCACTGCGGCTCGGTCGTCTCAAGCAAGTTGCCTTCGGGACCGATGTAGCATTCAACCGACATCACGATCTCTTCGCGAATCGAATCGATCGGCGGATTGGTGACTTGGGCAAACAACTGAGAAAAATAGTCGTACAGCAAACGTGGCTTGTCACTTAGACATGCCAGCGCCGCATCGTTGCCCATTGAAAGAATCGGATCCTTCTTGACCCGGATCATTGGCAACAACATAAAGTCCAACGTCTCGTTGGTATAGCCGAAGGCTCGCATTTGCGCGATTCGCTGCTCGGTTTCCAACGGAGCGATGACTTCTGATTCCGGGAACTCATCAAAGGTAATCCGCTGATTGCCGACCCACTCGCCGTACGGTCGACTGTTGGAAATGTTGTCCTTGAGTTCCTGATCGGCAATGATTCGTTTGTTATCGAAATCGACGAGGAACATTTTGCCTGGCTCGAGGCGTCCCTTCTTGACGACTTTCGCTGGATCAACGTCCAGCACACCGACTTCGCTCGCCATCACGACGCGATTGTCGTCGAGCACGTAGTACCGGCTGGGGCGCAAGCCGTTCCGGTCGAGGACCGCACCAATAAAGCGACCGTCGGTGAATGAAATCGACGCTGGTCCGTCCCACGGTTCCTGTAGACACGAGTGATACTCGTAGAACGCTCGCTTGTTCTCTGGCATCGCGGTGTGGTTTCGCCAGGCTTCGGGGATCATCATCATGACGACTTCCGGTAGTTCCCGACCGTTCATCATCAGCATTTCCATCGCGTTGTCGAACTCGCCTGAATCGCTACAGCCCTCTTCTATCACAGGCATCAGCGAACGAAGGTCGTCCCCGAAAAGGTCGCTTTTCATCAAACCTTGTCGCGCCGTAATCCAGTTTCGGTTTCCACGAAGCGTGTTGATCTCTCCGTTGTGCGCGACCCAGCGAAGCGGTTGTGCGCGCGACCAGTTGGGCAACGTGTTGGTCGAGAATCGTGAGTGGACCATCGCCAGATGCGATTCGTAGTCTTTGTCTCGTAGATCGGGGAAGAAGGCCGGTAGTTGAGCCGTCGACAACATGCCTTTGTAAACAATGATTCGAGATGACAATGAGCAGACGTAAAACATGTCAGACATGTTTGCATCGCGGACCGCTTTGGTTGTTTTCTTGCGAATCAGGTAAAGCTTGCGCTCGAATTCTTCTTGGGAAACGCCTTCGCCCGATCCGATGTAAACTTGCAGGATCACCGGTTGTGTTCGAACGGCGGACTCGCCGATCCCGGCTCCGACTGGGTCAACGGGGACTTCGCGCCAAGCGATCAATTTTTGGCCGAACCGGTTTGCGTTTTGCGAAAACAGGTTCTTGCACTTCTCCCGCTCTTCTTCGTCTTTGGCAAAAAAGACGTTGCCGACTCCGATGAAGGGATAGTCGATTCCGAATCCGGTTTCTTTGGCGATCTTTTTTACAAGCTTCTTTGGAACGCCGGTTAGGATTCCGGCGCCATCACCCGTTTCGGCTTCGCAACCGCAGGCGCCACGATGTTCCATTCGCGCCAAAATACTGCAGGCATCGGCAACAATGTCGTGAGACGCGAGGCCATCAATTTGTGCAACGAATCCAACGCCACAACTTTCGTGCTCGTAGTCGGATGCGTAAAGCGTGTTTTTTGAATCAAATGGTTTTGGTGATGGTGCAGTCAAAGCGATATCCTTGTCATTCATTCCATGGGAGACCCGCTTTATAAGCGGTCGCCGAGTTTCCGTTTTGACGAAATTGTCGTCGGAGACTCAGTAGCCCAAGCACGATGGCCGGGCTCAATAGCCTCAGAAAGAAGCCTCAGAATAAATCCTGATGGGACCAAGGTGAACCAAATCGGTCCCATGAGTCGAGGTCCAAGACTTCGGCATCTCCAAGCCTCATTGGGCCCCCGTCTCACGCGGAGCGAAATTGGCTTTTGAAATGCTAAAAGGGGCTGAAGCCCTTTCTTTAGTGATAATCAACCGCGAAAAATAAAGCAAATGATAGATGACTCAAAGGACCGACAGGTTCCGTTAAGCCTGCTTAAAGGCAACTCAGTGGGAAACTATTTTTCGCTACGCTTTAAAACGTCCGGTTTCCCTGCCTGATTGTAATAGCTTATCAACCGCCATTAGCTATGAGGCGGTTTGGCGCTGGGCCGCGTTTTATAAATTGCTGCAGGAGCTTCGCCCTTCCAAGAATTCATGTTCTGACGTTTATCAAACGCGGTAGAGCACCAAAAGGCCCAAGAGCCGAAAAATACGACTTTACTCAATCAGCTTGATATAGGCGTAATAGGCTCCGACGGAACTACCATCAGCGCCGTGAAACTTGGCTGTCAACTTCGTCGTTCCCGCTGGCAACTCAGCCGTGATGACCGCTTCGACTGCATCGGCGGCGAACTCGGTTTTGAGACTTTGATCCGCAATTTCTACCGTCGCCGAATTCAGGGTGAACTGACGACCAGGAGTTTCTCGAAACGCAGACGCTCCAGCAACAGGTGGCCCCGGTTTCATCGCCGAATTGATCTGGGCGTTGCTCTCTTCGGGCCAGCGCCGAAGCCGGATTTCATACTTGCCTGCTTTGACGATTTTTACATTCCAAAATCCGGTATTGCCTGGGGCATCAATGCCCTTACGAATGTGAGCTTGATTCCATGGTGTGGATTTGGTGGTAATCCAGTCGTGACATGTCAGTCGCGCGGGATTGTCTTCGGGATGGCCAAGATAAATTGCAGTGCTTTGCTCGAACGAAGGCTTCAACTCTTCCCACCAACCTTCGTAAAACTCTCTCAGCCTCCGAACCTCGGCGGGATAGGCCAACGCGACATCGAACTTCTGCCCAGGATCTGACTTGATATCGTAAAGTTCTTTGCCATCAATCAAACGCCACTTCGACGTCATTACGCTGCTTGATTTCCACATGATCGGATCTTTGACACGCTGTGAATCGGTTATCAAAATTCGCTCATTCCAATTGACTGACTCGTCAGGTTGACCACGCAGCAAACTGGCAACGCTGGTTCCATCAAACTCGACCCCTTGGGGAGCCGGAACATCACAAAGCTCAATCAGCGTCGGCAACACATCGACCGCGTGCGTGATTGGCTCAATGTCAGTCGACGTACTCATATTTCCGGCTGGCCAATGCAGAAAGAACGGAACGCGGTGTCCGCCATCGTACTGGCTTCCTTTCTTACCACGCATTTTGGAATTGAAGATACGATCACCACCGGCAGTGCCGTTGTCAGTTGTAAAAATGAAAATCGTGTTCTCGGACAAACCTTCTTCGACCAGAAACTTACGCATCGCACCAACGTTATCGTCGATGTTGGCGATCATGCCGTAGAAATGCGCGAGCCCGAGACTGTTTCCCTTTTTTCCTTTTTTTGCCTCTGGAATTTCAATGTTCAAATACGGCTTTGCAGATTCCTCGGGCGCGTGAAGCGGCCCGTGTGGAGCGTTGGTTGAAATGTAAGCCAACCACGGTTTGCCAGCCGTCTTTTGAGCCTTGATGAATTTCTTTGCATAGTCAAAGTAAACGTCGGTGCAGTACCCTTTCACCGGGACGGGCGTCTTGTTGTGCCAATAAATGCCATCGAAATACGCGTTGTCCCAATAGTCGGGAGTCTGACCAACACCGCCTCCACCGTGACGAAGGACTTCGGTATAGCCGCGATCTTCGGGGCGATAAGGAAAGTTGTCACCGAGGTGCCATTTGCCGAACATTCCCGTTGCGTATCCGGCGTCACTGAAAACCTGTCCGATCGTCGGCTCACTCTCGCGCAACATGCTGCGCCCCATGATCGTATGCCAAACACCGGTTCGATTGGTCCAGTGCCCCGATTGCAAAGCCGCTCGGGTCGGCGAGCAGGTTGGAGCAACATGATAGTCCTTCAAACGAATCGACTCCGCATAAAGCTCGTCAATGTTCGGCGTTTTTAATATTGGATTGCCGTGGCAACTAAGATCGCCATGCCCCTGATCATCCGTAATGACGATCACCACGTTTGGCTTGCCCGCAACACGATTCTCGTTTGAATTTGCCGGATCGTTGGCCGCGGCAATTTGCAATCCACCAAACAGAACCAGTACCAGACTCAACACACTTGGATATCTCATTCTTCCTCTACGAATACGAAATCTGAAAATGGACCTTAGCGTCAGATAGTAAACTATCTCAACTACGATAGCGAATTGGCCGGATCCGCCAGAGTATGCACTCCCTCCATTGGGGCAACAGAGGACTCTAACGCGATCCCCTCGAAGCGGTCGTAATTCTCACCGCGTTTTACAGAGTAAAACAGCGATTCGCTGACGCGATTCTGGCCAAGATCGGTTTTTAGCTCGGCGCGGGTTTTTGAGATTTCA
>CALJOA010000154.1 GCA_937981585.1 uncultured Pirellulaceae bacterium | reverse complement strand
CGACGGTACGGGTTTAAAATAAAATTCTGCGATCAAAGCTCTCCCGCGATGTTTTCCATCAAGGGGCAAAATACGATCTACAGAATTATGCAACCAAGACTCTGGGTAATGGCTGGTGTATTCTATAAATGCCAGTACCTTAAAGTCATACTAGGGGCTGGGGGTGAGGGGTCTCCTTCTTTCCTTAACAACTTGATCTCTTCAACAATCTGACCATGAACTTGACCCGGCTCATTCAAAACTGCGAATCCGGGGATTCTTAAAACTCGAAAGCCATGCTTTTGAAGATATGCATCTCGCTTTCGGTCATACAAGATCCCTTCGTCAGAAAAATGGTCGCTTCCATCGACTTCAACAACCAGCTTTAGTTCAACACAGCGGAAATCAAGCGTAAACGGACCAAATACATACTCGCGCCGAAACTTTTCGCCGCAGCATCGCCGACTGCGAACCATTTCCCACACTGCTCTGGAAAATTCATTTGCAGTTGAGCGTTGATCGCGTGCGAACTGGGTGGCTTCTTGGTCGCGTTTTCTTGGTTTGTTTGTTTCCAATACTTGTCCTTGATTCTTGATACCCTCACCCCCAGCCCCTCTCCCTTAAAAGGGAGAGGGGAGCGAGTGTGTAATTAGTGAGTTTCCATTGAGTCGATTTTGATGGGATCCAGGTTTCAGATTTCAGGACTATGGGTTTCGGGGCAAAGTCTCGGATTTCGCCGACAACCGCAAAAATCGTTTCCCAGAACTAAACCTTTTCGTCGGCAAAGATTAACTTCTCGGTAGCCAGCTGCCGTCCTAATCAACTTTCTCAGGCACCTGATCCAAAATTTCCAGCAGCACTTGGTCCGACGAAACACCTTCGGCTTGGGCTTCGAAATTCGGTACGACTCGGTGTCGCATCGCCGGTAGATAAACACGGCGAATATCTTCGAAGCTCACATTGAACCGACCTTCCAACAGCGCACGAACCTTGGAAGCCAGTGCCACAGTCTGGGCACCGCGCGGGCTAGCTCCCCAGCGTAAATACTGATTCGTGATCGGTGTGGCAAATGGACCCTCGGGATGAGTAGCAAGATTCAACCGGACGATATAATCGCGAAGATGGTCGGCCAAAATCACGTTCCGAATCATGGCTTGCCATTCCAAAATCTCCCGACCGTCCATTACGACGTCGGGATCAATCTTGATGCCCTTGGTGGTTCGATCGAGAATTGTTGATAGCTCATCGCGATTCGAATATCCGACAACCAGCTTGAACAGAAAACGATCCAACTGGGCCTCGGGAAGCGGATAAGTTCCTTCCTGCTCAATCGGGTTCTGGGTCGCCAGAACGAAGAAAGGCTTGTCGAGCACGTAGCGATTTCCAGCGACGGTCACCGTCCCTTCCTGCATCGTCTCCAACATCGCCGATTGCGTTTTGGGAGTCGCGCGGTTGATCTCGTCCGCCAAACAGATCTGCGTGAAGATCGGACCCTTTTGAAACTGAAACTCGCGTTTGCCGTCTGGACTTTCGACGACCATGTTGGTCCCCAAAATATCGGCCGGCATCAAGTCCGGAGTAAACTGAATGCGATTCGATTGCAGATTGAGGGCTTTGGAAAGCGTATTGACCAAAAGGGTTTTTCCAAGGCCAGGCGCTCCTTCGAGTAAGCAATGCCCGCCGATCATCATACAAGTCAAAACGCCATGGACGATCTCGTCGTGGCCCACGATAACCTTACCAACCTCATCTTTGATCTGGTGGTACCGCTCGCGGAACTTGACGGCTTTCTCCTGGAACTGCAGTTCGTCGTTCATTAACTATTATGCCTTTGTTTGAATTCTTGTAGTTTGCTTTTTTTGGGTCCATGACCGATATGTCTTAACTCTCGGGATCCTTACCGCGATCACGTTCCTTTTGTACTTTTCGTTTCGCATCCAACAATCTTGATGTGTAAGACGTTTTTTCTTGGTCGGCCAACTTGTCTCGCTGGATTTTTGGCGGAAGCGCAGGCGTCTTTTCGATTTCACTGGCGAGCACCTCTTCGAGCTTCTTCTTCCCGCTGACTTTGATGTCGGGAGAGGGTTCGAACTTGGTCGCCGCCCTTCGTGTTTCAATCTCCTGTTCGATTTCCATCTTCCGACTCTTCAAACGCGAGATGTTGGATTGCTTTTGTTCGTCCGCCGTCCCTGTGAACCGCTGCCGAACTTTTTGAATACCTTCAAAAAACCAATCGAAGCTAATCGCTACCCGGCGGATGAACACGTCGGACAGGAACGCGACGCCGCAAATGACCAACAACAGCGGCCAGATATTCCGAATGCCTACCGCGGCGGTAAGGGTCGGTCGAAACGCGTTGGCTGCCAGCAGATCTGCCTTTCTGGTTTCGTACTGCTCATCCGATTCATCCGAACCCTGCTGTGGATAACGCATGAGCATCGTCCTGCGCTGCAAATCGTCTTCGATTAAATATCCCGGCTTGCCACCGCGAGGCTTGAGTCGTGTAAGTGAATCCAGAAGCGCCGTGTTGGACTGGCGCTGGGAATACTCGGACGAGTAAGGCACGTTGACTCCAGCGGTCAGGCGCTCGTAACCTTCTCCTGGAAAGATCGTGTAAAGCAGGTTCCCGGAACCTTCGATCGCATGTTCGGCGACGTATCGTCCGGGGCCGACCTGGGAGAACTGAAGCGAAATTCCGTTGTCGCCCTGCCCCGTTCTTGAACTATTGATCCCGCGCCCGGCGACCTCGAGTCCATTGAGGAAATTCTCGTCTTCATCCAATGCCGTGATCGTGATCCGTGAAACGCCGTCTTTGGTTTCGGCCGCGACGGTGAAGTTAGCGCTTTCGGTAATTGGGCGCATCGAGTGACGAATCATTTGCACGAAGAGCTTGTCGTACTGAGCATCGTTGAACCACTGACTGGTCCACTTGTAGCCAGCGTCGCTGGTGAATGCGACCGTTCGCCCGTTACCGTATCGCCATGTCGCAAGCAGCGTTGAGTTTTCGCCATTGTCATTCTTGGGCTCACTGGCGATCGCCAACTGCTCGACAAGACTGCTTTTCTTGATCGTCGTCAAAACGTATCCAAGAAACGGAGGAAGCGAACCAACTTCGATCCCGCTCATGATCTCGTGGCCGCTGCCGCCGGTGACTTCGACAACGTTCATTCCGGTTTTGGATTCCTTGATCACCGGCTTGGCGACCCGCCGGGCTTCGCGTTGATAGATGCTTGGAAGTGCCTTTGGGCTTTTCGCCTCTCGATAACGTCCACCAGTCATCGTCGCGATGTGCTTGAGCGTCTTTGATCCGGCGGGGCCATGCGTTCCAACGGCAACCGTTGAGACCGTGATCTTGTTGGCTTTAAACTGTCGCAGCAGCGCATCACTCGGTTTGTTCGGATCGCCATCACTGATAATGATGATGTGCTTCATCGACGCCTTGGTTCGCTTCAATCCATTGAGCATCAACTTCAATGACGGAGCAAAATCCTGCATATCAGTCGGTGTCATTCGATTGACCATGCCCATCATCCGATTTCGATTTTGGAAAACGCGATCGACTCCGTTGGGCATCCGCCACATCCACCGAGGATTGGCTCCAAAATCTTCGACCACGCCACAGTAGTCCATCGGACCCAGGACCTTGATCGCTTCTTCAGCAATCTTGATCTGCCAATAGTTGCCGTTGGGCATCTCGCAAGCGTGCATCATCATGGCAAGCGCACCGACTGCGGAGATCTTGTCGTTCTTGATTTGAAAATCGACGGGCATGGCTTTCTCAAGCAACGAGTTCGACCAACCGCCGGCTCCAAAAGAACGATCGCCACCAAGCATCACAATGCCGCAGCCCATATGTTCGCAGTTGTCGACCAGCATTTTGATTTGAGCATCGCTGAACGACTGAATATCACTGGCTCCGTTTTCGTCACTCGACGCGCGCGGCAGGTTGCCAAGAATCACCGAATCGTACTGGAGCAATTCGCCTGCGGTGGTGTAAAGTTCCGCCGAAGACATCGTTTCGACTTCGATCGAGTTGGCCTGCAATCGCTGGATCAGATGGACGAATTCGCCTTCGTAATATGCGTCTTCGATAAGCAACACTTTTCCCTTTCCCCTGACGTGGGTGAAAGCGGACGCGCGGTTGTTTTGCGCGATCATGTCTTTAGATTTGTCATTGGGAACAAAGACAGCTTCGGTTGTATAAACTGCCGATCGGTCGAGCTTCGATTTGAAGCCGCGGATGTTTTTGCCGGGTTCGAGCGTGACTTCTCGTTCGTCGATCAGTTCCTCGGAAGAAGCCGTCTTGCGAACGAACCGGAGTTTGCCCGTTACAGGTTGGCCCGCGCCTCCATCGGGGCCGCCTTCTGAGTGGTTGGTGATGACGACCTTGGTCTCAAACTCTTGCCCCTTGCGAATGTCGGTCGGCAAGACGACTTTGTCGACTGAGACTTCCGCTTCGGCTAACAGCTCAATTGGAAAAGCGTCGAACCCGATCCCATCATCAGCCATCGGCTCGGCAATCGCCAGAGCATCGCCGACGTTCTCGTTTCCGTCGGAAATGATCACGACCCGTCGGGCGGTGTCTTCCGGGAAGGAGGCCTTGGCCAACTTAAGTGCCGATTCGAGACTTGTTGAACTGGTCATCAAATCCACGTTTGATTCGATCTTGCCGATCAACGGCAGGTCACCATCAAAGGGCGCTGACTCAATTTTCGCGTTTCCGCCGAACACGATCACGCCAGCCTTGTCGGCTTTGTCTTTCCTCCGATTGTTGAGGACTTCTTCGTGAACGTAGTTGAGCATCGAGTCGCGTTTTTCGCTCGGAATACTCTCGCTTTGGTCTAGCACGTAGATCACGGTTAGCCGGTCGGTCTTTTGCTGCCACTTGCAGTGAGCAAGCGCCGAAACCAAAAGCAACACAACAAGCGAACGAAGCAGCAGCGCGAGGATGCGACGGGACTTGCCCAGACCAGCCAAGCTGTTGTAGCTGAAATACCACATCAGTGGGAGAATCAGAAGCAGCAACAGAAACCAAGGCCGATCAAAACCAATTTCAAATCCTAGGTTCATGATTCGCTCTTCTAGAGTTCGGCCTGCGGAGCTGCTAACGCCAAAGCTAAATAGAATCGTCTGCCTGTTTCGGGGCGAGTCCTTTGGCAATTTTCAATCCATTTGGGTTCAGTATAACAAACCACATCCAAAAACAACTCGACAACTCACGCCTCTGGCAACTTTCCTTTCGTTAGATTTGAGACCGAAACCATCAGACCGCGATCCCGACTCAGGGCCATCCACTGCTGGATTTGAATGAGCGAAGTGTCTGCTAAACAAGCGGATTCAATGCTCACCGTCAAAATCGTAATTATTCGACACAAAAGTACCTTGCATGCTGGTCATTTGGTGGGTTGCTAACGCGTCATTGGCTCGGATGCTACAATTGGTCAGACGGTTTGTGTGAACTTCGTCTGTGAACGACTTCGACGTTCCACGCTTGGCCTGCAACCCGAGATAGATTATCGACGACAATTCGAATTGCTCGAACTTTCGAAAACCAAATTCGAACTTAAAAAAACGTTCAACCGTGGCACGATACGACAAAAGAACGACTACTAGAAGACGCTTTCAATTGAGATCAAGAACCAGGAGTTATTTGATGAACCAAGTTCGCCGATGGAGCCTTAGCTTTCCATCCCTTTGCATTGCAGCTGCGCTCGCATTTACAACCACAACAGTTTCGGCTCAGGGCGATGACTCAAAGAAGAAGCCGGAGTATCCCAAGCTGGAAGTGGTCACCAAAGACTACACCGAAATCAAAGTTCAGGACGGCGAGAAGCCGTTCTATCGGCTGTGGAAGAACGAGAAGACCGGCAACATGTTGGCTCAGCTTCCCAAAGACTTTGGCGGCTCCAAGACAAGGCATTTTATCGCTCCCACTATTTCCGGTGGCGACACTTATGCCGGACTTCAGGCAGACGCCTTCTACGTTTATTGGAAACAGTACGGCAAGAAGGTCGCGCTGATCCAAGAGAACTTGAACATCAAAGGATCGGACGAACAATCCAAGTCTTCTGTCAAGCGTCTTTTCACAGACAAAGTTTTGCTTAGCCTTCCAATCGTTCACATGACCAAGGGCCAGGGGCCGGTTATCGATCTTGATGCTTTGCTTGTCGGTAACGCCCGAACGTTTCTTGGTCGTTCGATCAGTCCGCAGTCAGGTTTGATCAAGATCAAGAAAGCCAAGGTGTTCCCCTCAAATATCGAAGTCGCGTTTGAAGTCCCAATGTCCAACGGAATTCTCAAGACGCTTCACTACTCGATCAGCAAAATTAAAGGAAGCGACTCATTCAAGCCTCGCGTGGCTGATCAACGAATCGGATACTTTACGACTTCGTATGATGATTATGGCAAGTACTCTGATGACGATACCGCCGTTCGTTACATCAATCGGTGGCACTTGGAGAAACGTGATCCGAAACTGAAACTCAGCCCGCCCAAACGTCCGATCATCTTTTACGTTGAGCATACGACTCCTGTCCGCTACCGGCGCTGGGTACGCAAGGGGATCATGAGTTGGAACAAAGCGTTTGAGCAAATTGGAATTGTCAACGCAATCGAAGTCCGCCAGCAGGATCTTTCAACCCTTCAATACGTCGATGTTGATCCAGAAGACGTTCGGTTCAACTTTGTTCGATGGCTAAACAACAACATCAGCACTGCGATCGGGCCAAGCCGAGCCAATCCTCTGACCGGTGAGATCTTGGACGCCGATATTATCCTTACCGATGGTTGGATTCGTGTGTTTGAAGATCAGTTCTCAGACCTGATGCCAAAGATCGCGATGGACGGAATGACTCCTGAGACGCTGGCCTGGTTCGCAGAGAATCCCAACTGGGATCCCCGCGTTCGCATGGCTGACCCATCTCAGCGCGACTTTATTCGCAACTCGCTTCTTCACACTGCCGCTCAAATGAAGACCAGCAGCAAGCAGTTTGAGCTCAAGACTCGCATGATGGGCGACGAGCCGATGGACGGAATCGCGAACCGGCAAAGCCAGGTTTCCGGGGCCTGCATGGCCGCTGAAGGGCGCGGCTTCGATGTGGCGCTGATGCGAATGTCGGTCGCGATGATGTTGGCTGCGGCCGAAGAGGAAAAAGAAGATAAGAAAGACGATGAAGATAAAGATGACGAAGACGGTGAAGATAAAGATGACGACAAAGAGCAGATGCTCGATGGCATGCCGGAATCATTTATCGGTCCCCTGTTGGCGGACTTGGTTTCCCACGAAGTCGGGCATACCCTCGGGCTTCGACATAACTTCAAGGCTTCAAGCGTCTACTCAATCGCTGAACTTAACAGCGAAGAAGTCAAAGGCAAGAAGCCATTTGCCGGTAGTGTGATGGATTATTTGCCCACGAACTTCAAAGTTGACAACGGCGAGGTGCAAGGCGATTACGCGATGATCGGTGTCGGCCCCTACGACATGTGGGCGATCGAGTACGGTTATACGCTTGATAAGAAAAGCCTTCCGAAGATTCTCGAGCGTGTGGCCGAGCCCGAATTAGCGTTCTGCACCGACGAAGACACAAAGGGGCCTGATCCGTTGGCTCGGCGTTACGATTTTGGCAGCGACCCGCTCGATTTTGCGAAAGATCAAGTCAAACTGGCCAAAATGAATCGCGAGAACATCCTCGAGAAATTCGTCGAGGACGGAGAGGCTTGGAGCAAAGCTCGACAGGGTTATTTGTTGACGCTCGGTCTGCAACTCAAGGCGACTTCCATGATGTCGAACTGGATTGGTGGAACGTTTGTCCACCGTGACAAGAAGGGTGACCCTAACGGTCGCAATCCGGTCGAAGTCGTCCCTGTTGCACAGCAACGCGAGGCACTCAAGTTTGTTGTCGAGAATGCTTTCAGGGACGAATCTTATGGTTTGACGCCTGAGCTTTTGACGCACATGCCGGGGGATCACTTTGCTGACTATTTTAGTCAAATGACCAACGAGCACGCTTGGCCCGTTCATGATCGAATCATGGGCATTCAGGCATCTGCGCTGTCTCAACTGATGAATCCGACGACTTTGCGACGTGTCTACGATAACGAGTTTCGGGTTCCAGCCAAAGAAGAAGCATTGACGCTCAACGAGTTGATGACGACCATTGGCGATGAAATCTGGAGTGAACTGAAAAAGGCACCTCGCGGCAAGTTCACCGAACGCGAGCCTGCGATTTCCAGTCTTCGCCGTAACCTGCAGACCGAGCATATCCAGCGTTTGATGGACCTCGGTGTTCGACAGGGTCGCGGCGGTGCGGCGATGAAGCCGATCGCAAATTTGGCGGCAATGAATCTTCGCGAGCTGAAGACGAAACTGGAAAAGTCGGCTGAGAACGCGAAGTTGGACCCGTACACAAAAGCGCATCTCCAAGACGCGTTGCTGCGAGTCACCAAGTGGCTCGATGCCCAATACGTCGTCCGAGCCAACTAAAGAGCTCGCAACTCGAAATCCAAAGCCACCAGTTTCAAGCCGGTGGCTTTTTTTGTGAGGTGATCAATCGCTGAGCACGAAAGTTGGAACAACAACTTTGGTGCGGAGACTCGGCACAGATGTGTTTGCTTAGGCGAAGCGCGGGGCCAAAGGAAAGGGCCGCAACGCTGAGAAGACGTCGCGGCCTATGTGGAATGTTCGCTCAATCGAACCGAGCGAAGATACGAGCCCATCTCCGCTCGTACTTGGCATCCGCAGTGACCTATCGCCCAGGTCAGTTGTCAGGAGCCACATAGTCTATCGCCGATTTCATTAGTCCCTCACCAAGGTTTCTTGCAATGTTAAGACAAAGACGGGTTCAGGCAGGCCAGACGCAACTGGGCGGTTCGAGAGTTCTAGCCTAAACCGCACCCAGACCCTAAAACGAAAATATGTTAGGCTTTGCGTGAAACCGTTACAAAGCGACATTTCTTCCGCAGAACCGCGTGACTAAACTGGCCGCCGGTAAGATATTGAGTAGGTTTGGTTTCAGGCGCTGCAACTCTTGTCTCGTCAACTCGCCCGCGTTCAATAATCTCGTTCAACAAAACGACTACATTAACGTTCAATCAGGATTCGCGTCGTATGTCATTGGAACATGAAAAAACCTGCTTGATCGGTTTGGATCGAAGTGCGTTGGCAGCTGCAATTGGTTCAGCTGACGTACCGGTCAAGCAACTCTCGATGCGCACCAAGCAGATTTGGCACTGGCTTTACCATCGCGGCGCCAGTTCGTTCGATGAAATGCTTAATTTGAGCAAGGATTTGCGGGCAACGTTAGCTGAGAAATTCACGATCTCGATGCCAGAAATCGTCGACGAGCAGATTTCCAATGATGGCACACGCAAATGGTTGTTGCGGTTCCCTGCCCGCGGGGCCGGCGCGCCGGTCGAGGTCGAAACGGTTTACATTCCCGAGCGTGACCGAGGAACGCTGTGCGTTTCGAGCCAAGTCGGATGTTCACTGACGTGTACGTTTTGCCATACAGGCACACAGAAAATGGTTCGCAATCTGGAAGCCAGCGAGATCCTGGGACAGATCCTACTTGCCCGCTCCCAGCTGGGAGACTTTGAAGGCCAGGAAGCCCCCTATGACTTGATTGCCCCCTTGGAGGGGCGCAAGCTTTCCAACATCGTGATGATGGGCATGGGCGAGCCGCTGTTCAATTTTGAAAACGTGAAGCAGGCGCTCTTGATCGCTCTCGATGATTCGGGGCTTTGCTTCAGCCGGCGTCGAATTACGCTTTCGACGTCCGGTGTGGTCCCCAATATTTTTCGCACCGCTGAGGAGATCCGTTGCATGCTGGCGATTTCATTGCATGCGACCCGAGATGAGCTTCGCGATGTCCTGGTTCCGATCAACCGAAAGTATCCGCTGGAGACGCTGATCGACGCGTGCAGGAAGTACCCGACAATCTCTGGTGCCCGTCGCATTACTTTCGAGTACGTAATGCTCAAAGACGTTAACGACAGCCTGCGCGACGCCCGAGAGCTGGTAGAGTTGCTCC
Source organism: uncultured Pirellulaceae bacterium (assembly GCA_937981585.1). GTDB lineage: Bacteria > Planctomycetota > Planctomycetia > Pirellulales > Pirellulaceae > Mariniblastus. The sequence continues at coordinate 20,410 of CALJOA010000154.1, read as the reverse complement.
AAGGCATCCCATCAAAAGTCAATTTGATCCCGTTCAACCCGTGGCCCGGTTCGGAGTACCAATGCTCGGACGAGAAAACGATTGATCGGTTCTCGGAATACCTCGCAGACCGCGGCTTAACGGCTCCCATCCGACGTCCACGAGGCCGCGATATTTTAGCGGCGTGTGGGCAGTTGAAATCGGAATCGCAGCGGGTGAAGCTGACTTAGCTATTCAAACTGAGCGACGTTAATAGGTCCACTTCAAACCGATTGTTGCCGCGTTGAAGAACGGCGTGTTTGCTGTTTCAACACCGTTCAAACCGGTCGTCAGGACTTGAGCCGGAGCAAGAGCCAAGCCGTCGATCCAAGTCGCTTCGTATCCCACGTAGACCGACAAAGCGTTAGGGAAGATGTCGATGTAGAGCCGACCACCGACTTCGCCGAGAAACGAACCTGTTGCTTTGGTCTGCGTCCCGCCACTAACGTTTCCCATGATGTCTGTCGTTCCAGTTGTAACCTCGGTTGGGTTCGTATAGCCACCAAAACGACCGAATCCGTTGATGTACATTGATTGAGTGATCGGATAGTTGAATTCCACACCACCCTGCAAACCGATTAAGGCGTTGGTTGCTTCGATAGTTTGCGTCTGGCTGATCGTTGCACCGTTGACGACTTGAGAGCCCGCCAGTTCAATGAGGTCTTTGGTTGAAACGAATCTCGGTCCAAACATTAGGGTCACCCCTGGTCGAACCGCCCGACGTGCCATCAGTTCGATGCTGAAGTAGTCGGCTGAGTATCCGTATTGAACCGAAGTTGGCTCTTGGCCAGCCACAGGAAAGAACGGAGATACCAGATTGCCCCCTTGGATTGACGTTAATTCCTCCCAGTCAGCAATGATGGTACGAATCTCAAGTTCACGACCAATTCGATTCATGAAATTGAACTTCACCTCTGCGCCGGCCGAACTGCCCAAATCGGTCGCAGCATCCGAATCGAAAAGTACCGAATTGGTTACGCCATCGGTAATCAATGGCAAACCAAGATCGTCACCCGGACGATCGTAGGCTTTGGCTCCAAACTCGACTGAGAATCTCGGATCGGTGGAAGTCGTTTGTGGCCATCCCTGAGCCTGCCAACTTTGAGCGTGCGACTCAGAAATCCACAACAAAGTCGCTCCAGCAAATAGAGCGATGGTTGCAATGAAATTGAACGTCCTCACGTCGAGCCTCCAGACCTATCCGAGCGCAAATATGGTGTCTGCAAAACAGGATCGACCGGCAACATACGAATACTAAGCACAATTGCTATTGCCGGCAGCATTGACGCACTTGACCCATTTTGCCAAGCGTTCGTAGAGTGAGAACGGGGAGGCTGGGTTTTACAAATCAGCCCATACCAGAAGAATACAAGCTCGACGCGCAAGCGAGAGGGTGGCGCCTCGAACTTGTATTTATCAAACCCGACCTAACGCTGCCAAAACGGTACCTAGCGGCGGCGCTGTCCGGCCGATGGAGTTGCACTTCTGGCGGTAAGCGCCCGGGTTGCGGCGCTGTTCCTAAATGAGAATGGGTTTTGGCCCTTCGACCTGTAAACTGAAAGGTCGAAGCGTGGAATCTCATTTTGCAAGTTTGCGGCTTCGGCTTGCAAACGCAAAACCTTCTCAAAATAAATGAAGGGGTACTGCGTATCGGGACGCTTGGCACGAACCCACCCGTAGCTGGTGCTGACTAGTTTTGAAGGTATGTTACCGAGTCGGACCTGACGAACGACACTGGCGACAAACTGCTTTTCTTCGTCGCGCCGTGTCTTGAGCAACGCGTTAAGCTGACGTTCGTACTCGATGAACTGATCAGCACTAAAGGTCTCTGGTGTGAAGTCATCGCCCATCACATCCTGGGCGACAAATAATCCGAACAAGGCCGAAACAAATAGAACCAAAACCCAGAGTTTTGACGAGTTGATCATCGTTCGTTTTCCAAGCAACTAATATGCTAAAGGGTGTATTCGAGGCGTATTTTCCCGGAAGCCTTATACTTGAAAGCCGCAACCGGAAACAGGCCATTCCATGGACGGTCCGAGCTAGCGAATGACCATTGCTAAAGACAGAAATCGGAAGTTTCGGCTCCTGGTGTTCCAAATAGGAGAGGTTGTACTACCGCATCAGGCGGGAAATGGCAGGGCCATGCTGGCCCTAAACCAGCGGCTCAACCTTCTTGGTGATTTCGATTCCAAGCTCGCGGAGTTGCTTTTCTTCCACAACATTTGGCGCTTCGGTCATCATGTCATTGGCCCTTTGCGTCTTCGGGAACGCGATGCAATCACGAATGTTGTCCAGTCCTGCAAACAGCATCACGATTCGATCGATTCCAAGCGCCAATCCACCGTGAGGTGGCGCGCCATATCGAAGTGCATCCAGCAGGAACCCAAATCGCTCTTCGCATTCCTGCTCGTTCATTCCGAGCAAACCAAAAACTTTCTGTTGAATCTGGCTGTCGTGAATACGAATCGTGCCCCCGCCCGCTTCGTAGCCATTGATCACCAGATCGTATGCCTTGGCTCGGCTCTTTTCGGGAGCATCGTCCAGCTCGGACAAACACTCATCCAGCGGCGCGGTGAACGGATGGTGCATCGCGGCCCAGCGATCGTTGTCTTCGTCCTTCTCGAACATTGGAAACTCGACAACCCAGGAAAAATGCATTTGCTTGGGATCGTAAAGCTCAAACTCGGCACCGAACTTCTTGCGAATCGAATAAAGACTCTTGCAACTGACCTCAAACGTGTCGGCGATAAACATGAGCAAGTCACCGGGCTCGGCGCCTAGCTTCGTCTTGATCGCGTTCAGTTGGTCCTCGGTAAAGAATTTTGCGATCGGGGAGAACAGGGAACCGTCCTCTTCACATCGGAACCAGGCCAACCCTTTGGCACCAAAGTCGTCTTTGACGCTTTCAGTCAATTCATCAATTCGTTTTCTCGAATAAGTCGCCGCAGCTCCCTTGCCATTGACGCCTCGAACAAAATTGCCAGCGTCGATGGTTCCCTTGAATACACCAAACTCACACTCGGCGGCGATTTCACCGATGTCAACGATCTCCATTCCAAAACGCAGATCCGGAGCATCATGGCCGAACCGAGTCATCGCTTCGTCGTACGTCAACCGTTCTAACGGCAATTGAATGTCGATATCAAGAATGTCTTTAGCAAGCTTCTGCATCATGCCATCGATCATTCCGATCACGTCTTCGGAATCGACGAAAGACATTTCGATGTCCAACTGCGTAAACTCCGGTTGCCGATCGGCTCGCAGGTCTTCGTCACGAAAACAACGGGCAACTTGAACGTAACGATCGTAGCCAGCAATCATCATGATCTGTTTATAGATCTGCGGCGACTGTGGCAGCGCATAGAACTTTCCATTGAAAACGCGACTGGGAACGAGGTAGTCACGAGCGCCTTCAGGAGTGCTGCGCCCAAGAATCGGAGTCTCGACGTCAATGAAATCGTTGTCGGCGCAGTAGTCTCTCATCGCTTTGATGATCCGGCTTCGCAGCACCAGCGTGCTCATCATCTTTTCACGGCGAAGGTCCAGGTAACGGTGCTTCAGCCGCAGATCCTCACCGGGAAGAACGCGTTGCCCAGGTGTGAACGGAGGTGTCAGGCTTTCGTTCAAGATCTCCAGCTCACTGGCAACGAATTCAATTTCGCCCGTTGCCAAGTCAGGATTGGCTTGACCCTCGGGCCGCGCGCGGATGGTTCCGACGACCTTGATCACAAACTCATTGCGAAGCTTTCCCGCAAGCGAAACAATCTCGTCGCCAGCGTCCGGATTAAATACGACTTGGGTTAGCCCGTAGCGATCGCGAAGATCGATAAAATTGACGCCGCCAAAGTCTCGAACTGTATCGACCCATCCGCAAAGCGTTGCTGTTTGGCCCACATGGTCGATATTTAATTCACCGCAAGTGTGTGTTCTAAGCACTGTTGTTCTCTTTGGTTATTGGCAATTGGCTCAGTCGTATCAGCCATGTAATGATGTTGAACTCAATGGTAACCCGACGCGTAAGCGAGGTTAAGCGCCGCTTCGCCCTCGCTTACGCGTCGAGGTTGTGATTCTATGAGCCGTTTTGGCGCTAGCCACGATTAAACCTCTAAAGTAACGCTATCCTTAAGCGGCGCTGTCTGACTAGGTACTAATATCGCAACTAGTTCAAGATTGAGAAAGCCGTAATTGATCTGAGGAGATCCATCAGCGGTTCATTGGGCGTTATCGTCGGACATCGGTTGATATTGACCCACAGTAAAACAGTAACGATGCCCACCATCGAGACTCCACCTCAAAAGGCTAAGGTAGGCGGACGTCGAGAAAGTTCGCCCTCGAACAAAGCCAGGCGTCGCTTGGATCTGGTATGATCTGAAAATTGACTGGAACAAGACGCTCAAAAGAGAAAAACAATGTTCGAGGGATTCCCGAAAGACTCGATCAAGTTCTTTAAGGACTTGGAAAAGAACAACAATCGCGACTGGTTTGCGGAGAACAAAGCTCGCTATGAAGAGGTTATCCTTAATCCAGCGCTTGAATTGGTAACCGATATCGCTGAGCCTCTAAAGAAAGTCTCACCTCATTTCCAGGCGGTGGCCAAAAAATCAGGCGGGTCACTGATGCGAATTTATCGTGACATTCGTTTTTCGAAGAACAAGACTCCGTACAAAACAAACCTCGGCGTTCACTTTCGTCACGAAGCCGGAAAAGACGTCCATGCTCCCGGGTTTTATTTTCACATCGATGCAAAAGAGATTTTTGTCGGCGCCGGCATCTGGCATCCCGATAGCAAAACGTTGGGTATGATTCGGACTTTGATCGATGACGACCCAAAGTACTGGAAGCGATCCAAAAACTCTAAATCCTTCAAGTCAACGTTTGAGATTCATGGCGAAAGCCTCAAGCGCCCGCCACGAGGCTATGATGCTGAACACCCGTTGATCGGCGACCTGAAAATGAAAGATCACATTGGGCTGGTGACACTTCCCAAGTCCGACCTTTACGACCGCAAATTGATCGACAAACTGATCAAGCATTTCAAAGCCGCCAAACCATATGTACGGTTTCTGTGTGACGCAATTCATCAGCCGTGTTAAGGACCGCCGTATGTCGGATGAAGATGCCCCATGCACATTTGCTCCCCTCTCCTTTGGGAGAAGGACTGGGGTGAGGGTTTTTCATTTAGGGTTCAAAGCAAATGTGCGGCACCGGTATGAGATGTGAGTTTGGGACTCAACCTATGCTCGACCTGCGAGTCACAAAGCTCAACCAACAATGGAAACAATTCATCAAATACCGATTCCAAGCCGAACAGAGAACGCTATGGAAAACGCTATGCGTAGCCGCTTGACCGACGAGGCTCGCAGCGTCCTCGGAGAGGCCGTGATTTTTTCAAAACATTGCTTAACAACATCTGTTTTGGCGACAGCCACGGTTAAAGGCAGTTCAACTGGGGCTATCGCCCAAACGGCTAGTAAAATCACAACCTCGGACAGCCGAGAACAGCAACCGCTTCACAGCCTCGGAAAGTCCGGCTTTCTGAGTTGTGCTACTCAATCAGTGGCTTGACGTCTTTCAAAGCCACCTTTGCGTCGGCGAATTGAGAATCGTAAGTGAGCGCCTTTTCAAAATGCTCTTTCGCCAGATTAAAGTCGCCTTTGCCTCGGTAAGCCAACCCGATCGAGTAATGGATTTCTTCAAGGCAAAGCTGTTTGCATTCCAGAGCAGACTCGAAAATCGAAACCGCTTCGTCGAACTCGCCCTGTCGCATCCGAATGTTGCCCAGATAAAGGTGCCCGATCGAATCATCGGGCGACGCGGCGATTTGTTTTTTGTACCAGCCCATCGCCGATTCAAAATCGCCTTTGGAGCGATAAAGGTTTCCGATCTCACCCAACACTTCCGCCGGAACACCGTCATCAAGATCGATGACTTTCTGGAACGCGGTTTCGGCTTGTTCGTATCGGCCCAGTTGAGCCAGGGCTTGGCCAAGGTCAAGCCACGCCCGTTGGCTGTTGGGATTGGTCTCCAAAAATTGCTCCGCAAGTTTGACAGTCGTGGCGTAGTATCCCGCGTCGACTGCACTGACAATCGCTTGAGCTTCTGGGCTGATCTTTTTCTTCGACATTTCTGTTGGCCTTTGGCCGACTACGATTCGACAACCGTGGCTTTGGTGATCTTGACTTCTTCTAGCGGTCGATCACTGCCGTCTGTTTTTACTCCGCCAATCGCTTGGAGAACTGGAAGGCTCGCCTCGGTCGCACGGCCGAAAGCGGTGTACTGATTGTCGAGGTATGAACTAGTGTCGAGGCAAACGAAAAACTGAGAACCCGCAGAATTCGGATCAGAGGAGCGAGCCATCGAAAGCACGCCTTCGACGTGTGGAGTGTCGTTGAACTCGGCGTCGACTTTATAGCCCGGTCCGCCCATTCCATTGCCATCAGGGCAACCGCCTTGAATCATGAATCCAGGAATGATGCGGTGAAAAATCAGTCCGTCGTAGTAACCGATCCGAGCCAAACCGATCAAGTTTCGACAATGGCCTGGGGCGTTGGTCGGATCCAAATCCAGATGCAAGTCGCCCAGGGACGTTTCCAACTGGACTTGGTATTTCTTGTTCTCAAAATCAAGATCGGCAACAGCGGCATCAACTTCGGCTTTTCGACTCATCGTTTCCTCAGATATTTTCAAAGTGTTCTATTTTGTTGTTTCTTGCGTTTGAAGCCAAAGCAAAAAATTAGCGTTGCGTGAAACCTTCGCTCAACTTCCAAACTCAATTGCTTGGTTACAAACGGAGGATCATTCTATGAGAAGGTCGAAAGATTGGAAGCACTCGAAACCGAAACGCGAACACTATCGCCACCAAACGGAGAGAATTCGACTTCCCAAATTGAGTCGTCCGTTTTCAGAACAGCGACATGACGGACGGTGTTAAGCTTCCAATGATACTTGCCGCTAATCACACGAGACACACTTCCGCGATCGTGGCTGATTTCGCCTTCTAGTTGGAGGTACTCGATCCGGTGGTCGTCCAACGCTTTGGCCAGAATGCTTTTCCCCGGCTTGGGGTTCTCCGCCAACGCCCAGGTCAGCAATTTCCCCTCATGCTCCAGCATCAAATCCCAGTGGTCTTTTCGCTCATCGCCGGGAACATACTGATGAAATAGCAGTACGAATCTAAGCTCAAGCTGTTCTGTCTCTGGATTCATATAGAATTGTTGGGACTTGGAGGATGAAACGGGCTTTAGGCTATTGGCGCCAAAACAATTGTTTCACAAGATGAATAAATGGATGTCACCCCAACAACCAAATCGACGTCGATTTCGGCCAACCTGACGGGCCATGTCGGGAATTCAGATCAGCGTTCCGAAGAAGGTGAAACAAAGTTCATATTCCCGCACGTTCGCCCAATCCACATCGGAAACGTTAAGGTCGATCCGCCGATTTTGCAAGCGCCGATGGCTGGGTTCACGAATTATGCGTTCCGCCAAATCGTTCGCGAGTACGGCGGATCGGGCTTGATCGCGACCGAAATGGTCAATGCACGGGGTTTTGTTTGGTTGGACGAAAACACACCGCAACATCCGGACCGACTGTGGGGTGTCCGCGACGAGCCGCGCCCGCTGGCCGTTCAGATTTGGGATAATCAGTCGGAAACTATGGCCAAGGTCGGTCGGCGGCTTGTCGAAGACTACGGGGTCAGTGTCGTAGATATCAATTTCGGTTGTCCGGTAAAGCAAGTGACGGAGAAAGCCAAAAGTGGCAGCTACTTGTTAAGAACTCCGGATAAAATGGGCGAGATAATTTCAGCCGTCGTCAAGGCTTGCGCGCCAACGCCGGTGACCGCCAAAATTCGGCTTGGTTGTACTCGGGACAACATCAACGCAATCGATGTCGCCCAAGTCGTCGAAGGATCTGGCGCGGCGGCGCTTACGGTTCACGGCCGGACCGCCCAAGACATGTTTCGCGGTCACTCCGACTGGGATCGGATCTCCGAGATCAAACCTTACCTCAAGAAAATTCCATTGATCGGAAACGGCGATCTCGACAGCGCCGACAAAGTCCTCCACGCGTTCAAGAACTACGACGTTGATGGCGTGATGATTGCTAGGGCTTGCCTTGGTCGGCCATGGTTGTTCGCTCAATGCGCCGCTGCGCTCAAAGGCGAACCGGTTCCGCCCGATCCTTCATTGGCTCAGCAACGAGAATGTTTGATCAATCATTTCAATTTGATCGTATCGCGGTTTGGGGAAAGCAAAGGGTCTCAGCTGATGCGACGTTACGCCTGCTGCTACGCCCAGGGCCGACACGGAGCAAGACACTTCCGCACGCATGTTGCCAAAGTAAGCTCGGCGGAAGAGTTTCACGCGGTAGTAGAAGAGTATTTCCCACGCGATTTTGAAGATTCGAAAAAAGAATAATGCCCGATAACATTTTACACGCTGAGCAAATCAACGATGCCGCCTTCGAATTGTTTGTCAAAGCAATTCACTCACCCAAAGAATTTGACATCCGAGTCATCGACGTTGGCGATACCAAGGTCCTTGATTTCGCGGTCGAGAGAAAAGGGACCGAAGAAGCTGGTGTGATTTTGGCCGAGATCTGCATGGGATCCCTGGCAAAGGTCGAACTGCTGACTCCGTTTGGCGATCTCAATCGACCGCAAGTCAAAGTCGAAACAAGCATGCCACTGGAGTCATGCATCGGCTCGCAGTACGCAGGCTGGCCTGTCTCTCATGAAAAGTTCTTTGCCATGTGCAGCGGCCCAATGCGAATGCCGCGTGGAAAAGAAGACGTTTTGAACGAGTACAAATTGCACCAGCCAGCAACGGTAGCGGTCGGCGTGATGGAAGCCAACAAAATCCCTGACGCAGAGGTTATTGATTTGATCGCCCAGCAGTGCGGCGTTAAATCTCGCGACGTGAATCTTTGCATCGCCAGAACTGCGAGCTATCCGGGTTCAATTCAAGTCGTCGCTCGGAGCGTGGAAACGGCGATGCACAAACTGCATGAGCTGAAGTTTGACCTTTCGACGATCGTCCATGGAGAAGGAACGGCACCGGTTCCTCCGATTGCAGATGATGACATGACGGCGCTGGGGTGGACAAACGATTCGATGTTGTACGGTGCCAAGGTAACCTTGACCGTCGACACGGAAGACGATGAGATTGAAGCGATTCTGGACGACATCCCGAGCTCCAGTTCCTCGGAGTTTGGGACTCCGTTCCTTGATATCTTCAACCGCTACGACAAGGACTTCTACAAGATTGACAAGATGCTTTTCAGTCCAGCCGAGATTGTGATCAAGAACCAAAAAACCGATCGAGAGTTTACCGCCGGTGAGGTTCGCAACGACATTCTCAAAACGTCGTTTGGTATTTCTTGATGCGTATCGCGGTCTTGAGTTCACCTGACGCTTGGCATTTTCGGGACCTGTTGCGAGCTGCTCAGTCAGGCTTCAAGCAGCACGACGTTTTCAGTTTTCGTTACGAGCAACTCTGTGCCGAACTTGGAGGGGGCGAGCGTCCGGGTTTCAATCTGGATGCGGATTGCGTGGTGGTTCGAACGATGCCGCCCGGTTCGCTGGAACAAATAGTTTTTCGGATGGACTTGCTCGCGAGGCTGGAACATGCCGGCGTCGCTGTTTTCAATCCGCCCAAGTCGATTGAGGCGGCTGTTGATAAGTATCTTTCTCTGGCACTGCTTAGTTCGGCAGGCATCAATGTCCCGAAAACGATGGTCTCCCAGTCGACCGATGAGGCGTTGGAGCAGTTTGGAAAACTTGGCCGCGACAGTGTCGTCAAGCCGTTGTTTGGAAGTATGGGGTTTGGGATAAAGCGGCTTCAAAACGTCAAAGACGCGAAGCAGTATTTCGAGTCCTCAGTCGAAGCGGGAAACGTAATCTACCAGCAGCAGTTTATTGAACATGATGGCTTTGATATTCGGTTGCTCGTGATCGGCGATGAAGTCATCGGGATGAAGCGAACCAACAACGACCATTGGATTACCAATATCAGCCAAGGTGGTGTCGGGACGCCGCACACTCCAACCGATTTCGAATGTGAGCTGGCCATCAAAGCGGCCCGGGCAGTGGGAGCCATTTTTGCCGGGGTCGATTTGATTTACCAGTCAGCGACTCAGCAGCCATTGATTGCCGAGGTCAACGCCGTTCCCGGTTGGAGGGCAACCGCAAAGGTGGTCGGCGTCGATGTTGCGGTGATGATGTTGACGCAATTGGAGCAAAGGACGTAGGGGAAGCGGCAAGTGGTTGGAAGCCAGAGCGTAAAACGCTTTTGGACGCGTGTTTTTTGCTTTGGATGCGAAGCTATTGCGATGAAAAGGCCCATTTAGATTTGCGAGACCTTCTTTCGCTCGGTCTCCGCCCACTCTCTCAGTTGCTCCCGAAAGATCTTTGAGTTGTGGCGAATGTCAACAGGCAACGAGCGGTGCAGCCGAAACTCTTTGATCTGATCGGTTTGCCAATGACGGCTGGCGATCGACTTTAGTTCTCCGATCAATTGATCTCGATCTTGTTCGGATTGTGGAAAATGTTCAGGTAGCGGTTCGGCGATCAAGACGGGAACCTGATTGCCGGGCTTGCCAACTCCAACCAGTGCGCTTCGATAAATCTTCTCATGCGTGTTGATGATCGCTTCGCATGGAATCGTGAACATCGTTGACTTGGTCGTCTGCAGCCGATGCGACTTGCGACCGCAGAACCAGAAACGATCCTGATCGTCGAGATAGCCGACGTCTCCCATTCGATGCCAAAACGAATAGCCATCGGTGATTTTATGGAACGCATTGGCATCAGTTCGGGTTACGTACCGATCTGTAACAACAGGGCCCCGAACGATTAGCTCGCCGACACTGCCGCGCGGAACTTCTTTCGTTTCGTCGATGTTACCGATGGGGGTGTCTGAGATTTCAATCACCCGCCAAGCGATACCGGAGAATCGACCGCCAACGCAAGTCCCGGCTCCGATGTCAGTTTGCTGCGCGGTCTCGCCCAAAACAACTGTGGCAGAATTGCAGGCGACGGGAAGCGCTTCTGTGGCTCCATAGGGCGTAAATGCATCGCCGTCGGGCGCGATGACATTCTTGATTCTGGCGAGCACTGATGAAGGAACTGGAGCACCAGCCGAAAGGATCCGTTTGATGGTTGGCAGTTGGATTGAGTGCCTTTGGCAATAGTTGGAAACAGTATTCCACAGCGCGGGGGAACCAAACGACTGATCGGCTGAAAACTCGTTCACGGCATCGATGATGTTGGGAGGGTAAACCTCAGCCGGCCGAGTCGGGTCCATCTCCGGAAACACGGTCGTTGTTCCCATTGCGGTGTTGAATAGCGCGAACAAAGGAAATCCGGAAACGTCGACCGAACCGGGAGTGATTTGAAAGTAATCCCGGATCTGTTCACATTGCTGGATGAAATTCCGATGCCGGTACAAAACGCCCTTTGGTGGTCCTGTGCTTCCAGTCGTGAAAATGATTGCGGCTTCGTCTTCACGTGAGACGTCGAGCGGATCCAGATCTGTTGGAAGCCGATCAAACTTCGACTGCGTTTTACATCCGGGGAAAAAGCCACCAACGGCGACGTTGTTTTTACAAAGCGGAAACTTGCTTCGGTAAACCGTCCTAGCCATTTGAGCCAGTCGAATCCCGACCATCCCCTCGGGCCGCGATTCGGACAAACACCGAATCATGTTCTTCTTTCCCATGCCGGGATCAATCAGGATGATGACGACGCCGGCTTTAAACAGTCCAAAAACGTTGGCCACAAAGTCGATTCCTGGCGGGACCATCAGCGCGATCCGAGATCCCTTCGTAACGCCCATGTCAATGAGGCCACGGGCGATCTGGTTGCTTCGTGATTCAAGCTGAGTGAACGTGACGGTGTCGTATCGGAACTTTGAGCCGGGCGCGAGTTGCTTGGGTTGCTTTTTGGCTGGGCAGGCAACGGCGATCGCGTCTGGCATGCGCTCGGCCGTCATCGACAGGCAGTGACCAATGTTGCTTAGTGACTCCAGAGTCCAGGGTTGCATCGAGGTGTCTTCTCTTCTCTTGCTCAAGATTTCGTGGCCCAGTTGGACAGAGTCGCTTTGACACCCAATGGTAACCCGACGCGTACGTGAAGGCGAGGTTGGCGCCGCTTTGACTTCGCTAACGCGTCGAGGCTGTGATTTTTCAAGACATTTCTTAACAACATCAGCCGTTTGGGCGATAGCCCCGGTTCAAAGCTGTTCAATCGGGGCTATCGCCCAAACGGCAAAAAAAATCTCAACCTGGTCGGGTTACCAATTTACCTAAGACAAAACTATTGAGCTGAAGCTTGCTACGACAAACTGGGGCAATTTGTAAACCGGGCTTAGCGTCCAACCGCCAAAACGGCTCAAGAGATTTACCAAGGTGCTGACACCAAGCTTCTCAGCGCCATCAAAGTTAATGATCAGCCGTACTTCTGAATTTTGTCAGGAATGATTGGTTATTGGGAACGCGAGGGTTTCTTGGCGTGAATTATTGCCTTAGATTATTGGCTGTAAAAGTTAGCGATTGAGCAAACAACCGGAAACAACTATATGGACATTGATGTTTACCAGCAGTGCCCTTGTCATGGCGACAAGAAGATCAAATTCTGCTGCGGAAAAGACATTCTGAGTGACTTGAATCAGGTCCTTGCCAAGAACAAGTCTGGCCAATCCCAAGCCGCGCTGGATCAGCTTGATCGGGCGATGAGCAAAATGGGGCCAAAGGATTGCTTGCTCACCATCAAGACTCATATCCTGATTACGGCGGGAGAGATCGAGTTGGCCAAAGAAGCCAACGAGCTTTTCCTCAAAACCAATCCACAGCACTCTACTGGTCTGCATCATCGGGCTTTGATTTTGCTGGCCGAAGGCAAAATGGATGAGTCGGTCGAAGCGCTTCAGGATGCGATGGACTCGATCAAAGGGAATGAGATTCCGATTTCGCTGGCCAACGCGTTTCGGATGGTTGGATTGGGGCTTTACTCCCAAGGCAAATTGATTGCGGCGCGTGCGCACTTGATTTACGCTTCGGCGCTCAAAGGCGATCAGGATCCCGAGCTTCAGCAGATTTTGCACGAGACACTGTCGGCACCGTCGACGCCTATGGTTTTGAAACAGGATTTTGCGCTTGGTCGGGCACCAGCCGATGTGGAGTGGGAAAGCAAGTTTATCAACGTCGGTCGCGCGATGGACCGCGGTCAGTTTCGCAAGGCGTTAAAGTTCCTCGGCAAGATCGACGAGTCGTTTCCCGATCAGCCACTGGTCGTGCGAGCTTCTGCGATCGTAAATGGATATCTTGGTCGAATCAGCGAGATGGTTTCGGGGTTCCGTCGGTTTTCCAAATTGGAAGCGACCCAGAAATTGCAAGCTGTTGAAGCCGAAGCCATCGCGCAACTTTTCGATGAGAATCCGCTTTCTCCGACCGTTGCGATCGAGCGAATTACGTTTGAGTTAAGTGAGACCGAAAAGGTCACCGAGATTGCGCTCTCAAGCAATCGCATGTCGACCTCGGGCACTATTGATGCTGATCCTTTCGAAGAGGGGCCGCCACCTCGGCACGCGTTTGTGGTGCTTGATCGTGATCGAGTTTCATCAGTTGATGAACTGACCTTGGAGAACGTTCCGTCCGTAATTTCTGAGCTGCTGGTTTATGGAAAACAGACCGACCGGCCGGCGCGATTCGAATGCATCACTGCCAAGGATGGTCGATACGATGAATTGAAAAAGTTGATCGATGAAGATTTTGGTGAGTTCATCGTCGGCGAACCAAAATCGACTTCTATTGGCGAGTCCAATGCGATGAGCGAGTTGCTTGAATGGCGTTGGCATTTGCCCGAGGGCGTGACTCGGACGCAGCACGGCGAAATGGTGAAGGCACATCGGGAAACTTTGATTCTGGATCAGTGGACTCAGTTGCCGTTCAGCGTTTTGGGTGACAAGTCGCCCGAAGAAGCCGCCAAGGATCCGGCGTTGGAAGTTCCGTTGCGGGCTTTGGTGTTGATGCTTGAGAATGCAACCCAAGGGCAGTTCTTCAACGATCAACTTGGAGCCAAACTGCAAGAAAATCTCGGACTTACGGATTATGAGACCGTTGACGTCGCAGAGGACGAGCGGGTTACGTCGCCAATTCAGCAGCAGTATCTCGACTATAAGAAGCTCAAAGACGAGCAGTTGATGCAGATTCAAGCCGACGCGATGCGGATTGGAAACATTCGTGTGCTTCGTCAAGTCGTCGGTGAGGCCCTTGATCGCCCAGATTTCAAAGGCGCAACGCGGGATATGTGTTACTCGATGATGGCTCACTTCAGCGATAACGATGAAGAAAGTTTGGAGTACATCGACAAGGCATGTGAAGAAGCGACCAAGGCTGGACGTCCGATCGGTTTGTATCTCGTTCAGGAGTTTGAGTTCCGACTGTCGCGCGGGATGACGGACGGGCTTCCGGATTTGTTGACTACAATTCAGCAAGGCCATCTTGATGATCCGGACGTTGAGTACCAACTGGTCCGCGTGCTGGATCGTTTTGGAATCGGCCCTGATCGAGGACCGCTTCGTGGTGGTCCTGGTGCCCCCGGCGCCGTGCCGCCACCTCAGCCGGCTGCTGCACCTCCCGCAGCGGCAAGCAGTGGTGCAATTTGGACACCGGATCAATCTGATACTGCACCAGAGCCTGCAAGTGGTTCGGATGAAGCGCCCGGCGAGTCGAAGTCCGGGCTTTACATTCCTGACTAGTGGTTTCGGATCTGGTCCCGCCTTCATTCCCGAGCAGGCGGGGATCTAGTAGCTCAACGCTTCAATGCACTCCCGACTGCGCGGGAGTGAGTCAGCATCCGAATTTCTAAATAGGCACCATTCTCCCGGCGCGATTCCGCTATAATCGATCTAGATTAAGCGAATCGTTTGCACTCAAGTTCTAAGCTATATCGTCAGAGAAACAGAAACGTTGTCGAATTACATTGTCCGATACGGTTTAATGAGAAGCCTTGGGGTGATGGGGTCGCGTAGCGAAAAGGCCTACCGCCGTGGGATGGAGGTGGTCGTCCGCTCGGACCGGGGGCTTGAGATTGGGCAGGTGCTTTGCGAAGCCTCCGATGATGCGCTTTCGCATCTTGATCAGCCTCCCACCGGTCAGATTGTTCGCGAGGTCATGGACGAGGATCTCAAGGCGATCGACGACATCGACGCTGCCCGGCGAGCAAAGCTGGATGCTTGTCAGAAGCATATCGACGCACTTGGGCTCGATATGAAGTTGATCGACGTTGAGTCGTTGTTCGGCGGCGAGCGGCTGGTAGTGTTTTATCTGTCAGATCAACGAGTTGATTTTCGTGAGTTGGTCAAGCTGCTTGCCAGTGAGTTCCAAACGCGGATTGAGATGAAGCAGATCGGCGTTCGCGACGAAGCCAAGTTGATGGCTGACTATGGCGATTGCGGCAAACCAGTCTGTTGTAATAATCACTTGGTCACCATGCCGCCGGTTTCAATGAAGATGGCAAAGCTTCAAAAAGCGACGCTTGATCCGACCAAGATCTCTGGCCGCTGTGGGCGATTGAAGTGTTGCCTCAGATACGAATTTGACACCTACGAAGCGATTCAAAAGCAGCTTCCCCGGGTTGGTTCGATGGTGGTGACCCGAAATGGAAAAGCCAAGGTCCTCAATCAGCAAATTATAGCTGAGCAGCTCTTGGTTGAGACAGAGGATCACCGCCGGATGGTGATCGATGCCAGCGAGGTTCTGTCGGTTATCAAAAAGTCTACTTCGGGTGGCAAAGAAAACGCAAAACGCAAACCGGACTCAAAACCCAACAAGTCGGGACAACCCAAAGGCGATAGCAAATCTTCGGATTCCGGAAAGAAAGAAGAAACAAACGCCAAATCGGGGTCGTCTGGTCGCTCCGGGAAATCGGGCCGCAAGCGACGATCTCGCCGGGACCGAAAGAAGTAGAGAAATCCCAATTGGCTTTGAAGGAGCATTGGCTAGAATGTCCAAGTCAGTTGAAGAGATACGACGCTCGAAATTGGCTTGGCTCTCGAGTTTGGATTGGCCAGTTGCACACAAGCTCTCCTGCCGATTGCCTCAGCGATGACTTAGATGCTCCCATTTGAAGTTTCTCCCACGTTTCCTTTTTGGCCGCTGGGTAGATGGATTTTACCTGGTGTATTAGTTCTCCACTTCCAAAACTCCTACCATGTTTGGATTGAACGATGACGGACGATTCATTTTCGCTTTACCATCTTGTAAACCAGGATCCGCGTTATCCAATCGAGGCGTATCAGTTCGTCCGGGAGGCATTGGCGTACGCGGCCGATACAATGGAGCTTGGATCGCAGGAGCATTTTGACCCCGACTACGATATCGAAGCCGCGACGCATCAGGCCCGTCGTGAACGTCATTTGACCGGCCAGCAGCTTTGCGAATCTATCCGTAGGTACGCCCTCAACCAGTACGGTTACATGGCCAGAGTCGTCCTCAAGAACTGGAACATTGACTCAACGGGCTGCTTTGGCGATATCGTCTACAACATGATCGATCAGGGGATGATGAAAAAGTCCAGCCGTGACAAGCGGTCGCATTTCGACGATGTCTATTCGTTCGATGAAGTCTTCGGAGCCAATTTCGAGATCTGCGATTCGATGGTTCACCGCCGAAGTTGAGCGTTTTTCGGTTAGCTACTCAAGCTCAACAGCTCCGAGCGGAAATTCTGTAGAACGGGCACTCGCTTTTGCCGACTCGCGTTGTTGCTGGGTTGTTTCACGCAAAGGCGCTGAGACGCGAAGGCTAGTGCGGTTGGTCGTTGCGCCTTGGCGTGAGGCCCACCACTATTTTTTCTTTGATTTGGGCTTCTTTTTCGATTTCTTTTTGGCAGATGCTTTGGCGCCTGACTTCTTGGTCGCTTTCTTTTTCTTGCTCCCGCCAAACGCGGCCGCCCAGTTATCGGAGTACTTTTTGGTTGCCCCACTACGTAAAATCGTCATTTCGAGATCTCTTTAATTTTGAATTTGAATTTCTGACAAGGAGAAAAGCATGGCAAACCAAAATGGCTTCACGCTTTTAGTTTCTTATACCTGAATCGGCGTGGCTCGTCTTCCTTGATTCCCAGTCGTTCACGACGCTGATGTTCGTAAGTTTGATAGTTTCCTTCGCACCAGTGAACGTAACCGTCGCCCTCGAAAGCCAATATGTGGGTTGCGATTCTGTCTAGGAACCAGCGATCGTGGCTGGTGACGACCACGCAGCCAGCATAATTTTCGATGGCTTCTTCGAGTGCACGAAGCGTATCAACGTCGAGGTCGTTGGTCGGTTCGTCCAGCAAAAGCACGTTGGAACCACGTCGCAGAAGTTTGGCCAAATGGACGCGGTTGCGCTCTCCACCTGAAAGCACGCCAACCTTTTTCTCCTGATCGCCTTTGCGGAAGTTGAAACGATTGACGTACGCTCGAGCGTTGACCTTTCGCTTTCCAAGCTCCAACGTGTCGTGTCCCTCGGAGATTTCCTGGTAGACGGAGTTGTTATCGTTCAAACTATCGCGCGACTGGTCAACGTAGCCAAGCTCAACCGTCTTGCCAATTTTTAACGAGCCTGAATCCGGTTCATCCTGACCAGTGATCATTCGGAACAGCGTTGTTTTACCGGCACCGTTGGGGCCGATGATGCCGACGATTCCTCCTGGCGGCAGTCGGAAGTTCACGTTCTCCATCAGAATCTTGTCATCGAAACCTTTGCAAAGATCGTTGGCTTCGATAACAACGTCGCCGAGCTGCGGGCCGGTAGGAATCTGGATCTCGAGTTCCTGTTCCTTCTCGCGCTGGTCCTCGTTAAGCATCTGCTCGTAACTGCTGATACGGGCTTTGCTTTTTGATTGACGCGCCTTGGGCGACATGTTGATCCACTCAGCCTCTCGCTTGAGCGCCTTGATCCGGGCTTTGTTCTGGCTTTCTTCAACTTTGAGCCTGGCCTGTTTCTGTGCCAGCCATGACGAATAGTTACCTTCAAACGGATGCCCTTCTCCGCGATCGAGTTCGAGAATCCATCCCGCGACGTTGTCGAGAAAGTAACGATCGTGCGTCACCGCGACGATAGTGCCGTGATAATCCTTGAGCGTTCGTTCAAGCCAATGGACTGAGTCGGCGTCCAAGTGGTTGGTTGGCTCGTCGAGCAGCAGCAGGTCTGGTTTCTCAAGCAACAACTTGCACAACGCTACTCGACGTTTTTCACCACCCGATAGATTGGTCACCATCGAGTCTTTGGGAGGCAGATTCATGACCTCAAACGCGACTTCGATTTCGTGATCGAGGTTCCAGGTATTGCTTGCGTCGATTTGATCCTGGACCCGCGCCATTTCCTTGTAGACCTTTTCCATCGCGGCTTCGTCAAGCGGTTCGGCGCACTGGGCGCTCAGCTCGTTGTAGCGAAGCAGCAGATCGCGCCGCGGAGCAACGGAATCCTGAACGTTGTCCCAAACGTTTTTGGATTCATCGAGTTTGGGTTCCTGTGGCAGATAGCCAGCAGTAAAACCGTCGGTCAAGCGGGCTTCTCCTTCAAACTCTTTGTCGATCCCCGCCATGATCTTGAGCAGCGTACTTTTTCCGGCGCCGTTGCGACCAAGGACACCAATTTTTGCGCCGGGATAAAAAGAAAGCCAAATGTTGCTCAGAACTGGATTGGGACCATGCTTCTTGGTCATGTCTTCCATTTGGAAGATGTACTGTTTTCCACTCATGTCTTTAGTCTTTTGGTAGTTTGATGTCTTTTGAAATATTGGTGCCCGTGGGTAAGTCAATGCGGAATGAGGAGTGTGGAATGCGGAATCTGGGATTTGCTACTCCCAATTCCGCATTCCCCATTCCGAAATCCGCATTCCAACCTACTCCCACTCGATCGTGGCCGGTGGTTTGGAGCTGATGTCGTAGCAAACTCGATTGATCCCCGCGACCTCGTTGATGATTCGCGTGGACATTCGGGCCAGCAGATCGTAAGGCAATCGTGACCAGTCGGCGGTCATGAAGTCATCGGTATCGACGCAGCGAATGACCAGCGCGTTTTCATAAGTCCTCGCATCGCCCATCACGCCGACGCTTTGTACGGGTAGCAGAACGGCGAACAGCTGGGCGGTCTCGCGGTAAAGCCCGGCGTTGACGACTTCTTCAATCACGATCGCGTCGGCCTCTCTAAGCACATCAAGTTTGTCTTTTTCAATTTCTCCAAGACAACGAACGGCCAGTCCGGGCCCGGGAAACGGGTGACGCCAGACGAGATCCTCGGGCAAACCGAGTTCCAATCCCAAGCGGCGAACTTCGTCTTTGAAGAGATCGCGAAGCGGCTCAATCAGTTCGAAACCCAGCTCTTCAGGCAGCCCGCCAACGTTGTGATGTAGCTTGATCGTCGCGGCCGGACCGTCTTTTGCTGCGCCCGACTCGAGGACGTCGGGATAAAGCGTTCCCTGAGCGAGGAATTTCGCGTCGGTGATCGAGTTCGATTCGTCTTTGAAGCAATCGATGAACACCCGGCCGATGATCTTTCTTTTTTCCTGTGGATCGGAAACGCCAGACAGCTCAGAAAGGAAACGGTCTTCACCCTCAACGACGCGCAGATCGGCTTTGAAGTGACCTGAGAACGCTTTTACAACAGCTTCCGATTCGCCTTTTCGAAGCAAGCCGTTATCGACAAGAATGCAAACCAGTTGAGGACCGATGGCCTTGTGCAATAGTGCGGCAACGACGGATGAGTCGACACCACCTGAAAGTCCGCAGATCACTCGGCTGTCACCGACCTGGGCCTGGATCCGTTTGATCGCTTCGTTGGCAAAGTCTTCCAGCTTCCATGTGCC
Organism: uncultured Pirellulaceae bacterium; assembly: GCA_937981585.1. Classification (GTDB taxonomy): domain Bacteria; phylum Planctomycetota; class Planctomycetia; order Pirellulales; family Pirellulaceae; genus Mariniblastus. The sequence continues at coordinate 540 of CALJOA010000154.1, read as the reverse complement.
GGTACATTTGCAGACTTCGTAAAGAAAATTTCGCAGCAGTGTCGCGCCTTCGGGTGTGTGAGTCACCTCGGGATGAAACTGCAATCCGTAGACGGGAAGGCTTTTGTGCTTGACCGCCGCGACGGGACAAGTGTCGGTCTTGGCAAGCGGCAAAAAGTTGTCGCTTACTTGTTGGACTTGATCGCCGTGGCTCATCCAGACTTGGGATTGCTTCGGAAAGTCTTTGAACAATTCGTCGTCCTGGGAGACTTCGCAGATCGCCCGACCGTATTCGCGCGTGCTGGTGCTTTCAACTTTCCCCCCCAGACTTTCGCAAGCCAACTGCATCCCGTAACAGATTCCCAAGATCGGAATTCCCATCTTGAAGATGCCCGGATCACATTTTGGCGCTGCGTCCTCGTAGACACTGCTTGGTCCGCCAGAGAGAATCAAGCCGGTAGGATTGTGGTCTCGGATTTGATCCGGTGTGATCCCGTGTCGAACGATTTCGCAGTAAACACTTTGTTCACGCACTCGTCTCGCGATCAACTGGGCGTATTG
>CALJOA010000153.1 GCA_937981585.1 uncultured Pirellulaceae bacterium | reverse complement strand
TAGCGAGGGACCGTCCCTCGCTAACGCGTCGGGTTACCAAAACACACAATAAACACACAACAAACACACAACCGAGATCTAACACACAGCTTCGAACTAACACTTTCAACAAACTTACTTTTACTGTTTCTACTTTTTAACTTTGGAATCAAATCATGGCCTTACGACGTTTAGGTCAAATTTTTGTCGACTTGGGTTTCATTAACGACGATCAGCTGGAAATGCTGGTTGAAGAGCAAACCCAAAACCAGGGCACGATGATTGGTCGAGTCGCCACCGACATGGGCTTGATCTCCGAAGATGAATTGATTCAGGCGCTCGGCGAGCAATTCAGTTTGCAGACCGTCGACCTTGAAGGTGTCACGCCTCCCAAAGAAGCGCTCGAAACCCTCTCCGATGCGATGGCGCAGTTGTACCGCGTGATTCCGTTGCAGCTAAATGGGGGCACGTTGACGTTGGCGACTTGTGATCCACAGAACCTCTCGATGCAGGATGAGCTGCGTCGGTTCCTCGGTCGCGAGATTCGGTTGCTGGTTTGTTCCGAAGGCCAGATCCTCAAAGGGATTGACAAGTTCTTCAACGCTGAATCCGAGAGTATTGAAAAGATCATTAACGATCTTGAGAACGACGACGAACTCAAGCGAGCCACCGAAGCCCTCTCTTCAGACGGCCCGATCAACTTGAGTGACGTCAACGAGCTGGTCGAAAGTGCTCCCGTTCGTAAGCTTCTCAACATGGTGCTGCTGTTGGCGATCAAGGATCACGCCAGCGATATTCACTTTGAGCCATTCGAAGACGAATTCCGCATCCGCATCAAAGCCGACGGAGTGTTGTTCGAAATGGTTCCGCCGCCGCGACATCTCGCGTTCGCGATCACAACACGGATCAAGGTGATGGCGAACCTGAACATTTCTGAACGACGAATGCCGCAGGACGGTCGAATCGAATTGATGGTCGGTGGCCACCCGGTCGACCTTCGCGTCAGTGTGTTGCCAACGATGTTTGGTGAGTCGGTTGTCTGCCGGGTACTTGATCGTTCTGTGGTTTCTCTGGATCTCAACAACGTCGGGATGGGCCCGGAGATTATGTCGAGCTTCCGCGAAGTCATCGAGCGACCCAACGGTATCATCCTGGTCACCGGCCCCACCGGCTCAGGGAAAACGACAACACTTTATTCGGCGCTTTCAGAATTAAATCGGATCGAGGAAAAGCTGATCACCACTGAGGATCCGGTTGAGTATGACATCGACGGGATCGTACAGATTCCGATCAACCACGACATCGGCGTCACGTTCGCTTCGGCGCTGCGGGCGATTCTCAGACAGGACCCTGACAAGATTCTGGTCGGTGAGATTCGTGACCTCGAAACTGCCGAGATTGCGGTTCAGGCTTCACTGACCGGACACACCGTGTTTAGCACCTTGCACACCAACGATGCGCCCAGCACCATCACCCGACTCAAAGACATGGGTGTGCCCACGTTTTTGATCACCGCGACGGTCGAGGCGATTTTGGCTCAGCGGCTGGTTCGGAGGATTTGCCCCGAATGCCGCGAAGAGATGGAGCCAACCGAAGAAATGATCGTTGAGCTGGAACTGACTGAGGAACGAATCAAAGATAAAAGCTTCTATCGAGGCGCCGGCTGTGCCAGTTGTAACAACACTGGCTACAAAGGGCGCGTGGGCCTCTTTGAGTTGATGCTTCTCGATGACGAGCTGCGTGACATGATCAATGAAAACTGCAACACAGATGACTTGCGTGACAAAGCCCGGTCCAAGGGGATGAAGATCCTCCGCGACATCGGGATCGACTTTATCTTTGACGGTACCACAACGGCTGAAGAAATTATCCGTGAAACCGTCCTGGACGCTTAACCATAACAACCAAAACACACTACTGAATCCTTTTACACTCCGACCTCCAACTCCAACCTCCGACCTAGAGCACAGGAAGTTAAACGATGCCTACTTATCAGTTTGAAGCCATGGACCCGCAGGGTCAGGAAATCAAAGACGTCATCGATGCGCCAACGCAGGATGAAGCCCAAACGACGATTCGCTCGATGGGCTACTTTGTTACCAAGATCTCTGTGCAGAAAGCTGCCAAGGGCTCCGAAAAATCATCAGGCAAGGGCCGCAAAACGTTTGCTCTTGGTGGTGCCGGTGGTAAGAAGATGGTGACGTTTACTCGTCAGCTTTCCATTCTTCAGGATGCGGGTCTGCCGATTTTGCGGAGTCTTAAAATCCTCGAAGAGCAGGCCCCTCCCGGAGCGCTCAAGAACGGATTGATTGATGTTTGTGACGAGATCGAAGGTGGAGCGTCGCTGTCGGAGGCGATGGCCAAATCACCCAAGGTCTTTGATCGACTCTACGTCAACATGATCAAAGCCGGCGAAGCCGGTGGTTCGTTGGAGAATATTCTACGTCGTCTGGCGGAGTTCAAGGAGCGAACCCAAAAACTGAAAAACAAAGTCATCTGTGCGATGATGTATCCGATCATGGTCGTTCTATTCACGATCGGTATTTTGACCTTCATCATGTTGAAGATCATTCCTGAATTCCAAAAGATGTTCGAGGAATTCGGAATCGAGCTGCCGGCAATGACTCAGTTGTTGATGGATATCTCGGATCGTGTTTGTAAACTCTGGTTCCTGTTCCCGCTAATCCCGATCGCGATGGTGTTGTTCATCTCGTTGGTCTGCAAGTTCCGTGCTGGTCGCATGGGCTGGCATCTGTATTTGCTCAAACTTCCGGTCATCGGCAAACTGGTGGAAAAAGCCAACCTTGCGCGGACGACCCGAACTCTTGGTGCTTTGGTTGCCTCGGGCGTGCCGATTATCGAGGGCCTGACTATTACTCGTGAAACATCCGGCAACGCGATGTTTGAAAAAGTCTACGCCCGTGTGACGGACTCGATTCGCGAAGGCGACACGATCGCCAGTCCGATGAAGACGCATTCCGTGCCGACATTCCATCCAGTCGCGTTGTTCTTTTTCTGTTTGACGATGTGCCTGCCTCCGCTGGCCGTGTTGTTCATCCAGCCCGAAATGTGGTTCAACGTCGCCTACGCCTCGTCGGTCCTCTGCCTGATGGGTGGAGCGTGGTACTACCTGAAATACAAAAATCCAGTTGTTGAAGAACTGGTGATCAATATGGTCGCGGTCGGTGAAGAAACCGGCGAACTCGACGTCATGCTTTACAAAGTCGCCGACTACTACGAAGAAGAAGTCGAAACGTTGACCGATGGAATGATGAAGATGATCGAGCCTTTGATGATTATCTTCCTCGGTCTGATCGTGCTGTTCATCGTGGCATCGTTGTTCATGCCACTGATCGCGATCATTTCTGGTCTGACCAGTAACAAGTAAATCAAAAGTAAGTAACGAACTGAAAAACAAAAATCAACCATATTGGCTGCACAACAGCTGAAAACTTATCTGGAGAAATCGAATGACTACCCGCCTTAACCAATCCCGATCAGGACATCGAGGATTCACGCTTGTTGAATTGCTGGTGGTGATTGCCATCATTGGAATCCTCGTCGGCATGTTGGCCGTTGCCGTGATTCCTGTGTTCAACCGGGCCAATGAAGCCAGGATCCAGGTCGAGATGAAGCAGATTGAGCTGTCAATCGAGCAGTTCAGGAACGATTTTGGTTTCTATCCGCCGAGTTGGGTTGGAATGACTCCCCAAAAGTTGGCTCGCTACATTAGTCGGATTGCCCCCAATCATCGAGAAGGTAATGGCACTACCGGACCTTTGAAGGCTTGGTGGGATGCTGTTGGTATGAACATTGATCCTGACGACGGAGACGATCTTGTTTTCTGGCTGTCGGGTTTGTCCAAAAACGCTCAGTTTCCGTTGACAGACGATGGAGCCAGCACGCCTAACGCCTACCACGATGGAAGTTTTGAGCGACACGTTTTCTTCGAATTCAAGAACAGCCAACTCGAAATACACGGCAATGTTGCTCACTACAACCAAGCTGAAGGTGTCGAATCTCCTTGGGTTTATATCGACGCTGCCAATTATGTTCCACAGGCCGCGTATCACGTTTTGGTCGGCGGCAATGAAAGGTACGAAAACCCAAATACATTTCAGTTGTATTGCGCGGGGCTTGATAAGGACCTTGGCCCTGCTTCAAAACAGTGGGCGATTCAATTGGTCCCGGGGTCCGGCTACGGGGGGCTAACAAGTTTGATTGACAAAGGCAATCCGGCTGGGCGTTCGGCCTCGGACAACCTGTGCAACTTCTGCGATGGCCGTTTGGAATTGTTGACCAGTGGGATCCGGCAAAGCCAAGCCGTTCAATAATAGAGTTTAATATTTACCAACTTGTGGGGCTAACTGCTCTCACTATCTCTCTGCACTATATCCTTCCGAGTATTTAAAACACAAAGCTCATCTCATGTGTGAAACGATAAAACTAAGACGATCATCCCGGCAACCAAACCGGCGTAATGGCCAATCCGATTTTCGATTTTCGGGATTCACGTTGGTTGAATTGCTGTTGGTGATCACCATCATTGCTGTGCTTTCGGGGATGACGCTGGGGGTTTTGAAGAACGCTCAAGACGACGCCAAAGCCGTCGCCACCAAGGCGCGGATTGGGCAAATCGAATCACTGTTATCGATTCAGTTGGAGGACTACGAAGTTCGCCGACTGCCGATTAGCAATCGTGAGTTGGCCGGATATGTGAGAGACAGTGGAAACACTCCAGTCTTGGCTCATGTAAGAGATCTCCGTCGTCAGATCTTGATGGATATTATCAATTCGGAAATTCCCAGGCCATTTGTGGACAGCGCAACAGGGGCATTTGTCGCCAATGATGATGTTGGAAATTTTCCCTCCAAGAACCCATCGATAGACGGCGGCGTGGGGTTTTACGAGTGGCTGGGAACCGATTATTCAGCGTTAAGAACACGTTTGGAGAGTTTGAAGCCAGCGAGAGTTGCGTCGTTCATTGATATGAAGAAGTCGACCGGAGAAACAGAAGAACGGTTTGATCTTCCGGGCGAGTATCTCTACGCCGTCCTCCAGCGAATGGATATAGACGGTACGCCAGCGATTGAACTATTAGGAAATGCGGCAATCGGAAATTCAGATGTAGATGAGTATTTTGAAATTACGGATGCTTGGGGCGAGCCGATGCAGCTACGAATTTGGCAGGTCGATGATGATGATAGTACCGCGACAGATTTTGATGACGGCGAGCTTAACCAAATTCCTGCTGGATATGCTGGCCTCAATCCAACTGTCCCGAAAGCGATTCAGGACATTCGTTTCGAAGTTATTTCAACGCGCTTGGGACGGCAGCGCTAAGCCCAACTTTCAAGACTAGCCTATCTGAATTTGAACCTCCCCTGAGTAATAACATGACGAAACAAAATTCAAACCCAATCGGCCATCCGGTAGCGAGAAATTCGCGCGGTGTGACGCTGGTCGAGTTGTTGGTCGTGATGTCAATTCTGTCGATCATCGCGGTGATCTTGATCCCTCGACTGCGAGTTATCAACAAAGATCGCAACATTCGTGAAGCGGCTCGAATTGTGGCCAGCGCATTTTCCAAAGCCAGCGCCCGCGCGATCAACGATGGCTCGGCTGGGCTGATGATTGTTCCTAATCCCAACTTCCAAGGTCCGACGTCTTTTGAAGATGCTGGTGATGTCTCAGATGATGAGCCTTTCTTTGCCGGGACCCGTATCTTTCAGATGCGTCAACTGCCCCGCTACATTGGCGATGATGAGACTGCGTCTGCAACAATTAACGGAAATGAAGTCACGATTTCCCCAGTTCCTTTTGAGCACACGGCGACTAATCCGCTAATTCAGGTAAATGACGAGATCAGTTTTGGTGGAAGTTCTTACCGTTACCGAATCAGTGATGTTAGCCTTAACGGTGCAGTGTTGACGCTTGACGACCCTGCTCCGGCGCCGCTGCCGACTCTGGGCTCAGGCGCCCCCTTTGTTGTTCATCGCCAGCCTCGACGGCTTGAATCGAGTGAGGTCGAGTTGCCCGAAGGTTACTTGATTGACCTGCGTTACTCTGGGCCGCTTGTGAGAGGCATACATGGCACTTACCTAAATCAGACACCCCAGGCGCCCCAGGCAACCCAGCCAACCAGCATTTGGATGCAGTTTGATGCCAATGGAGGTATATCTCGATTGTACTTCGATGATCCGGTTTACGATGAGGGCACCAATGGCTTGCAGCCGACTGGTGCTCTGAACTGGTTAGTCACCCAATACGATCCCAATGCGCTTGATCCTGTATCCGGAGCACCTGCTTCCAGAGAGCAAGACCCGATCTTCAGTCCCAGTAACAAATGGGTGACCGTCGACTCGGTCACCGGTAGCGTCAATGTTGCCAGTGGTGCAGTTCCTCAAGCGCCAAGTGATTTAAGAGACGCAATTCTTCAATCCAGAGCGATCGCCGTCGGTCGCCAGAGTGCTGCCCAGTAGTCATTTTTTCGAGCTTGTCCTTAACACGAATCACAACTGATTGAATCCAACCACCTATTTTGGAAGCGTTTCATGTCTTTTCCCACCCCCATCCCAACCTTCGATTGCCATGGTCGCGGTTTGAACCGTCGTCGTGGTACTCGCTCGGGTTTGTCGATTGTTGAAGTGCTCACTTCGATTGTCGTCGCCATGATCGGCGTTTTCGGTGTCATGGTTTTGATTCCCTTTGCCGTCAAGCAAGCCCAAACGGGTCTCGATAGTGACTCCGCCGTCACGGTCGCTCGAAACGCTGTCTCGCAGATGGAAATCATGGGAATGCAGATTCCTCAGAACTGGACGACTGGCCCAGCTGCTGCTGATAGATATGATCCTCCAACGGATCCTGCTGAGATTTTCTCTCTAGATCCTTTAGGCGTCACTGAAGCGTCTTTTGCTAATGCCGAGTTTCCGTTTGAATTTAGATCTCGAGATCTTAGTTCGGGTGGTTTCGAAGGTGATGGGTTGCCAATTAGAGCAGTTAATTTTTTGGACTCAGCGAGTGCCCCGTTCACATCGGAGCTTGCTCGGCGGATGTGCCGCAGCGGAGATGATTTGGTATTTGGCGAGCCTGATGACACTGACCCCAACGCCGCATTTTTTGGGCCGGAGCAGTTGTTTGACACTGACGGAGGGCCAGGCCTGCGAAGACAATCCCAAGGTCGTATCTCATGGAGTGCGATTGTAGTGCCATTCACTACCGATCCGACTACTACTGGTATAACGCGTTGGTCCTACCGCATGTACATTTTGGTTTATAAGAATCGGCAATTTACTGACTTCATCTCTCCGGGGGACCCCGGCGGTGCGATGGCAGTTGCACAGCTTGATACCTCTTCAGCTTTGAATAGGGATGGCGTGCATTCGCCTTTGTCTAACGTGTATGTTGCTGCAAGGTTGGAAGGAATCAATCGAGATGATTGGGTCCTCCTGATCAATCAAGATACAAATCTAGAGGTTGGTTTTCAAAAGCAGTTAGGGTTTTGTCGTGTCGTAAACCTTGAGAGCGGTGATACGCAATCCAGTCTGACCCTCGATGGTCCCGATTTTGATTTCGGCAGCTCAGCCAACCCGACCTACATTGTCCACCTCAAGGACGTGGTTGGCGTTTATGAGCGCACCTTTACCCCCGAGCAAGAGTCGAACTGGAACATTTCCTTTTAGATGGCTCACCCCTTCCCCCTTCTCCTCACCTGAAAATTAAATCGTCCTGTCTTTGGAGGCAGAAATGAGAACTCGAAACAACTCAAGACATCACACTGGCAACCGTTACCTCAACCGGCGCTCGAACCGGCAGGGAATCACCCTGTTGTTCGTGGTCAGCATGATCGTGCTGTTCTTGCTCATGGGCAGCGCGTTCATGATCGTCTCCAATGACTACTACAAGGCTTCTCGTAACCGAGGAAAAAAACACAACTTTTCAGTGGACCGCACGGCGCTGGTTCACCAGGCATTCTACGAGTTGATCCGTGGCCCTGAACTATCCAACACGGCTTCGCCGCTGCGAGCTCAAGATATTCTCTCGGACATGTATGGGTATGGTTTCAAGGCCAGAGTCAACGGCGTACCAATTGATGCGATGATTCCCGGAACGAATCTATCGGCTGCCGGTCATTTTATTGAATTGGAGTTGAAAGATCCTAACGATAACACTCCTAACAAGGTGCTCAACCTTTTGACTGAGCACCGGCCAACGCTTCCCAGTGCATCTGGATTTTTTAATGGCCGAGTAATTTCGTTTGTGTCAGGACCGGCAAAAGGAGTCTCAACACGAATAATAGACTATCGAGTTGATGGCGGAGGCCACAAGTTTATCGTGCAGCTTCCCAATCGTCTTGAGCGAGGAACGTTCGGGCTGGGGGCTCTGGAAAATTCGACCGTGATCATCAACGGTCTGGCGTTTGGTGGCACTGGAGCGGGTGCCTACGATGAAGGTGCTGGGCCTGCGACTGCCGCGTTGTCTGCGTTGGCATTGGAGCCTAACCGAATTGGTGAGAGCCGAGCTGAATTGTTTGGTGGCGATGGTGCCACGGCAGCGGGTGCTGCTTATCTTTCATACAGAGAGTCGGATAGCTCTTTTAATGATTCGGGCAATCTGACTGGCCCTAACGAATCGTATGACGGGCCCGACTATCAGAATATGTATCTGTCGGGTCGCGACCAAGCGGGAAATTTGATTGCAAGTTTCCATCGACCTTCCCTCGATTCGATGTTTAGAAACGATCCCAATGCGTTCCGTCATAGGTTTTCGGCATTTGATCTGAATGCAAGTGGTAGTTTCGAACTTGAGGTCGATACCGATCTTGATGGCCAGGTCGATTCGTTCTGGATGGATATTGGTTTGCCAATTCAGACAACGCCAGAGGGCCTGCGGTACAAGCCGTTGGTGGCTTACCGGATCGTTGATCAGGATGGTTTGGTCAATCTCAATGTGGCCGGAAACCTTGGCGATTTGATAAACAATACTAACAATGTTCGAGGCCAAGGTTACGGACCAGCAGAGTTGGCTGTTAATGTGGATGGGAACCCGTTTTTACCGGATGCTGACTATAGAAATATTCTTCAAGGTAATACTGCTTTAGGTCTGCCGGGCCGTTATGGGGTTGGCGTTGATAACGCACCTGGAACTGGTGATGAGGCTCCCGGCGGTGAAGACCGTGATGCTTGGTCATTCGAAAAACTGTTTGGTTATCCGACGTCGATCGATAGCGGAGTTGGCGGTTTTTTTGCTTCGGCTGGTCACGACATCAGTGGTCGGCTTGGAGTCGTTCGTCCGACGGTTTCCCCTTTTACCGAATTGAATCTTGCTCAAATCCCCAACGGATACAACAGCGCGCTTCCTGAACTAGATTTCACCAATTTCCGCAACTCCGATACGATGCTCAATTCCCCTTACGAGGCGAATTTTGCGCCAAATTATTTGAGAGGGTGGGAGGGCGACGATGACGACGAGTTATTCACTCCGCTTGAGTTGGAGAGAATGATACGCATCAACGACGTCGACTCAAACCTATTGCCGGGGCGTTTGGTAGCCCTTGCTCCAGGAGTGGCTACTGATACCACTCGGCGGGCGTCGATTACAACTGAAAGCTACGAAGTCCCGATGGCCCCCGGTTTTGTCCTTAACAATAACGGCATGCGTTTCAGTTTGAATGCCCTGCTCCGCGCAAGGCTCAATGGCGGTGGTAACGCCGATTTGGTCAATGGAAATGCTGCCCAAGACGACCTAGTCCGTGAGTACCTGTCCCGCGAGTTACTCGTTGGTATGAAGATGGATGTAAATCGGGTGTTCGGCAATGGCCGGGACGACGACAACAATGGTGTGGTCGATGATCCAGGCGAGACTAACGAGTCCAATATCGAACAGCGTGGCAATCCGCCAATGGATTTGGACAACGATTACCAAGCTGGGAATAACGAACAGTTGGCCAGATATAAATTCGCCAAACAGCTTTACATTTTGACGTTGTTAACGACGGAGGATTCGGCGTTATCGTTTTTCGGATCTGTCGAAGAATATCGTACAGCGGTTGCACAGTGGTGTATCAATGTTGTTGATTTTCGTGATCCCGACTCGATTCACACCCCGTTTGAGTTTGACACCAACCCTTGGAATGGTTGGTCGGTCGATGGCGATATAGCAACTGATGACAGCACAGGGCAAGGAGCTCCCGCCGATCGATCTGTAGTTTGGGGGACTGAACGTCCGGAGTTGTTATTAACTGAGTCATTCGGGTCTCATGATCGACGAACCGAAGATCGTGAGGATGATAATGGAGACATGGCAAATACAGCTAACGGTGACACTGACTGGGACAGCCACAAGATTCCGCAGTCATCGGTCTACTTGGAACTGTACAACCCATGGACGCATAGCGATCGAAATCAGATCCTTCCTGCTGAGCTTGGCGATGGGGCGAATTCGGGAGTTGATCTTCAAAAGACGTCTCCCGCTGGCGATCCCGTGTGGCGAATCGGATTCAAGCGTGCCGCTGCTGATGCCAATTTTTTACGTTCAGTTGTTTTTACCAATACGCCTACTCCTAGTTTTACTGATGGTGGAACGGAGGTTTTTTACAACTCGATCGCGACCGACCTCCCGGAAGTATTACCGGGACGCTACGCTGTCGTTGGCTCATCTGGCAACGTCCCAGAAGCTGGCGGGGAGTACCGCACCACTTTTGGTCGGCTGAGCACAAGCATTGAGGGATCTCCTGCGACGCTTCGAGTTGATGAGATCCGCAGCATTTCGTTGGTCCCTGACATGAATCAAATCGTGCGCAACCGATGGGATCCTACTACCAGTACGATGGTGGAGACACAGTACGATGGAATTGCCGTTGTTATTGACCAGCCTCGATCGCTATCTGTCAGCGACCCCGATGGTGGCTACGACGGGATGAATAATACGACTTACGGTGCCAATCCTGGGGATGGTCATGTGGCGGGCGCAGTGCGTGATGAACCGTTTGACGCTTCTGGGCGTCAGGTAGACGATGATGCTGCAATTTGGCGAAACGGTACGACGGATAATTTTCGTGTGGTTGAGCTTCAAAGACTGGCCAACCCTTTGTTGGATTGGGATGCGGTTATCAATCCCTACATCACTATCGACACAACAAGTCTCGATTTGACTTCGTTTAATGGATTGACCGCAGACCCTAATAACAACACTATCAACCCGGAACGTCTCCCTCCTGCTGGTGTTGCTGCCGTTAGCAACGGCGATACAGATTTGGGATCACTTGAGCGTGGTGAAGCCGATTCGAGCAACCATATCCCTTTCGGAGCCGAGCTCGTGGGTGCTCAAAATCAATCAAGCCAACAAGAAATGGGTGGTCAGCATAATTTGGGTTTCGTGTTCGAAGAAACATTTGGTCTTCCGAACTCATCGTTCGGCGACGGAGCGAATTTTGCTTGGTTGACTTGGAATAACCGGCCCTACGTTAGTCACCTGGAGCTGACTAACGTGCCGTTTAGTTCTCCCGAGAATTTGACTGCTGACTTCACAACCCGAGTTAACGGTGATCCCTACACAGCGGCAGTAGGCGGTAATCCATTAAAATCTAAATTTGGGCATCTGTTGAACTTCTATGGGTTCGACCAAACAGCAAATCCGATGCTTGGTAACTTTTATCAACTGCTGGATTTCTTGGAAGTTCCCTCTCGATATGTTGGAACTGAGCAGTGGCTGAACCCTCAAAACGTCGTCGGGAACAATTTCTTAAATCCGTTTGACTTCGTTAGCCACTACCGATACCCCGGCAAGATCAACCTCAACACAATTCCCAACGAAAGTGTGTACAACGTGTTGATGGGTGATTACGCAACTGGAAGCAATGGAGTCCTACGATATGGCGATTTCAGGGATTCTCGTTGGCGAGATGACAGTGACCCGTCTACCAGCGACTTCTTTCGTCCTTATCGAAATTCGACCGAAGGTAACCTCGTGGCGGAGGGTGTTCCCGTCGAGGAGAACGTGGACTGTGGTTTGCTTCGTCGCAATGCCTCAGGAGCTCCGCTTTTCGAGGCTGATTCCACGGACGCTTATTTCCAAAACGCAATGCGTCAGCGGCTGGGCAACTTGGCCACAACTCGTTCGAGCGTGTTTGCGATTTGGATTACCGTTGGCTATTTCGAAGTCGATGAAAATGGAGATTTGATGGACGTCGCATCCGGTGGTGTTGAAATCGGTGCCGACACTGGCGGGGCGACTCGCAACCGTGGGTTCTTTATCTTTGATCGTTCGATCCCGGTCGCTTATGAGCCCGGCAAGAATCACAATATCGAACGTGCGATTCTGGTGCAAAGCATTATTGAGTAACGCAATGTACGATGTTTTTCTGACAATCAATTAGAATGTCAGGGCGGGTTTTACTCGTTCTTTTTGGGAAACTTGGGAATCGTAGACAAAGACACTAGTTCTCAGCTCAAGCCATTTTGAACTTTTAGTGCAGCGACCGTGTTTGCGACTTCGTGCACGCGGATGATTTGGATGCCTTGTTGTGCAAGTTGCAGTGTGATGGCAAGCGTTCCCGCATCTCGCTGGGCAGTCGTTGGTTCGTTGGTTTGAAGAAGTTTGCGGATAAAGCCCTTTCGCGAATGTCCGATCAGAATGGGACAACCAAGCTCATGATACTGGTGGCAATCTCGAATCAGCTGGAGATTGTGGTCGTGCGTTTTCCCAAAACCGATACCGGGATCCAGACAGATCCTTTCCAGCTCAATTCCTGTGTCGAGTAAAAATGATTTACGTTGCGCAAGATAGCCGTGGATCTCACGCGTCACGTCGTTGTAGCTGGGGTCGTCTTGCATGTCTTGCGGAGTTCCCTGCATGTGCATTGCACAGATGCCCGCTCCTGATCGGACGGCGACGGCGATCATCTGGGGATCGCCTTCGAGTCCGGTGACGTCATTGATGATCTCGGCGCCTGCGGCAACAGCTGCTGCGGCGACTGCTGATTTGGAGGTGTCAATAGAAATCGGCGTGTCGGTTAGCGAGCTGAGTTTTTCGATGACCGGAATGACACGTTCGAGTTCCTGTTCGGCGTCGACGGGTGTGCTGTAAGGGCGCGTGCTTTCCCCGCCGATATCGAGGATGGCGGCGCCTTGGCTGGCCAATTGGAGCGAGTGTTTAACAGCCGCGTCGGCTTGCGAGAACTTGCCACCGTCGGAGAAGCTGTCTGGCGTAACGTTGACGATCCCCATGATGGCCGGGAGAGGGCCCAGACGAAGAGTTCGTGTTCGGAGTTTCCAGGTGGATGCGATGTTGGGTAGAGGATTGGTCAATGGGTTTGCGATCGGCTAAATGAGAAATAGAAGTTGCTTTGAGAACCCTCACCCCCACTCCCGTTGGAGTGAGCCAGTGATGATGAGGAGTACTGAGTTGCTTTGATAATCAAAAAATCACGCAAAGGCGCAAAGTAGATTCTGTTACGAATGTATCTTTGCGGGAGATGATTTAATCCAGATCAATTTGTTTGAACATTGGGAGGTGGCGGTAGTAGACTTCCAGCGTACAAACGGCAAGTGATGTGGTGTAGATTCGGTCGCCGCCTCGGTTTCCCCATTCGTATTTTTTCGGGTGCCAGCTGCCGGGGTAGGCACCGCTTGTTTCCTGCGAGGAGATCAGCAGGTTTCGCATGTTGCCATTCCATTTTTTCCAGGGATCGCCGCCGTAGTGATGCATGACTTGAGTGCCGTAGTACCAATAGTAGAGATTTCGATCTCGGTTTGAGGGCATGTGGTCTTGGATCAACCATTTTACTGCAGAAGATAGACGAGGATCGTCTTTCTTCCAGCCAAGATACATTCGGCACAGGATTGCTTCGGCAGTCATCGCTGCGGTTACCTTTTTGCCTCGCATGTAACAGTACGCCGAGCCATCGGGGAGTCGGGTGCCTCGGCGGTTGTTGAATTTGACTGGCGCTGAAACACGGTCGAGGAAATAGTCGGCCAGTTTTAGCGTCGAATCATCGACGTCGATATTAAGACCTGGCGCCCGGGCGCTTTGCAAGGCCATGATCTGCCAGCCAAATACGCTTGTGTCTCCCGGTTCGCCGGGCCGGTATCGCCAGCCACCCTGTTTGTGTTGTGCTTTCTCAATAAACTCGATTGCCCGCTGGGCAGGATCGCGAAAGGTTTGGTCTCCAGTTAGTGCAAGTGCTTCGCAGAGCACGATCGTGGCTTGGCCGTGCGCGTACATGCCTTCATTGCCATTGCGACCGTTGCGAAGATCACCGTTAGGTTTTTGAACGTCAATGATCCACGCCAGACCCTCGGCGACCGACTCTTTGTAGGTTCCGTACTCATGCGTTTGGCCGGCGCCCAGCATTGGTAACAGCGCCAGCGACGTGCCCATGATGTCGCTTTTGTTATTTTGTTTTGCGTGGTCCTTATACTTGCGAAGGCTCCAGCCGCCATCATCATTTTGCACTGAGCAGAGCCAACGAAGTCCACGGGACACGGCGGCTTCGGTGATTGTGGTGCCGCCTTGGCTTCGTACGATCTCTGCCCTAACCCGCGGATCTCGAGCGGCGAAGGACATCAGCGGCCCACCAACGGTGGTGATGTTTTTTTTGACTTGGTCGAGATCGGGCAGCGGAGCCAGCGGTTTGGGATCGAATTGAAGTTGTTTTGCGTCCTGAGAGGCTTTTTGAAGGACGTCACGGAGTTCTTTGGAATCAATATCGAGGTGATTGGCCATGATCACGTCGTCTTGAAGCATATCCTCAATGTTCTCGAATCTGACATCGCCACCGGCTCGATCATCACTGTCAAGAAATGTCGAAAGCGTAATTGACTCTGAAACGTAAGATCGGTCGGTCAGGACGATCAGCGCCAGAATCAGGATGACGATCATGTGAAGAATCAGGCTGACGATCCAGGCGGGTGTCAGTTTGAAGCCATCGCGCAGAAATCGGGTAACCAGCGAGCCGCGGCTAAGCCGTTCCAGTTCCTGGTTGTGAGCCTCGTTAACGATTGGACTTGGCGGTGGCGGTGGCAATTCGTCCTGGACTGGGGCAACAAATTTGGTCCGCCGACGCGCGACCGGCGCGATCGGTTCGAGCGTCGCGACGGGAGCAGTCGCGGGTTCGACCGGAGCTGAGTGCGGTTGGATTTGTGGTCTTTGTCGAGCTTCAGTCGATTGTATTGCGCCTAGCTCTTCGACTGCGCGAATTTGATGTTCGGATAATGAAATGCTTGCCGAGCACCTCCAACAATCAGCCAATCGAAGCCAGACCCGGATCGTCATCGGGGCATCGCAATCAGGACAGGCACACAGCAACGAGTTGCCACTGATCCAGACATCGCCGTCGGGACAGCTTATTCGGTGCCCAGCGGTCAGCGAGATGTCGACCGCTTCGTTCTCCAAAAAACTCCGCTGAGCAGGTTGAGAGCTGGTCTCAACCGGATTGAGACCGATCAGAGGAATGCCCAGTCGAGAATCGGGTTGCTGGGGAAACGAAGGTTCATGCTTTGGAACCAGGGCGCGATCGATCCGCTCAAGTCGAGCGAGGATGTTCGCGTCGAGTGAGGTCAAAGTTGGATCTTGGTTGGCCATAAATTCCGAAAGTCGTTTCGGTACTGCAATTCAAAAAACCGACAATCGCATTGTTGGTACGCATGCTGATCACGGTCAAGTTTTGAGTATACAGGGACAGAAATTGGGTTGTTGAATGTTGTTTTAAAATGGACCTTTTCGCTCGCTTTTTTGCAGCCCAAATATCGGTTCTGCTCGTTGTGAGATCGGGGTTATTTTGGTAGGATGTGAGGAAGGCAATCACTGAAAAATGTGAGGAATCAAGCAGCTGGTTTTTCGAGCAATTGCTCGGGTTTTTGTCAGAATTTCGGCTGCTTTCGATGGCATGGTTTTTCGCTTGATGGAGGACTCGTGGGTCCTTTTTAACTCGAATGACGTCAAGCAAAATCGTAAATACTTTTGAGGTGCGGCAGCTAGTTGCACTTCCGACCATGCACCCAACTTTGTTGAAAGGCGGACAAATTGTCGACTGACTCAATTGAACCTGAAGATGGCGATGGTGACGGCACCAATCCAAACGAGACGTTTTTTGAAAAACCGATCGAGGATGAGCTTAAAGAGAGTTATTTAACGTACGCAATGAGCGTCATCGTTTCGCGTGCGCTTCCCGATGTCCGCGATGGCTTAAAGCCTTCTCAGCGCCGAATTCTGGTCGCCATGAACGACTTGAATTTGACCCCCGGTGCTTCAAGGGTCAAATGCGCCAAGATCTCTGGCGACACCAGCGGTAACTACCATCCACACGGCGAAAGTATCGTTTACCCGACGCTTGTTCGGATGGCCCAGGAATGGAACATGCGTCACGTGTTGGTGGACAAGCAAGGTAACTTTGGTTCGATTGCCGGCCTGCCGCCTGCCGCGATGCGATATACCGAAGCCCGGATGTCTCCCGTGGCTGCGTTGATGCTTGAAGACCTCAAGCTCGATACCGTCGATTTTACGCCGACCTACGATGAGCGGCGGATGGAGCCGTCGGTTCTACCAAGCAAGTTTCCCAATCTGCTGGTTAACGGATCGTCCGGAATCGCCGTGAGTATGGCGACGTCGATCCCGCCTCACAACCTTGGTGAGGTTTGCGATGCACTCGATATGCTGATCGAAAATCCTGACGCTACGATCAGCCAAATCATGACTGTGTTGCCAGGTCCGGATTTTCCAACCGGCGGAATGATTTGCGGGCGCGCCGGGATCATCAAGGCCTACCACTCTGGCCGCAGCACGATCGTGGTTCGGGCCCAGTGTGAAATCGTTCCAGTTCCAAAAAAGAAGAACCGTTTTAAGATCGTTGTTTCGGAGCTTCCGTTTCAACAAACGCGAGATGGAGTCGTCGAGAAGATCGCCAATCTCGTCAAGACGGATAAAGTCAAAGGGATCTCCGGGATCAAGGACCTCAGTGATCTTAAAGAGCCAGTCAAACTGGAAATTGAGGTCAAGAGCGACGCCGACGCAGACGTTGTCTTGAATCAGCTTTACCAATTCTCGCCATTGCAGACTTCGTTCTCAATGAACTTCATGGCGCTGGTCGACGGCAAGCCCCGTGAGCTTTCGATCAAAGACTTCTTGCGCGAGTTCCTGCGTCACCGGGTTCAAGTAATCCGACGACGAACCCAGTTCCTGCTTTCTCGAGCACGACGGCAGAAGCACACGATCGAGGGTCTGCTGTTAGCGCTGGCGGACATCGATCAAATCATCAAGGTCATTCGTAGTTCGAAGACTCAGGCTGAAGCCAAAGCCGGATTGATGGGGATCGAGTGTCCCTCGTCGATGATGAAGCGAGCGCTTGGCGATGACGGATTCAAGGCGTTCCAGGAAGAGCGAGGTGAGTCGGACGTCTACCACCTGACGGGCGTTCAGGCTGACGCGATTCTGAAAATGACGCTTGGTCAGTTGGTTAACCTGGAGCAGGAAAAGCTCAGTGGAAACCACGCCAAACTGCTGGAAGAGATCACCGAGTATCTCCGCATTCTCTCCGACGATGCCAATGTCTATGCGATCATCAAGGAGGACATGGCGGAGATCAAGCGCAAGTACGCCGACAAGCGTCGAACGTTTATCTCCGAAGAAGAGGTCCGTAATATCGACCTCGAAGACTTGATTGAAGAAGAGAACATGGTGGTTTCAATCAGCCACAACGGATATATCAAACGGACGCCGGTCAGTACGTATCGCGCTCAGCGCCGGGGTGGCAAAGGGATCAAAGGCGCCAAAAGCGAAGATGAAGATCCGATCGAACATATTTTTGCCGCCAGCACGCACGACTATCTGCTGTTCTTTACAACCAAGGGCATTGTTCACTGGTTGAAGATTCATCAGTTGCCGTCGCTGTCGCGCGAGAGTCGTGGGCGCGCGATCGTTAACTTTGTCCCGTTGGAAAAGGGCGAGTCGATTGCGTCTTGTCAGGCGATTCGTGATTTCAATGCGGAGAACCATTTTCTGTTGATGGCGACCCAAAAGGGCTTGGTCAAGAAAACGGCTCTGTCGCAGTATGGTCGTCCTCGCAAAGGCGGGATCATCGCGATCAAGCTCCGTGAAGACGATGAGATTATCGACGTCGTAGTGACCAAGACCGGCGATGAGATTGTGCTTTCAACCAAAAACGGAATGGCGATCCGGTTTATTGAATCCGATGCTCGGCCGATGGGACGAAATACCAGCGGAGTCAAAGGAATTTCTCTGACCGATGGCGACAAAGTCGTCGGAATGGTGGTCGCCGATCCGACTGCGACCTTGTTGACGGCTTGCGAGAAAGGCTATGGCAAACGAACTTTGTTTGGCCCTAATCTGGCTGATTCGGACGATGGCGAGGAGTCTTCGAGCGGCAATCGATATCGGACACAGAAACGAGGCGGAAAAGGGCTTCGCGATATCAAAACCACTGATCGAAACGGCAGCGTAATTGGCATCAAGCAGGTCAACGATGACGATGAGCTGTTGTTGATGACCTCTCGCGGCAAGATTCAGCGAATCAAGTGCGGAGATGTCAGCGTGATTGGACGTAATACCCAAGGCGTCCGCATCATGGGCTTGGACGATGAGGATTCTCTGGCGGTAATCGCCCGTGTGCCTCGCGATGAGCTGGGCGATGACGATGAATCAGCTTCGCCGGACTCAGAGACTCCATCACCTGATGGCGCCGTTGCCGATAGTTCGGTAGCTACGGCAGATTCAAAGCTTGAAACGGATGAGGCCAAGCCTGAGGATAGCTCGCCGGCTGAACCGACTGATGGTGATACGGGTAATACGGATTCTGACGAAGACGTATAGGCCAAAGTCTTGTTGGTCTGATCAGTTTCGCCACTGTGAATTTAGTTCCCGTTTTAGCGCTCCCTGTGAAGCTTTCGTTAGCATCGGATGCTGTTAAGACGGAATCGTTTTGGTGTGTTGACTGTACTTCCCAAGAATTTAGGATCCGGCGCAAGAATTTTGGTTTGCTTAATTATGATAGGGAGATCACGAGGGTCTGCGCTACACCTGTTTTGATCCGCTTCACTTACTTCGATTCTATCTTCATAAGATTTGACCAATGACTACCACCCAACAAACTAAAATTTGCTGCCTTGGCGCAGGTTATGTAGGCGGGCCGACGATGGCCATGATTGCTCATCAATGTCCCGATATTGATGTTCACGTGGTTGACTTGAACCCAGAGCGAATTGCGGCTTGGAATTCGGAAGAGCTACCCGTCTATGAGCCGGGGCTTTACGATGTGGTCAAGCAGGCACGGGGACGCAACCTTCGCTTTACGACCGAGGTCGCTGCTGCGATTCGCGAATCCAATATGTGTTTTATTTCGGTAAACACACCCACCAAAACACATGGCATCGGAGCCGGTCGCGCGGCGAACCTGGAATTTGTCGAGAAGTGTGCTCGTACGATTGCCGAGAATTCGGACAGCGACAAAGTAATCGTTGAAAAATCAACGCTACCTGTTCGTACCGCTGAATCAGTAAAGCGAATTCTGTCGTCTTCGAAGTCTGATATTAAGTTCGATGTACTGAGCAACCCGGAATTTCTTGCTGAAGGAACAGCGATTGACGATCTGCTAAAGCCAGATCGAATTCTCATTGGTGGAGACAACGCCACTGCGATTGAAAAGCTGGCTGACGTTTACAAGCATTGGGTTCCCAATGATAAAATTATTCGCACCAACATTTGGAGTAGCGAGCTTTCCAAGCTAACCGCCAATGCATTTTTGGCTCAGCGAGTAAGTTCTATCAATGCGATCTCGGCGCTCTGCGAAGCGACGGGAGCTGACGTAGACGAGGTCGCCGGTGCGATTGGTACCGATTCACGAATTGGTCCCCGGTTTTTGAAATCGTCTGTGGGTTTCGGTGGTTCGTGCTTTCAAAAAGATATCTTGAATCTGGTTTACCTGTGCGAGCACTTCGGGCTTCCCGAGGTCGCCAAATACTGGGAGCAGGTTGTCGTGATGAACGACTACCAGAAACGTCGCTTTTCAACCGGGATCGTCAAGACGATGTTCAATACGGTATCTGACAAGAAGATCGCTATCTGGGGATTCGCTTTCAAAAAAGATACCAACGATACTCGCGAATCGGCAGCAATCTATGTTTGCCGTGACTTGTTGGAAGAGCGAGCTAGGCTGACGATCTATGATCCTCAGGTTAGCATCGAGCAGATTCGCAAAGATCTCGAGTATTTGATGGGTGGCGTTGACGGGCAATTGACAGATACCCAGCGTCGAGTGTTGAATGAAAATGTAAATGTCGCCAGCAGCGCTGAAGCCGCAGCGCATGAAGCTCATGCGATTGCAGTGATGACCGAGTGGGACGAGTTCCGCGATTGTGACTTCAAAACGATTTATGATTCGATGATGAAGCCTGCGTTCGTGTTCGATGGTCGCAATATTCTGGATGCCGAAAAACTCACTAAGTTGGGGTTTGAAATCTCAAGCATCGGAAAAGGCGAAGGCTAGTTACTCAAACTGAGCACAAGAACGTACGTTGGTTCGATTTTCACGTGCAATACAAGCCCGAAGCGCCAGCGAG
>CALJOA010000152.1 GCA_937981585.1 uncultured Pirellulaceae bacterium | reverse complement strand
GCTCATATTCAATCGCCGAATGGTCTCCCACAAATGGCAGCGCAACATCGTCAAGCGAGGTCGAAACAGTTGCCCCCAGGAAAACCTTCTGTTCAACAACGCGGCCACCCACGTCCGAGCGATCTTCTTGCGGTTCGACCCCTGATCGCTCAGCGTCGAGAGCCGCCGGACTGTTGGGCGCGACGTCGACATAACGGACCGTAACGTTTTTGCCACCGTATTCGCTGAACTGGCGCAGCATACCTACAAATTGCTTTTTCGCGTTGACGTACTTTCGCGGAACGTCGGTACTGACGAACGCTTGAATGGTGACTTCGCGATCTTTCTCTTTGACCTTCTCAAGCGTTTCAACCGTTGCCTTGTCGAGCGTGTAAAGTCCTTCGCTGGTGAGATCGGCCCGAGCCCAGAGACTTGAAACAATGGTGCTCGACAGAAAACCAAACGCCGCCAAAATTACGCCCAGCGAAATAGCGCGGACAAAATACTGACCGCCGATACTGGCTTGCTCTTCAACATTCCAATGCCGTTTGCTGATCACGATCAAGTTCAAATACAGCATGAACACGGTCAGACCAACAAAGTAAACGACGTTGCCAAGCGGAATCAGTCCCAACGTAAAATCTCGCAGGTTCCACTCGAATCCGAATCGTTCGATTCCGACAAAGCCTCGGAAATAATATCCGATCAAAACTGGAATCGCACAGAAAATCGCTCCCAATACAAACGCGACCGTCGCGCTGTTGGTCAGCGAGGACGCGAACATGCCGACCGCCAACAACGCCAAACCTGCCAGCCAATAACCCAGATAAGTCGTCGCCACGACTCCCATGTCAGGAGTACCGAGGTACGCCAGCACCAAAACCTGCGTCAGCGAAAATAACAACGCAACGGTGTACACGGCCGCAACGGCAAGGTACTTACCCAACACAATGTCAAAGTCGGACGCGGGCAGCGTAAACAGAATCGAATCGGTGCCCTGTCGCTTTTCCTCCGCCCAAACCGACATCGTGATCGCGGGAATGAAGAATAACAGCAACATCGGAAACCAACGACTAAGCTGATCCAACGTCGCTTGATTCTCCGCAAAGAACTGCGGACTAAATGCCATGACGGCGGACACCGTCACGAACACCACGATGAACAGGTATCCCAGCGGTCCCGAAAAATACTGTTTAACGTTTCGCCCAAAAACTGCGGAAACAACGTGCCATCGAAACATGTTGTATCAAACTCCAAACAAACCAGTGTGAAAAAAGCACGCGAAAAGAACACGTGAAAAAGCGCCAGGTCAAAAAGCAAGCGAATCGAATCTCAATCCCAGTCGCCGCTACAAATCGGAAATGCGTCAACCAACGTCGAAACTAAGTCGGCGAAACACTCGCTGCAGGGAAACTCGTCAGCTCGTGGAATTTGGAAGCCATCTGATTCAGTTGGCCCATTTCACCGATCGGATCATCAAAAACAATCTTGCCCTTGTTGATCAGAATCACTCGACTGCACAACAATTCGACTTCCTGCAAAATATGCGTCGACAGCAAAACCGTTTTGGTTTCACCAAGGTCTCGGATCAACTGACGAATGCCGACCAGTTGATTTGGATCAAGCCCCGAAGTCGGCTCGTCGAGGATCAGAACCTCGGGATCGTGTAAAAGTGCCTGAGCCATTCCGACTCGCTGACGGAATCCACGCGAAAGCTTGCTGATCGGCTTGTTCCAGACTTCCGACAGATCGCATTTTTGTGCGACGAACTCGGTTCTATCTCGCTTGGCCGAAGAACTCATCCCGCGGGCACGACCGAGATAGGCCAACGCACTTTTGGGGGTCATCTCTTCGTAGAGCGGCCCATTCTCGGGCAAGTAGCCAATCTTCTTGCTGGCCTCGATGCGGTCCTTCTTCATGTCCAGACCGGCGATCCAAATGTTCCCTCGCGTGGGCGCAAGAAAGCCCGTCAGCAACTTCATCGTTGTTGACTTGCCCGCGCCGTTAGGCCCGAGGAAAGCACAGACCTGACGATTGGGAACCGAAAATGTGACATTGTTGACCGCTGCAAAAGGGCCGTAGAACTTACACAATCCGTCGGCCTCGATCATCATCCCGCTGTAGGGAGCAACCGAAGCTGATTCTTTGTTATTCATGGTCGTTTTTCAACTGTCCTCTTGATTTAACAAAAGATGTAACAAAACCTGATTTTCGAATATCTGAGGTCCCGCATTATGCAGAATCGGGCAACAGATTTCAAACGGTGCGAGGGCCTCGTGGCAAGTTTTGGTGAGATTCATTACTTGCTCAAAAACGGTTGGCCGCAAGGAGCTTGCGGTTTGAGTACCAAGCGATCACAGCTCCAGTGAGGCCAGCACACCTTGAGAGACTTCGTCAAAGCCGAGCTTTTTGAACACGCCGATCGCTGCCAGATCGGACGCCCAGGTTTGGGCTTCCACGATTCCGACGCCCTGTTGCATCAGATGGCGAAGCGACTCACCCACCAGAAAAGTAGCCAGTCCCAAACCGCGATTCTCTTCGGGAATGACCAAATCGTACATTCCACGAGCAAGCGAACCCCATCGATTCGCCAGCGGCTGAACGTCCCAAAAAGAAACGCTTCCGCAAACATTCTGATCCTTCTTGTGGTACACGCTAAACCGATCGCGCTCCGTCATCCCACGAGTACAACTTTCCCACCAAGACTTTTCCAGCGGATCCGAGATCGCGTTGATCTGATACTGACGGCGAAGCGAAATTTGCTTGCGATCAGCTACAGTTTTGAAACCAATCAACTGGCGCTCGAAAACCACGATACGATCGTTTTCAACAAACCCAAAATCCAGCATCGCTTTTAACGCTTCTGCATCTTCGACCAATATACCGGGTATCTGGCTGCCGCCGTAGAGGCCAAGATAAAAGGGCGCAAACGGAAAATGGCTTCCCGCATGAACTTGCGCCGCGCCGCGAGATTTCAAATACTCACACGCTCGCTTAAGCAACTCGCTAGCGATGATTTCGGTGTCGTTGCCTGGAACAATTTTCAATTGACAGATGATTCCGATTTTTGTGTCGATATCGGAAAGATCCTCGGTCGGCGCGAAACCGGCATGGACGAACCCTAGAGGCAACGGTTGATCCCCCGACTCGTCGATGGCAAGGATCAATCCAGCCGATTCGAAGTACGGCTTGGAGAGAATCAAGTGATCGAGATTCAACTGCGTAACTGATTCGACTTGCCCGCGGATCGGTTTCTGCTGCCGCCAGATTCTCTCGATCAGCGGCGGGTCCGTATTCAGAAAGCTTCGATACTGAATCACAATGCGTCACGCCGGTCCAATGAATCAAAAAATGCGGTTCCAGTCCGCAAACAGGTGTCACCAAATAATAGCGAACAACTAACTCTTAGCACACCACACGCTGGCACTAAACCATCAAAGTTCAGACGTTCTTGAGGCTTGCGATCTCAAAATTTCATCCATTGAACGTTCCACGAACTTTCAGTCCGCCGCGCAGCTCATGTCGTCGGTTCTAAACGCTTCAATGAACTCCACTAACGATAGAAATCAATCCAGTCGATCCGAAAACCGCTAGGGGCGAGCTCATGAAAATTGGCAGGACATTGAAGTTCAATCCAATTACCAGCTTCATCGGCCTTGAGGGGCATGTAGAACTTCGTCCCTTCGCCGGCTGGCTGAAGATCTTTGCCGATCTGCATCGCCGACCGCAGCACTTTTTGATCACTGCCGGTGGCAACAGAAACCTCGATAACTGTGTCAGCATAAGAGAACTTGAAACTCTCTAGGCCTTTGGCGTGAACTCGCAGCAGAATCTCCTCGGGCCATTGACCACCAGCCAGATTGACCTCCGCGCTGCCGATTCCTGATTCGCTGTGAATATCGAATCGCACGCTGCCATCAGACGACTCAGAGGTAACCTGATCGGTTTGGCTGGGTACCGTTATTTCAAACGCAGGAGGCGAATCCGGCGTTGAACAGCCGATCAAACAGAAAAACGCCATCAGTAAACAAACCCGGTTCATCTCCACCCCGAATCGAA
This sequence comes from uncultured Pirellulaceae bacterium, assembly GCA_937981585.1. Lineage (GTDB taxonomy): Bacteria > Planctomycetota > Planctomycetia > Pirellulales > Pirellulaceae > Mariniblastus. Next base: position 15,425 of record CALJOA010000152.1, on the reverse strand, counting down.
TTCTTGAAATCGCCTAAGCCGCCGAGGCACGGCGCTTTTTCGTTTTCCTGACCGGCTTTTCTTTCCATCGACGATGGACCCACCAAAATTGCTCGGGGCAATCGTAGATCGCGTCAGCCAGACGATCGTTATACCACTGTGTCAGCGCAGTGACATCCTTCAACTTGGAATCCATTTCCAACGGATCTGCAACGCCGGTACAACCGATCTCAAAGTACAACGGTTTGTCAGTATGTTTGCAGTAGCTCACCATCATCGGAGCATTGCCCGAGAGCGTGAACAGCGCGACGGCCTTGTGGCACGCTGCCGGACGACCGAGAAAGTCGATCCAGCAACCTTTGGTGCCCGCATGCTGGTCTCCCAACAGCGTCAAAATCCCGCCACTCTCCATCACTTCTTGAATCGCAGGCGCGCTGCCTTCTTTGGGCAAGATGAACTGACCGTTGTATCCACGAAACCGATTAATGAACTCATCCAAGTACGGGTTGTCCATTTTCCGAGCGACGGTGTACGACGGCATTCCCAACAAGCCGGTAACATACCCGCCCATTTCAAAATTTCCAAAATGCCCCGAGACTGCGACCAACGGACGGTAATCGATCAAGTAGTTGGTCATCTGGACTTTGTCGCGGATGAAAACATACTTCCGCCAATTCGAATCGTGAATCTTTCGCGGCGCCTGGGCGATTTCACATCCCATCAGGCATAAGTGATACCACATCTGCCGCGTCATCTCCCGACGTTCGGGCTCGGCCATATCTGGAAATACGCCGAGAATGTTTTCGTCAATCACGCGTTGGCGAAATTTGATCACATCTGAAAACAACCACGCGAGCCAGCGGCAAAGCTGCGCGCAGCCAGTGATCGGTAACACTTGAACGATGCTTAACACGATCTGGAGAATTATGTATTCGGCGATCTTCCGCAAAACGCATTCCTTTGCATTGGTATTTGTCGTTCAAATTGTCGCAAAAATCGTTTTTTATTGGAAGACAAGTTTCGCCAGAACGTGCGTCAGATGCAGGGCAATCTTCGACCATTTGACGCTTTGTCACTTATTCTATTGCGGAACAACAACTTGCCTCCTGGATCGTAGAAAAAGCAGAACCCAATCCAAGCCCAATCCGATCACTTGCAATACAGCATAGACACCGACCATTACCAACACCTCGTGACGCGGGAAAAAGCGATCGGCTGCAAACACCAGCCCAAACAAAACCGTTACGGCAAGCATCTGCTTTATCCCAAACTGGTAGCGTGGAGCGTCCTCCTCAGCATCCGCCGATGACCTTAACGTCTCAGCATCGTAGAAGACGTTCTTTCGACGCCCCCAAATCAACGCGCCGAATTGGCCAAACAAAACAGCAAGCGCGACTCCAACCAAACGAAAGACTGCCCAACCGGTGCTGACGCTAGCCCAATCAAAGATCTGCCAGTATGTCCCTAAAAAGCCGGTTGCGCCTCCGAAGATTGCAACACCAATTCTTCGATTCAACGACTCCCAGAGCGTCAGGTTGAGAACCAAGACAAAGATGAAAGCAAATATCGACCAGAACCCAGTTACCAACATTCCGATCATGGGAAAGACGACCAGCAGGATCAGCGACAAGAGAAAGCCTACGATAGAAATCGCCCCAGAGCCGACCGCCCAGATCAGAATCCCGAACAGATACAAAACCGAGAACGCAACCGCCGCAACGAAAATCCCAGCCCAGCTTTCTTGCAACGCCCAAGCGACACCGTCGAAGGAATCAGGATTAGTATCGCCGTAATCCCTGTCTACCACGAAACTCATCCAATCAATTTTTTGCAATACGAATTGAAGTAAAGCCAGTCGATCCAAAGCAAGATAGTTTGCAAGACGACATACAAGCCAAAGGTAATAAGTACTTCATGATTTGAGAAGCACTGATCCAACGCAAGAACGCAACTGCACGCTACCGTTCCTACCAACAAGTGTCTAATCCCAAACTGAAACTGTGATGATTCATTTCTGGATCCGGGCACTCCAACTGCACCCTGCTTGCCTGGAATTTGTTGGCTTTGTTTGAAATCAAGTTCCCGTTTCAGATTCCTCCAAACTCCTCCTGAATTTGCTGCCCAGAGGGCTCCAACATGCCCGAAAACCATCGCGAGCCAAGTCCAGCCAACGAAGAATCCAATCACGTAAACTCCAGGGCTACCTGCCAACCAAAGTTGCGTCGATAGATTGGAACTGGCAAGCGGGTTTCCAACAATCAAAATGGCAATAGCGCCGGCAGGCAAAAAACCTGCCAGACCGCCAGCGATCGCCACCGCCGACCTACGCGTCAACGCCCCGCCAAAGAAACGATTCAATATCAACACCGCACTTGTTGATAAACCTCCGCTCATCACGGCAAACAAGAAACCTGCCAACGCCGCGATAGCCATTCCAAAGAAAATTCCAAAGAGTTGCCCAAAGAATTCGGCGGTAGGGAAAGGATACCGAAAAAACGAGATCAGCACTGGAGCAAGAACCAAACATGCGCCAAATGCTGCGCCAGCCCACATGATGCCGCTGTATGAAATCGTGACCGCGTTCCAAATCAAAGAGCTTTTCGTCCTCGAATCCAAGTTCTCAATCATCGCCCAGTCATGGGGATTGCTTGCCTTGTTTTCATTCTCGCACGCAGTTTGCTGCCCAGCCGATATCCCGGGGGCTGCTCCACAGGGGCTGGTTGTAAGGTCTCTATCGAACATGTCGGTTGGCCCAAAGTTCCCGTAACTTGGTCATCAGAAATCACGATTGCTGTGCCCCGCAATGTAATCATACTGGAATAGACCATGTCTTGACGCAAGATTCGCTCTGGAATCCAAACGTTGAAGTGCGTCATTCAATCAGGTTTTACAAGGCAATTCGATGATACGTTTTACTAAAGCGATGTGCTTCACTTTGGCGACAGTTGGTCTCTTTTTGAATTCACCAACGACCTACGGCCAATTCGCTCCGCAACATTCGGTCGTCGATCACTATCAAAACCTGTTTCACGCGCGATCGGCAGGAACTGGACTAAACGCAGGCATTGGGCAGCTCCAAAACCGCAGTTACCTGCCAACCAATAACTTTGGTACGCCAACGGCCATCTACAATCAGCCGAGCTACCTCTCGTCAACTGGATTCGATGTGGATAACGCGTTCGGGCAAAAAACACCGCCCCTCAGTCAGACGCTTCAGATGCCGCGTGTTGATCACTCCCGGCTGGTTCACTTGATCAACCTCGGTCGCAATGAACTATTCCGTCTTCACCAAAGCGGCATGACACCGTCGATGCAGGAAATGGACGGACTTTGGTACGGCTTCAACACCGGTCGTATCCCCGAGACACTGGGATTCTCTCAGTTTATCAAAGACCTCCGAACCAACTCGCCTCATCCTACCGGCACCAACATCCTCGTTCACCAATTGAATCCGTCGCAGTTAAACAACGGCTACGGTTGGCGACCAAAATTTGATTTAGTGACTGGCGGTTTCGACAGGGAAGGGCAGTTCGTTGTCATCCCTCCCGATGGTGTTGGCCAGTTCGGGCACGCAGCCAAGGGAATCTACGCACTGGGTGGAAACGCAACGAACTATCCAGGCAACCGAATCCGCACTCGAATTGTCAAGCTCGACCATGAATTCCTGCTGGGGCAATCAACATTGCGAGTTGGAAACCGTTACATTCACAGCGGGTTCTTCGTGCTGCAGCGCATGCCACCGACGGCTTGGAACCAGCGTTAGGCCCAAGAGGGTCGAGACCCGCAATTACTTCTTCCGCGCCTTGAGCACTGGATCTTTCTTAAGCGGCAACTCGATCGACTTGCCAGTCTCGGCGGCTTTGTAGATCGCCAGAATGATTTCCACGCTTCGTCGACCTTCGAAGCCATCGATCGTTGGCTTGGCCCCCTTCTTGATCGCCTTGATCACATCCTTGAACTGATGCGTGTGAGCCGCGTGTCCGATCGCAGAAGGGTCAGCCGCTCCGCCACCTGTTTTGGTGAGCTTGGCGAACTCAGCCGCGATCTTTTTATCTTTGGAAGTCATCTTTTCAAACTCCCACGTCTTGATGTCCTCCTCTTCGATCACAGCCGAACCAGTGCTCCCGTGAATCTCGATCTTCTTCAACATTCCTGGGAAAGCCGCAGTGGTCGCTTCGATCACCCCGAGTGCGCCGTTTTTGAATCGCAGTGCCGCCGTTGCGACGTCTTCGACTTCGATTCGTTTGTGAGCCAACGTTGCAGTGTGAGCGGAAATCGAAGCCACCGGTCCCATCAACCAAGTCAACAAATCAACGGTGTGGATCGCCTGGTTCATCAGCGCACCACCGCCATCGAGCGCCCATGTTCCGCGCCACGCGCCGCTGTCGTAATACTCCTGAGTTCGAAACCACTTCACGTAAGCATCGCCAAGCGTCAATCGACCGAACTTGCCTTGATCCACGGCGGCCTTCAACGTCAAACTGGCTTTGTGGAACCGTGATGGAAAAATCGTCGAACAAACGACTTTGTTTTTCTTACAGGCTTCGATGATCTTGTCACATCGCTTCAACGTGATCTCTAGGGGCTTTTCAATGATGACGTGCTTGCCTGCGTTTGCCGCCGCTACCGCCGGTTCCATGTGTGCGCCACTGGGAGTACAGATGTTGACGATGTCGACTTTCGGATCCTTCAACATCTCAGCTAGGCTCGCGTAAGCCGTCGCGCCTGTTCCTTTGACTAGTTGCTGCGCACCTTCAACTTTACCCGGCAGGCCAGTACAACATGCGACAAATTTCGCACCCTTGATATCCGCGATCGCTTTGACGTGAAAGCGAGAGATCATTCCAGTGCCGACAATTCCAAAACCCAAAGCCATTATTTCTCATTCAAAAAAAAAGTTATCTAACTGAAATTCACAGTCCGTCGGAAACAAAATTCACACGACTGGTTCACTCCCGAAGAGTACATTGATCGTAAACCAGAATAGACTGAATGTATTCAAAAGCATGTGCAAAACAATGCAAGGCAAGATACTTTCTGTTTTCCGGTATAGGTAGCCCAAGACGACGGCCAACACGAACAGCGGAATCGGAGCGGCTCCCTGACCGATATGCAGACACGCAAAGATCGCCGAAGTCACGTAGATCGGCCAGTGGGAATGAGTAATCCAGCTTCGTGGCCCTGAAACAGATTCCGACGAACCGTTTACCGCATTCGATCCCGGTGACCGATATGGGTTGAGATCTTGACTGAGAGCGTCTTCACTTTCACTGCCCATCTCCGTGGACGGCTTTGCCGGTGGGCTTTCGAGGGCCGAACCTTTGGCCAACTTGTCAGAGTCCCAGCCGCCGACCAGAATCTGATCCGAGTTCATTCGGCCCGCGCTCAGCCGCTGCAACCAAGCCTGCAACGTCCCTCGAAAAAAGACCTCTTCGCAAATCGGAGCCACCAAACCCGCGACAAACCAAACCAGCACAAACGTCAGCGGAGCTGCGTCCTTGTTGAGCATTTCCAAGGAAGGATGCTCATATTCGAGAAGCAAAGTCAGCAACCACTGGATCAACAACACGATCGGAATCACCATCGCAAACGCGGCAAATCCGAGCTTGATGTCTTTGACTACATTGGCAGGCTGAATTCCGATGGCCTGATTCCTTCCGCCTGCGCAGTAACGAAACTTCAAAACAAGCAACGCCATCACGACTCCCCCCAACTGAGCCAAACCGACCAGCCCAAGCAGTATGGCTTCCTCGTCACCGGCAATTTCTGGCAGCTCCTCCTGTGAAACACCAAGCAGCAACATTGCAACGCCGACGGCAATGACCTGACCGGCGAGCCAAGCGAAAAAAACCAGAAACACGTCGATCAAACCAAATGGCGAACCGATTAGCTCGCGTTCACCAAGCCCACCAAGCAAATCCTGTCCGGCTTTCTTGCGTCGTACCAAAGCAGCCCACAACGCAGCACCAGCAGTGGCGATCAATACAAAAGTGGCCAGAAAAATGTAGTTGAGTAATTCGATAGCTTGGCTGGCCTTTGGATAGTCTCGTTAAGTTGCTTTTTTATGATTAGCCGTTTGAGCGATAGCACCGGTTCCTTGATGCGCCAACCATGGCTATTAGCAAAACGGCAAATTATTCCCGGAGCGCGGAGAGCATGGCTATGGTGTTAGAAAACTCTTCGCACCTTGAACATACAGCCATCCTGAATGGACCGTCGAAAGCAGTGACAACCAAACCGAACCCACGATCGTCCAAAACAACCAAACCGGCAACGGATCCCCGGAACCAGCTTTCAAAGCCAACCCGACCAAACACGAAACCACTGCGATACACTGGAACCACATCTTAAGCTTGCCCGCCATCTTGGCCGAGAAGTCCCCCCCCGCACCTTCGATCATCGACCGCAGCACCGTCACCAGCAACTCCCTTCCGACAACCACAACCGCAATCCAACCGGCGATCTGCGCGTACCAAGGGAACTTGCCGCTCATCTCGACGGCGAGCAATATGTAAGCACCACAGATCAAGATCTTGTCACAAAACGGATCCAAAACCCGACCAAGCTTGGTCACCATGTCATACTTCCGAGCGTACCAACCGTCGACCCAGTCGGTGCCGGCCGCGATCAGGAACACAACCAACGCCGCCCAATAAAGCTTCAAAGGAAGCAAAGCGAAAAACACAAACGACAAAACGAGTCGCGCCGCCGAGATCTTGTTCGGGACGTTCCAAACTTCGTCGTTCGACATTCCAACAACTTCGGATTTACTCTGTTCTTCCATCAAATCATTCCAAACTTGGGAACCAATTGGTGTGATTGTATGAAACTTCATCAATGCAAACTAGAAGTCACCGAAGGCGCGGAACATCAAAAGAGTCGGCCTCGCGCTATAGAAAAAGCCAAGTTCCGCCAAGTTGCCACCCCTATTTTGGGAGGTGGTCCGAGAGCCCAAGAAACCACATCCACCCAACTCGAAGGTTTCCCCGAAGACTGTCATCAAGCTTCGCATTTCCTTGAGCCGTTTGGGCGTTTGACCGCTAGCCACGGTTCGAATTACCTTTATGCAAATTGTGAAATTGCGATTGGGTGGCTGGGGTCGAACGCAGTGAGCCCCCAGAGCTTTGCGCACTATCGGTTTACTAACGGGGGGCTCGCTGCGCTAAATTGGTAACCCCACTAGGTTGTGATCTTACTAGCCGTTTGGGCGGTAGCCCAATGGCCCTTACTTCGCCTGCAAAATTGTAGCGTTTGGGCGCGAGCCCTCCGGTTTCTCAAAGTTCCGCTTGAATAAAACCGGGGAGCTTGCGCTCCACCGCTACAAAGTAAGGGACATTGGGCGCGAGCCCCGGTTGAACTGCCATTAACCGTGGCTATCGCCAAAACGGCTGATGTTGTTAAGCAATGTTTTGAAAAATTCACAGCCTCGACGCGCTAGCAAGTGCGAAGCGGAAATTAAGTGCGCCCTCGCTGACGCATCGGGTTACCAATGTGTGCCAAAGTGGCACTGTCCAACTAACCCGCCAAGCTTCATACATCGGCCTTGATTCTGACATGCAAAACCGTAAAGATTCAACCACCAAACTTCCGCGAATTTAGCCAACGAGCCATCATGAATTTGGAACAATTCCATCAGACCTTAAAGCAAAATCCGGGAGCCGAACTGCTGTTCCGGTTCTCCAACGGAAACATGCTTGCGCCGCATTTTCATGTCACCGAAGTCGGCAAGGTCACCAAAGATTTCGTTGACTGTGGTGGGACTCGCCGGACGAGCGAATGCTGTATGTTGCAAACACTCGTTGCCGACGACATTGATCACCGAATCAGCTCCGATAAACTCGCCGGTATAATTGAAAAAACCGACGTTCTGGGCCTCGAAGGCTGGTTTGACGTCGAAGCCGAAGTGCAGACCGAAACGATTGGTATCTATTCACTCGCTTCAGTAGCCGCCGATAATGGAAAACTTGTTTTCGAACTCGCATCGAAAAGTACCGCTTGTCTGGCCCCTGACAAATGTGGACTCGACGTTATCCCAATCAGCGACGCAGCTCCTGTCGCCGCAACCGAGCCAGATGCTGGCTGCTGTGGTGGTGGCGGAGGTGGCGGCTGAGGTTAGTGCATCGTTCCCGGTCGGGAACTGAAAAACAAAAAAACACTCAACGAAGCGTAGTAAAGAGGCAGGCGTTTCCGCCCGTCGTCCGTATCAACAACAGGTTGTTGACCGTTGACTGGCCCGATCATCTCAGTGAGACTCCCCCGCCGTTCACTAGTCGATCGCTCGACATCGCTACCATAGTGTCATCATAGTTATGTACTCCTGACTGGCAGTTGAGTACACCCAAGACCCAAACCAACTAACGTGGTTCGGCTGTCGATGAAATTTCTTGCGAAACGCTACCTCGGCTGGCCAACTGCCACCGCGACCAGATCATAGTCCTTGAACGTGACGACTTCACAAGCCACGATCTGCCCGACCGACAACTCATGCTCGGTTTGCGTCACAAAAACGGCTGCGTCAACATCTGGAGCATCGCCAGCACTACGGCCGATCCACGCACCAGGCTGCTCGGCGACGGGCTGATCAATGATCACATCGATCGTCTTGCCGATTTGCCCTTCATTGAACTCGAACATGACTTCCTGCTGGACAGCCATCAGCTCCTCGCGACGACGGTTCTTTGTCTCGTCGTCCAGATGACCTTCCATTCGAGCCGCTGGCGTGTCGGGCTCGAACGAGTAAGTAAACACCCCCATCCGCTCAAATTTGTGGCGGCGCGTAAACTCGACCAGCGTCTGAAACTGCTCTTCCGTCTCGCCAGGAAAACCCGTGATAAACGTGGTTCGCAAAACAAGATCAGGAATCAACTCGCGCATCCGCGTGACCTGTGAATCAATTTGCTCCTGATTTACGCGGCGCGACATTCGTTTGAGCATCACGTCGTCGGCGTGCTGCAGTGGCATGTCGATATACGGCAAAATCTTGTCCGAGTCGGCAATCACGTTCAGCAACGCGTCGTCGATGTACATCGGGTAAAAGTACATCAAACGGATCCAGTCGAGGCCTTTGATTTCGTTCAGCTTCGTCAACAGCTCCGCCAAACGCGGCTCGCCGTACAAATCCATCCCGTAGTAGGTCGTGTCCTGCGCTACGATCACCAATTCGCGGACGCCGTTGTCAGCCAACTGCTGAGCTTCGGCCAGCACTTCCTCCATCGGCTTGGTCGCGTGCTTGCCACGCATCTTGGGAATCGCACAAAAGGTACAAAGCCGATCACAGCCTTCAGAGATCTTTAGATAAGCGAAATGTTTAGGCGTGATTTGCAATCGGTCTTGGTCAGGCAACGCCCGGATCGGGGCAGGCTGAAACACGTTGCGTTGTTCGGCAAGGTCACCCACCAATCGGTCAGCGATTTTGGTGATCTCTTCACGGCCAAACACACCGACAAGCGAATCAATCTCGGGCCGGTCGATGAGCAATTGCTCTTTTTGACGCTCGGCAAGACATCCCGTAACGATCACGCCCTTGGTCTTTCCGGCTTTCTTCAACTCCAGCATTTCGTCGATCGCGCCAAACGACTCCTGCCGAGCCGCTTCGATGAAGCCACACGTGTTGACGACAACAAAATCGCTTTGCTCCGGATCAGAGATCAACTCGTAGCCATCAAGCTTGAGCAGTCCCATCATCCGCTCGCTATCGACCGTGTTCTTGGGACAGCCGAGACTGATAAATGAGTAGCTGCCTTTGCAGTCTTTGCTCTCAGGAAGTTTTTTAAAATCAGTAGACAAATCAGCACTCGGAAGAAGCATGGGAAATCGCTGTCATAAACAGCAAGGGAATTACCTGGGCAGCTCCACTTTATGACTCGACTGCACAAGTTTGGTAACCCGACTAGGTTGTGATTTTTTCAAAACACTCCTTAACAACATCAGCCGTTTTGGCGATAGCCACGGTTAGTGGCAGTTCATCCGGGGCTATCGCCCAAACGGCTAATAAGAACACAACCTAGACTCGTTAGCGAGGGCGAAGCGGCGCTCAGCCTCTCCCTCGCTAACGCGTCGGGTTACCTTTAGTGCCTGAAAAAAGCACTTCGAAAATCGTATCCAATAAACACCCCATAAAACAGGTGCAAAACGCAAACTCAGAGGAAGTTCTGAGCATCTTAAACAGGCAGAAACGATTGGCGCTCCTTTGACAATCTTCAGTGGCCTACAACAGCTAACCGGACTAGGTTGTGATTTGGTTGTGATTTGGTTGTGATTTTTTCAAAACACTCCTTAATAACATCAGCCGTTTTGGCGATAGTCGCGCTTAATGGTAGTTCAACCGGGGCTATCGCCCAAACGGCTAATAAAATCACAACTTAGTCGAGCTGAGCTCGGGCAGAGTTGCCGTCAAATATCCCCGCCAATCCTTCATCCCCAACCGCTCATTCGGCTTCACAGATCTTGCAATAGCTCTCGTAACGCCTGACATCGAGCTTCCCATCGGCGACGGCCCATTTAACGGCGCAGTCTTCTTCGTGCATGTGAGTGCAATCAGGAAATCGACAGTCATTGATGAACGGACGAATGTCGCGGAACAACCCGACGACTTCTTCGGGTATCAAATCCCAAAGCTGAAACTGACGGATTCCGGGAGTGTCTATTAAATGCCCGCCACACTCTAGCGGTAACAAAACCGCAGAAGTCGTCGTGTGACGGCCTTTGTTGTTGTCGGAACTGACCAGTCCAACTCGCAACTGCAAACCCGGCTCGATCGCGTTGAGCAACGAAGACTTGCCGACGCCCGATTGGCCTGCGACCACGCTGTCGCGACCTTTGACCAGATGACGAAACTGAGCGATCCCGGCTCCGGTCACGACAGACGTCAAAATGACTTGGTAACCCAACTGACTCCAGACACCGACCACCGGCTGCAAATCTGAAGGCTCAACGAGATCGACTTTGTTGATCACTACCACCGGCTCGATTCCGGATTTTTCAACCGAGACCAGATATCGGTCGACCAAATGTGGTTTCAACTGCGGCTCGGCAGCGCTGGCAACAATGAACGCCAAATCAACATTTGAAACAATGATCTGTTGTCGCTTGCGACTGGTCCGGCAAATCTGATTGCGACGAGGCTCGACTCGGACGATCACGGCTTGGTCGTCATCGGTTTCGTCGCCACTGAGAAGGATCGTCACAAAATCCCCGGCAACAACCACGTGCTGCAGATCGGTCGCCAACGATTTCAAAATTCCACGCACGGTGCACTTGTAGTGGGTGCCATCCTCCGTCGCGACGATACTAGTCAGACCGTGGCAACGAACGACTCGACCGGGTCTGGAAAGCGACGCCTCCACGTCGAGTTCAACTTCGAACCCTGATTGATCTTCTTCAGACGCCACCGAACCAGTAACCGTACGCTTGCGCGTCAGACTTCCTTTTCCCGAAAGCCGCTCACCATGCATCGAATCACCAAGCTTTTCGGCGTCCTCTTTGAACTCGCGCGTAAAATCTGTCTTTCGCGTACGACCTTCATGTCGTTTCCGAAACTGAGCTCTCACCGTTTTCTTGGGTTTCTTTTTTTTCGCCATCAAACGATGTTATCCAATTGCCGGCCATCAGGCTAACTCAAAATAAAGGAACCTAGTGCGGCCATAGCGGCCAATTCACTGCAATAAAGCGCCGGCTACCGCAAATCAGAGGATACCCTCAACTTCACGACGCAAAACTCGACAGCCCAAGCCTCTACGTTGAACTCCAGACTTCAACGAAGAAACTGTCCAGTATGCCGATGAGCAGCTATCCGGGCTCAAATTCAAGCGTCACAATGGCGCGTGACACAACGGCGAGTCGATTGTTCATCTCGTTTTAACCACGGATACAAACAAAATTTGGATCTGACTCAACGAGGCAATACAAATTGACCAACCCGAATCGATGCACCAATTTTGTCAAGTAAACTCCTTGTTGCACAAAATTTTAGATTCTCAATCGAGATGCTATAAACTTTAATAGAGCCTTCCTCAAATGACGAATGGGTTCAGGTTGACGCGGCTCGCGTTATCCGCGAAAAAACTCTCCGCCATCCAACTTTCACGACACGCTCGGGTGCGTGTGACCACCGTGCAGAAATTACTCTACATCAAGAGCAGCGATTCGAAAGCCAGCGAGGTACCGCTGAAGCTGGGCGATGATGTGAGCATCACCTACGCCACCTCCTGCGGCGAAGCACTGGAGCTGATGCGAGAACACGATTTCGACGGCCTCTATTACTGCGGAGGCGGTAGCAAAGCCGACGGTCTCAAACAGACCACGCTCGAGGAGGTTATTCAAAGCACCACAATTCTCGATCTCGTCCCCGACGGGATTGCGTTACTCGACTCGCAAAACAGAATTATAAAAACGAATGTCAGGCTGACCAGCTGGTTCAAAAACCTCAAACTGGTCGGCCTAAATTTTTATGAAGCCATCGGGCAGCCAACGATACTTGGCCCTGAGCCGAGCCCACTGTCGACTTCGCGATCCAAACAGCAACCCAGCGTTGCCACGATCTCTGTCGACGAACGATATTTTCAGCTTCGCGTCGTGCCGATCATCGACTCTAGCGGTCAAACCGAGACGCTTCTGGTTTCACTTTCCGATTCGACCGTTGAGGTGTTGAGGACTCTGAAGTTTGAAGCACTCCACCGTGCCGGAATTGCGCTGGCCGATCTTCGACCTGAAGAAATTTATCAAATGGACGTTGATCAGCGCATCGAATTGCTCAAAGACAATATCCTGCACTATGTCAGAGACCTGTTGAATTTCGACGTTGTGGAAATTCGACTGATCGATCAGAAAACTGGCTTGCTTGAACCGCTGCTGTCTGAGGGAATCGATGACGAGACTTCGCGGCGACCTCTGTACGCCCAAGCGACCGGCAACGGCGTTACCGGTTTTGTAACGGCAACTGGGGCCAGCTACATGTGCGAAGACACCAATAACGATCCGCTGTATATCGGTGGTTTGGTTGGTGCGAAAAGTTCACTAACCGCGCCACTGATTTATCACGACCAGGTGATTGGTTCGTTCAATGTCGAGAGCCCCGAGATTGGAGCTTTCAATGAAGAGGATTTGCAGTTCGTCGAATGGTTTGCGCTCGACATTGCGGTGGCGCTCAATACGCTTGAGCTACTCAATGCTCAGCGCAACGATGCGGCGTTGCAAAGCGTTTCGGCAATCCACTCGGCGGTGGCACTCCCGATCGACGAGATCCTCAACGACACCGTCCATGCGATGGAAAGTTATATCGGACATGATCCCGATGTTACCAAGCGACTGGGGACGATCATGAAACATGCTCGACAGATCAAAAGCGTGATTCAGCAGATCGGACAGGAGTTAGCGCCTCCTGACGCGTCGTCGGTTCAGTCAGTCAATTGCCCGTCGCTTAAGGACCGGCGAGTCCTCGTGATCGATGCCGACGAGCAGGTTCGGACTTCGGCTCATCAATTGCTTGAACGCTACGGCTGTATCGTCGAAACAGCCCACGAAGGCAAAGAAGCGATCTTGATGGTTCGAAACGGAAGCCTTGAGAAACCGTACGATGCTATCATCGCCGACATCCGCCTGCCAGATATTGGCGGCTACGACCTGTTGATGAAGCTTAAAGAGACGTTCGACGAACCGCCTCTGATTCTGATGACAGGTTTCGGATACGATCCGGGACACTCGATTGTCAAAGCCCGTCAGGCTGGGCTGAAAAATAATGCTCTGCTCTTTAAACCGTTTCGGCTCGACCAGCTTCTCGAAGTCGTCCAGGCAATGGTGACCGGTGCCGCTGTCGCGCCTCCCAAATAAGTTCACTCCCAATTGAAGCGGCTTTTCTGTCGAGGTGTCACGCCCAAAAGTGGAATGAAGAACAGGAACACTAATTAGCACTAATCTTGGCTAATTGAGGAAAGGAAGGGGCCTCCTTCCTGGGACACCAAAGCAATATCTAGCTTGGCTTAGCCCGCCCCGTTGATATTAACTTGGAACTGCTTTGTTGCTAGGATTCCTTATTCCTGTAGCACTTTCCCTGAAGCATTTCCTTTCGCAACATTTCTTAAACCGCTCAGCATTTTAAAGTAACGCCAATGGATTTGATTAGATGGACTTTGGTGTTCATTGGCCATCTTGGCTTTTGGTGCTCCGTCTTCAACTTGATCCACTCAACGTCGTTGCCACGGAGCTTCCGGAAGCGAACTGAAAAGGCGATCATCCTCGCCGTAGCGGCACCCATAGTTTTCATTCTTGCAACGATGATTCTGCGGAGCACCTGGAGTTTTGATGTTGTTGCCAGCAACCCGTTTTCGCGGATGTTTCTTTACGCAATGCTTGGCTTGGGTTGCATGTTCTTCGCAATATGGTTGTTTGGAAAACTCTCCTCGCGCCGGCCATCGGCCGTCGTCAAGCGCAAGACGCATTGGCTGGATTTAGAACAAGAAATCGACGGTGATTTATTTGGAACCCCTGCGTCCCGGGCGATTGGACAACTGCCGTTCAACGAATGCCTGAAACTTACGTTAGAACAGATGACCCTCGAACTTGACGTCCCAAGGGAGCTTGACGGGCTGAAGATCTGCCAACTATCGGATTTACATTACACAGGCCAAATCAACGTTGAGTTCTTTCAAAGAATTGTTAAGGAAGCGAACAAGTTTAAGCCGGACTTGATTTTCATCACTGGCGATCTAGTCGACGAAGCGAAATGCCTGCCGTGGTTGGAACCTACGCTGGGCAAACTCGAAGCCAAACATGGCGTTTTCTATGTGCTTGGCAATCACGATTTGAGAATCAAAGACGAAACTGCGTTTCGAAATCAGCTGGCCTCAATTGGACTCATCCAGGCATCCGGCAAGTGGCATGATATCGAGTTCAACGGAACCACAATTCGGCTAACCGGCAACGAATTGCCTTGGTATGCGGACGTTGAAAAACTTGGTTCAGAATCCGGGGCCCAGCCGGAACTCAAAATCCTGCTTAGCCACAGCCCGGATCAGCTTGATTGGGCCAAGCCGATGGGTTTCGATTTAATGTTTGCTGGCCACACGCACGGTGGGCAAATCGTGTTTCCAATCATTGGACCGATCGTTGCGCCGAGCAAGTACGGTGTTCGCTACGCCGCCGGGACGTTCGATATCGGTGGGATGATCATGCACGTCAGTCGTGGCATTTCCGGAGACGAGCCAATTCGGCTTTGCTGCCCACCTGAGGTGGGGCTATTCACGATCCGGTCCAGCCGAGTTGATGAAGCAAACGCAGTTGAAGAGCAAAGCCGGCAATCCTCTTCCAAGTCGAGCAACCTGCAGACCCAAAACACCTAGGGTTGATTGCGAAGTGGGTGATTGGGAAGTGGATAGCTGAGGAGTAGGTGGCTGAGGAGGGGTGGCTGGGGTCGAGCGAAGAGAGCCCCCAGCTGATAAGCCGACAAACGG
>CALJOA010000151.1 GCA_937981585.1 uncultured Pirellulaceae bacterium | reverse complement strand
TTTACGCAATAAGGGGTGTAAGGAATGGCTTTGAGGCGCATTTTGGGAATCTTGCCCTCGCATTGGATGCAGGAACCATAGACGCCACCTTCGATGCGTTCAAGAGCGCCTTCGATTTGAGTCAAAGTCTCACCCTCGTTGTTCATCAGCAAGATCGTATTGTCTTGCTCATAGGTATCACTGCCCATGTCGGCCATGTGGCTGGGAACTGCTGATGAACCACCTCCACCAGAGCCGTTATTGGACAAAGCCGCGTCGGCCAAAGTCGACACATTTCCCCTCAGTCGGGCGCGAAGCTGAAGCAACATCTCTTTGAATGGCTTCACATCGGCTTTTTTCATTTTCGGCATCTTATTTCTCCGTTTGTAATCCGTGGTCGATTGACCCACCCTTGACCCGAGGGTTCGACCAACCTCCGAATTGAGCGTCGTATTGTATGGGCGTCTACTTGACGCGTCAAACAGTTTCGTCTTAATTTCCAAAAGCGAGTTTAAAACCCGGCGTTTTATGAGTGTTTTTCGCCATCTCAAACTCTCGCCATCCGATAAACCTTAGCCAACTAACGGAGCTTAAAGCCATCCGTCCAGTAGCAACTTTTCTTGTAAATCAGATGTTTCAAACAGCTGAAAATTGACTCGAAATTCAATTCGATTTCAAAACAGTTCGCCCAGAACAACAAAATATTGAAAAAGCCACTGGGCAATCGACAAAACGCTACCCGTCTTGGTACGCTTCAACCCAAGTTTTGTTTCAGGTTTTCAGGAAAGCAGTACTGAAACAACTTCCCCAAATTCACTTTAAGAGATTTCATACAATGCTCAACCTGGCAATCAGTGGCGCGGCAGGACGAATGGGTGGACGATTGATCGACCTGGGCTCATCCGACGATGACTTCAAAATCGTTGCGGCGGTCGAGTCGGCCCAGCACCCAAAGATCGGAGCTGACGCAGGAATGGAATCCGGGATCGGGGAAATCGGAGTTCCATTTGCCGTCGGCTATCCTGACAACGTTGATGTGATCATTGATTTTTCTCATCCCGCAGGTGCGCTCTCCGCAGTCGAGTACTGCCTCAAGAATCAACGACCGCTAGTGATGGCAACCACCGGCTTGGAAGACGAAACAGTCGAGATGATCAAGTCGGCTGGCCACGAGATTCCAATCGTTTGGGCTCCGAGTATGAGCTTGGCCGTAAACCTGACAATGAAACTCGTGGAAACTGCGGGACTGGCGCTCAAAGACCATTCCACCGGCGTCGACGTTGAAATCCTTGAGCGGCATCACCGATTCAAAGCCGACGCGCCCAGTGGAACGGCACTGAAGTTTGGCGAGATCGTAGCCAACGCAATGGAACTGTCCAATCATCAGCACGGTCGTGAAGGCATGATCGGGGAGCGACCTCGCAATGAAATTGGATATCATGCGATCCGCACCGGCGACAATCCAGGGCAGCACACAATCGTGTTTGGAATGCTGGGAGAAACAATCGAACTAAAGGTCGCCGCCAGTAACCGCGATTGCTATGCAGCCGGCGCCCTTGCCGCCGCGAAGTATGTGGCCAAGCAACGCCCTGGCCTCTACAACATGTATGATGTGCTTGGTTTGAATTAATTCAATTCAATCGATGCACATTCCAAAACTCTATACAAATCATGGCAAAATGTGACGAAGGATATCTGTGCAGCGTTTGCGGCGGTGACGTTGAAAACATCACCCAGAGCGATTTGTATTTACGTTTTGTGATTGGAATGGTCGATCCAGAGCTGCTCCACGCCCAGCCGGAAAAACACATTCGCTGCAATCCGACGCTGGCACAGTTTATCGTTGCTGAAGATTTCGAGCCGGTGATCGTCGATGATGATTTCGCCAAATCGAAACTCGATCCAGAGCACGTCAAAGAGCGCGAGGATCTGGTGTCCCGAGGATGGGCAAGACTCAAAGAGATTCCTTCATTGGGAGAAGTCTCAATCCTCGAGTTCCCGTTACCTGAAGCGATCGAGAAAATGAAGTCACGGGAGTCGTAAAGAAATACAGCGACTATTTGGACAGCGTCGCTTTGATTATTTGGCTCTGCTTTTTCGAAACTTTTGAGCCGTTTGGGCGCTAGCCCCGGTTTTTGCAGCACAACCGTGGCTATCGCCAAAACGGCTAATAAAATCAGAACATGCCGGGTTACCGTTGAACAAAGTGTCGTTCTCTAACTTGGCCAACACCTTTTTCAACAACCCTCCGATTTGACACGTTTCGTCACTCGTCGATCTGTTCGCGCTGAGTGCGGATCATGCTTTCCAGCGCCAGCCAACCTTCGAATTCAGATTTGCTGACAGTAGGACGAGGTTGCAAGGTAGGACGTTGTTTGTCTGGATGATCCGGGTCAATCCAATTCCAACTGGCCTTTGCCCGGTGCTTTACCGACCTCAACCATCTGCGTTTCTCGCGCGACAAGTTGACTTTTTCGTTGACCACCAACCCGTTGACGGACTGGCGTTGCCCGCGACGGCGCACGTTGAGCTTCTTTCCCAAATGGGGTCGGTAGCCACTTCGCCTGATGATTCTAAAAACACCGTCAATGATTTCTTCCAGATCCAAATCGGGATCGAAAAACGACAGCGTGATATCGTCCGCGTAGCGAGTGTATCTGCCATTATGGGACTTCGCAAAGTTGTCGAGCAGATAGTCCATCAGGAAGTTGACCAGATTGCTTAATCGTGGGCTCGTCGGGGCGCCTTGAGGCAGATGGCCCTCGTGCGTCACCAGTCGAGTCAAAAGCTTGGCCGCTCTTCCGCTCCAACCAATTCGACGAAAGTACTTCAAAACAGTCGCTTGTCGGGTCGAAGGAAAAAAGTCCACGATATCGAAACGAAACACGATCTGCTTGCCAGTATGTTGTCGCGCTCCGGTCACGATCGACTTTCCCTGCTCGAACCCTACAGCAGCAGGATGAGATTTGAGACCGCGTAGCAACCGGCGAAGAATTCGACGCTGCGTGGCTTTAAGCTGACGGTCAGGCGCGTGAATCGTGCGGCGTCTACCAGACTTTTTTGCAATTGAGAATTCGTGATACTTGGGAACTATCTCAAACAGCTCATCCCGCGTCATTCCCAGCCACTGGGCCAGCTCAAGCGTATCTCTCCCACTACTGAATCGTTCGAAAAGGTTTGCCAGCCAATAAAAGAGCTTCATCCAAGCTTTGCTTTCGAACTAAACAAAAGGGCAGGGCGTTCACAATTTCGAAGGTTCAAAAAAGCGAAGCCATTTCTGGCTTCGCCCATCGTTGAATTGCCAAACCGACCGTTTTGCGGAGTGCAGCGACCGGCACAAACGGCCGGTCCTCCTGCCAACAAGCTGCAATAGCTCGCGGTCGACGAAACATCGACCTTGCCATAGGCGTTACCAAATCAACGATTTAGAACCTCAAACGTATCCAATTTCATCATCAGAATACGGAAGCTGTTGAAACCCTCGTGGCGTCAACAACTAGCTGCCATACATTTCAACCGACGCTTTGCCGATCAACGTAAGTTTATCGACAAAGGTGCAAGCTGCAAGTTTCCACAATCAGACTCAACTGGCCTTAGCCTGGAAAAACATGCTTGCCGTCCTTACCCAGCTTCAGCTCGTCGACCGAAACAACGCAATCGAGTTTCAGCGTGCCGTAGAGATGTGGAAACAAAGCACCGCCGCGCGAGGGCTCCCACTTGAGGTCGTCCCCAAGCTTTTCCGAGTCGACACCAATCAGCAGCAAATCGGCTTGACCGGCAAAGTGCTTTTCAACGGTCTCACGAACTTGCTCGGGAGTTGAGAAATGAATGTAGCCGTCGGAGAGATCAATCGCGGCCCCGAGAAACTCGCCCTGATCTTCAGCGATCGCCCATTGATCAGCTGAGAGCACTTTGAAGATAACCGAATCAGGCTGTTTCATTTTCTGTCTCTATGTTGGTGTATTTCTGTTTCAAAGCGGATGTTGGAGATACCAAGCTTAAATCGGTGGTCATTCCCGCGTAGGCGGGAGTCGACAGGTTGGACATGGACTCAGCCTGCGCGGGAGTGATTAACTAGCGGCTTTCCAGCAATAGTCCTTGCGACAGAAACCAAAACAGATTCATTTGGCCATTTATAGCTCTCAGCTACTTCAACCCTCGTTCTTGGCCGCACCGAGCGTCACCAACGGTGCTTCGGCTTCATCAGTTCCTGCCCCGGCAACCTCCGCCCCAGCGAACTTACGAATGTCCTCAGAGATTTTCATACTACAGAACGTCGGCCCACACATCGAACAGAAATGAGCCGTCTTGGCACCTTCGGCTGGCAAAGTTTCGTCGTGGTATTCGATCGCCCGAGCCGGATCGAGCCCCAAAGCGAACTGATCGCGCCAGCGAAATTCAAAACGGGCTTTGGAAAGAGCATTGTCACGAATCTGGGCGGCAGGGTGTCCTTTGGCAAGGTCGGCAGCATGAGCCGCGATCTTGTAAGTGATCACTCCTTCTCTCACGTCTTCGCGATTGGGAAGTCCCAAATGCTCCTTGGGTGTTACATAACAAAGCATTGCACATCCGTACCACCCAATTTGTGCGGCACCGATCCCCGAAGTGAAATGATCGTATCCCGGAGCAATATCAGTTGTGAGCGGACCAAGCGTATAAAAAGGCGCTTCATGGCACCACTCGATTTGCTTTTGCATGTTCTCTTGAATCAGATGCATCGGTACATGACCGGGCCCTTCATTCATTACCTGACAACCTTTGGCCCAAGCACGCTTGGTCAGTTCGCCTTGGACTTCCAATTCGGCCAACTGAGCATAATCATTCGCGTCGGCGATCGAACCGGGACGCAGCCCATCACCAATTGAGAAACTCACATCGTAGGCAGCGCAGATATCGCAAATCTCATCCCAGTGTTCGTAAAGGAAATTCTCCTTCTCGTGGTGAAGACACCATTTGGCGAGAATCGAGCCGCCCCTGGAAACGATGCCCGTCATTCGTTTGGCGGTGTGAGGCACAAAGGCCCGAAGAACGCCGGCGTGAATCGTAAAGTAGTCCACGCCCTGTTCGGCTTGTTCGATCAACGTATCGCGGAACAGCTCCCAAGTCAGGTCTTCGATTCTTCCGCCGGTCTTTTCCAACGCCTGATAAATCGGAACCGTTCCAATCGGAACAGGGCTGTTGCGAACGATCCATTCACGGGTGGCATGAATGTTCTTACCGGTGGAAAGATCCATCACGGTGTCGGCCCCCCACTTGGTTGCCCACCGCATCTTTTCGACTTCTTCATCGATCGTAGATGTAACCGCAGAGTTTCCGATGTTCGCGTTGATCTTCACGAGGAAGTTCCGCCCGATGATCATCGGCTCACATTCCGGGTGATTGATGTTGAGAGGAATGATCGCACGTCCTCTTGCGACTTCTGATCGTACGAACTCCGCAGTAATAAAAGCCGGCGTCATTGCGCCCCACGATTGCCCTGGGTGCTGGTGCTCCATCAGGTTGCGAGGCACCTGCTGATTGGGATCGATGTCGGACGGGCGAGGCATTTCATAACCCTCGGGCGTCGTGCATAGTTGCTTGATGCGATCAGATGCTTCGGGGGGAAGATCTTTGAGATTGGGATACTTGTCGGCGATCGCTTTGAACTCATCCTTGCGACCAAGGTTTTCGCGGATTGCGATGTACTCCATTTCGGGCGTGATGATTCCTTGATCGGCGTACCATTTTTGGGTTACTGGGTGCCAGTCGGTTGCTTCTGATTGACTTCCTTTGGCACGCAACGGTTTTCGTTTTAGCCCGGGATATTCTTTGAGTCTGTTTTTAGCATTCTTGAGCGAGTTGTACTTTTCGGAGTGCTCATCGGAGAGGTAACCATTGTCTTGCGGTTTGACTTCTCGGCCTGAATATTCTTCAACGTCTCCGCGATCCAAAATCCATTGACGACGCAAGGCAGGGAGCCCCTGAGTCACGTCTCCGTCAAACTCGGGATCGCCCCAGGGACCCGAGCAGTCGTAGACTCGAACGGGATCGTTTTTTTCGATCGTCCCGTCAGAGTGCTCGGTGTCCGAAACGCGGATCTCGCGCAGCGGTACTTTTACGTCCGGATGAATTTCACCATCGATGTAGATACGAGTCGAATTCGGGAACTGGGTTGGATCGTTTTCGATCGCCCGAATCTCTTCTGTGTTATCGATGTCCTCGGTAAATTGACCTGTGAAGTCTTCTCGTTGCTTGGCGTTCTTAAGCAGTTCCGCAGAGGGCGCCGATTGGTTGGGTACGTTCATCATTTTCCCTAAAACTATTTCCGAGGATAAGCATGGACCGCAGGGTGTTGATGCAGCCAAACATATTGACCAGCATCAGGAAAAACAAACTCAGCAAGAGAGAATGGCTGTGCAATAAAAGCAATACAGCCTCCTCGCTCCCTTCGTCGGTATTAACCGTATCAGGTTCAAAGGGTTGTTCGGTGTGCCGAACTCTCAGTCCAATTGGACACCCCTGGGGACAATTCAGTATGGCGTCAAGCCGCGTTGGGTCAAGGTTGACATCGGCCAACCAACGGTTCACACCGCTTGATGCTGGTCAACATTATCGCACATCTGATCGCTTTACGGTATTCCCAAAGCGATCCATCAAACAGAATCTGGCACTTCGATGATACTTACAACGTCTGCGGCGGAATCTGGTCCAACATGTTCGAGTAGTGATTTTTGACCTGGCTCAAGTCAATTCGGTTTAGAAAACTTGAATAGGTCAGATAGCAAAATAGAAACCGAATGTCTTTGGCCCAGCTTGGAAGGAAAACGGGTGGACGACAGATTCCCTGCTCAGAAAAATGCCCCAGCACTGGCAAATCTTCCAAGTCAATCTTTCCGCAAAACAGCAGGTGCAAACAGTCGGCTCGACCAACGGTGACCATCACGCGCAAAAAATTGTGCACGCGAATCAGACCATCTAGATAGACAATGTCTTTGGTGAACGGAGCGCCGCCGGTCAACACGCCACCACGGAAAACCCGCCGCGCGTTTTCATACGACTGCTCCTGCTGTCCTCCGGTGCGCTGTAGAAAGTACTGATAGACTTCGATGAAGTCGGCACCAACGATCGCCATTTGGATCGCAATCACCCGATCGGCCAACCTACGAAACCGATCCAGATCCATCGAGCCGGTAATAAATTCGGCAAACACGGCCAAGCCTTCCTGGGTCTTGGTCGTACCGGGATGGCTGGCGGCTAAAATTCTCAAGTCACTCTGATTAATTCCGTTAAGCGAAGTGGCAACGTGAATGTGAGCTTCGTGGTGGATCAGCTGACTTACATCTCGCTCTGAGAACATCGCGCCGCCGCGAATGCGAATTCTCTGAGGGCCAGCAAGTGCGTTGGCCGAAAGCTGATCATCAACATAAACACGAGGCGCCAACTCGCCAAAGAAACTGTCGACTTCGACACGCATCCGATCCGCCATCATCTGCGCGTTGATTTCTTTGGCTGCCGGTACACCGAGATCTAGCTCTTTGAAATCATTGAACGCGCCATCAAATTCCTTCGCCAGATCCAACGTCGTCGTCTCCTGATCCGACAACACATTGTCAGGTTGCCCATAGAGCTCGGCTGAGTATTGGAAGAACTTCGGCGTGCCCCGCGCGGCCAGCATCTTGGCACTGGTTTCGATATTGTAAGCCGTAATGTTGAGCCACTCATTGACCAGCGGCGGCAAGTCAAAAAAAGCAGTTTTGGCTAGCACCAAACGCTCAAGCGACTCCGAGGGATCAAACTCTGGATACTCAACAACCGGAAGCTCCTTGGCTCCTTTGGCAAAGAATTCCTCGCGCACGCTGTTGGGCCAGGAAATATTTGTCAAAATTCGAATCGTTCGCGTCGCCAGATACAACAACCCACAGGCGTTTCGAATCTTGTTGGTGAGTTTTTCGTTTGCCATAAAATCTGGGGTTCGCTCAGAAAGGTAGCTTGAACTTGCTAAAAATTGTGATCAGTTTTTATTAGTGTACGATTCAACAACAGGAAAAACGATTGGCGTCTCAAAAGAAACAATGCTTGTTTATTTACGGCACGCTCAAACGCGGCCACAGCCGTTGCGGAAATTTGACAGGGCAAGAGTTCCTTGGTGAATCAAAAACGGTCGCACGATATCGAATATTCGACTGCGGCACTTATCCCGGGCTGGTTGAAGCAGAGAACGGACTCGAAGTTTCGGGAGAGGTCTGGTCGGTCGACAACGAGTGCTTGCGACAACTAGATCTCGTCGAGGCAGTGGATTCAGGTCTTTACCAACGACGAACGATTAAGCTCCAACCTCCGTTTCATACCCACCCCGTTGAATCATACTTTTATTTGCTACCAGTCGATTCGCTGACCGATTGCGGTGCAAGCTGGCCTCTGGCTTAGATCAATAATGACTTGACTAATCAGTTCAGTGTTCTCCGTTTCGGCTGATCGTTTGGGGGAATTTCACACTATTTTCACAAGCCACTACCGGCCAGCCAGCTCCCAAAATCAGATTTTATTTTTCTACTATACGTAAAATCGCATCGGGGCTCGCATTCATGCGACTTGGCTTGGTAAAATGCGGGGCGATTTCATTCCGCAATCTTAAACTCGGTAAGATATTTAGAGCCTATCCCAGAACTGAACCATTTCTGTCTTGCTCCGTATCACTGCTGCATAGACAACAACGATTCACGGAGGTTAATAATGGCGGAGCCAGGATCACCGACAGGTTCATGGATTCTACCGGATGAACTTTGGATT
>CALJOA010000150.1 GCA_937981585.1 uncultured Pirellulaceae bacterium | reverse complement strand
CAATGATGCGGTTGCAATCAGAACTCCGCAAATCAGGCTCGAGGTTTTGATGCCAAGCCAAACGGATTTCACGCCGTAAGAATTTTTCGAGTTTTTGTTCATCTGAAACGCCTTCCTTGACGATACCGATGATGGGCAGGTCTATCTCGTTGTTCCTAACGAGCTTCTTTTAAAATCCGACCGTTGCTGGTCGCGCTCGATCTATCGAAGCGCATCCTGGCCAGAATCCAAAGAGACTTGTCGCGGAATTGAGCCGGTGTCACAAGTGCAACATAGCTAGCAATGGACAAGGTTGTGTGGCAAATCACGCTGCGTCGCGGATCCAGGTTTCAATCACTTTCGCGGCGGCGTTGGGGTCTTTTTCGACCAATTTCGAAAGCCGGACCTCGGGTTTGCCGTTGTCGCTGGATGCTTGAGCTTCAGCGGGATCGGGCAACCTGACTTCGGAGGACAACACGACTTGATCGTCGTCTGTTTCGGGTAGGACGTGACTGGGGACGGGAGCCGGCTTTCGAGTAACGATCGAAAGTAGAATCAGCCCGATCCCCAGAACGGCCGCTGAGGGCCAATTTTGAATCAGAAATGACGAGAGCTTTGCGGGCCAAGTCGGAGCCGTGACGACGGTGGCTTTTCGAACAAGGTTGACTGCGATCGGAGTCTCGTTGCCATACGTCGACGTGTTTCTCGGTAGCAGCGGTTTGACCTTTTGAATTATCTCTTTTTGAAGCTGGCCAAATTTGAATTGCGTATCTCTGACTAATGCGGCTTGGCGCTCCGATTGGTTTTTAGCGTCAAAGGAATCGACCGTCTGCTCCCCAAAAATACTATGCACCAATGATTGTGGAACGTCGATCAACACCGAGATGTTTTTCTCGATGACTGGTGGAGGTTCCGAGTAAGCGATTTGTTTGATTGGTGTTGGTGTAATGGAGTGGCGGCTGGCTTCGAAATCGTCGATCTTGGCGGTGCCATTGGCTCCAGCGTCATAGATGTTTTTGGATGGCGGAACAGAAATGGTTTGCGGTAAAAGAGCAGGCTGAGCCGCGAGCTTGTCGGCTTTGCGAGGCGCCTCAGTGACGTCCACTTGAACCGTTACCTCGATACCTGGGTAGTCCTTGAGTGTGTCTTTGATTCTCGATTCGTAAATTCGTTGTTGTTCGAAAGCAATTCGTTGGAAACGGACCTGTTGTGTAATCGAAGGATCGGTTGAATTCTGGTGTGCGTAGCCAGCGCTGAGATCAATCACAACGATTTCATTGAGTTCCAGCCCAGCAATCGCACCGCCGATCATTCGCTTGACGGTATCAACATGATTTTCGTTTAACGTGATGTCTGTTGCCGGGCGGATCGAGATGACTGCAGATTGTTGGGATCGCTGAAATGCGGAGCGCGAGTTGGCTTGATCCATTTCAAACCATGCTTGCTCGACGAACGGCAGACGGATCACCATGTCGCGGATCTGTCGTTTTTTTTGAGCTCTTTCAATCGAAAGTTGCTGGGATCGTGAGAGAAACGGATTGTTAGTCGACAATAATTCGTTTTGATTCCGAAGGTCTTGGGGGATTCCATCGTTTTCGCTGAGCGACTGAAGATACTTTGAGTGCTCGCTCTTGGGCACCATCAAGTTGCCGTCGACGATTTTAAATTCATTCAAACCCGATTTTCCAAATGCAAGTTGCATCCGTTGAAGATCTTCGTCAGAGGCATTGCATTGCTCGAACAGTTGACACATCTGCATCGGGCGTTTGAGGTTGCTGGCCTGAAGGATTGCCAGGATTGCAAGCACAAGGCAGGCGACGATCAATGCGCGGGATCGCTGGCTTTCGAAAAGCGAAAAAATCTTTTCAGCAGACAAAAAGTTCGATTCCATTTCGACTCTCCACGCACAAGCGTCTTGCTCGTGTGGCTTTTAAAGCGATTAGTGATTG
The DNA here is from genome assembly GCA_937981585.1 of uncultured Pirellulaceae bacterium. Classification (GTDB taxonomy): domain Bacteria; phylum Planctomycetota; class Planctomycetia; order Pirellulales; family Pirellulaceae; genus Mariniblastus. The sequence continues at coordinate 31,836 of CALJOA010000150.1, read as the reverse complement.
AAAAAGGTGATTGAAAAAGTTGTGGCTTGAGTTGTGGCTCAGGTTGCTAAGCTGAAAACTTGTTTCGATGAGGGTGTTTGGGAACAACCAAAACATGTGCGGTGCCACCCTGAGGGCAATCCCAAGTCTGGATTTGACCACCGTGTTTCGCGGCCGTCCGGTAAGCCAAGCGAAGTGCGTCAGTTGACGGGAACTGAATAATGACTGGCAGGTCCAAATCGACATCCATATCCTGAGTTTGTTTTTCGCCTGGACCGATGTCGCTGTGTCCGAACGGATGGTACGCCATGCCTTTGGAATCTGCGACCTCCAATTCCCATTGGTGCTGCCCGTCAATAAGAGTAACTGAAATCGTTCCGCCACCGTCGAGCATTTTTTCGGTCGCGTTGTCGAGAAGCAGTTTGGTTGTCTGACGAACCATGTCCCGGTCAATGTCGGCTTCCACATTTTCCAGGTCCAGTTCCACGCTAATCGAGTTTTGCTCAAACTGCTGTCTGCACAAATCGATGGTGGACTCGACGATTTGATTGACAACTGTGGTTCTGTCGTTTCCGGCGAGACCAAAATTGGAGCGATTGTTGGGATGGGAATTATTCTGCATCGACGCTCAACTATTTTCTGCTCAAACGAAAAGATTCGTTTGAATTGCTTGAATCATTTAAATGATTGGCGCACCTGGCTTCGGAAAGTTTGCTTGCATGTCGATGCAAGGCGCCCCAGATCGGAGACTGCTTTTACTGGAATTTCAAAGCAGGTGTCAATGCAGTTATCGCGGTGCTAGTGATCGCTCAAACCTGAATTTACTGCAGCAATATCTATGCGAAGCGTTATGGTTGCTCATGCTCCGCCTGAATGTGGCGCGCGATCTGACAATGCAAGTTGAAGCAATCGCTTGTACTTAAAGCTTGTACTTAAAGCTTGTTGCTTGCGAGGAGCGAAACGATTTCGGAGAATGGATTCCAGCTGGGGAGATTTAGTATTTCGAAACCGTCTGATTTGAGAAAATCCGCTATCGGATTGACGTCTGAATCGTTTCCATGATCCATCGGTTCATGTCAGCAAGCGTTTTGTCGTGAAGACAATTGTCGTTGGGATACTGACGTAACGTTACTGAAAAACCAGCGATATGAAGAAGCTTCAACTGATCGCACAGTTGCTCCTGACCAAACTCGTCCGATTTCCTGCTGTGTGCCCAGAAAACTGGAAGCTCACGACAGCTGGACCATTGTCCAAGCGGTTTTTGTTCGCTGGGCATTGGTCCATTGATTGAAACCACGCCTGCAAAAAGCTCGGGACGTTCAAGTCCGATTCTAAACGCCATCGTTCCGCCAGAACCACATCCGGCAATGAAAATCCGATTGGGATCAATGTTGAACCGAGCCGTCGCGTGATCGATCGCGGCTGTCACAGAATCGTGAGCCAGATCAATCGTTTCGAGTTCCTGTTCCCAGTAGTACCCTGCTTGAAAGTTTCCAACAGGTGCCTGAGGAGCGATCCCGACATAGTTTCGAATACTGGCCTGCTGAATCACACGCTGAATTTCGTCCGGCTTTTTCCCGTCAGGGTGTAGCCAAACGATCAGCGGATAAGCGTAATTCTTCTCGTAGTGCATCGGGACGAAAGAGAAGAAATCTTCGCCCGATTGTCGGATCAGTTTGTCGAAATTGAATTGCGAGAGCGTGCTGTTTGAGTCGATTTTTGGTTCGGGAGCGGTGGTTGCCAGCGGGCCAATTTTTATTCTATTCATTCGCCTGTCTTGTCTCGGACTGACGTCAATAATTTCACGAAGGCCAGTTTTTAAATCAGTTGATAACTAAAGTCAACCGTAACGAGCGCCCAATTTTCTAGCGAAAAAAACCCTTAACCGATTGGTCGCGAGTTGGACTTTTGTTGCCTAATTTGAGTGGCATCGATCAAAAAATTGCGAGCGTTTCATCTCATTTTTTTTGACTACTTGCGTTCGCTAGCAGGAGTCATTGACGGCAATCCTGCATTGACGGCCTATTCTGACTTAGAGCAACTCGCTGACTTCGTCGCGTTCTTCTTGCAATTCAGTCGCTGTTGCGTCCATCTTCTCGCGACTGAAATCGTCGATTTCCAAACCTTGCACAATTTCGTATTCGCCGTTGGAACAGGTTACAGGGAACGAGTAGATCAAGCCTTCGGGGATTCCGTAGCTGCCGTCTGACGGAATCGCCATGCTGACCCAATCACCATCGTCGGAACCCAGTGCCCAAGTGCGCATGTGGTCGATTGCGGCGTTGGCTGCTGATGCGGCGCTTGAGGCTCCGCGGGCTTCGATAATCGCGGCACCCCGTTTCTGCACGCAAGGAATAAACGAGTCCCGATACCAAGATTGGTCGACCGACTCGGTTGCTGATTTTCCACCGACGGTCGTGTTGCTGATATCAGGGTACTGGGTTGCGGAGTGGTTGCCCCAGATCGTCATCTTCTTGATTTCGTTGGATGGCGTTTGTGTCTTGGTTGCCAATTGGCTGATCGCGCGATTGTGATCTAACCGAGTCATTGCAGTGATATTGCCGTGCTTGATTTTTGGGGCATTGGCCATCGTGATCAAAGCGTTGGTGTTGGCTGGATTGCCGACGACCAAGACACGAATGTCGGATTTCGCGCTTTCGTTGATCGCTTTGCCCTGCCCTGAAAAGATTTTCGAGTTGGCGGTTAGTAGGTCTTTCCTGAGCATGCCTTTTTTCCGTGGCATTGCACCAACTAGAAGTGCGTAATTGGAGTCGCCAAAACCGACATTGGGATCATCGGTCGCTACGATACTATCGAGCAACGGAAAGGCACAATCTTCCAGCTCCATCACAACGCCTTTTAGGGCGTTCATGGCTGGCGGGATTTCGAGGAGCTGCAAGATGACGGGCTGGTCTGGGCCAAGCATATTTCCAGCCGCTATCCGAAACAGCAAGCCATAACTGATTTGGCCTGCGGCACCTGTAACTGTGACTCGAACCGGAGTTTTCATCAAATTTCCTCAAATTAAGCGAGCTAAAGAAGCGTTGAATATCTCGCAGGAATGGCGGAAGTTCAAGTGGTCATTGGGGCAGTCACGGAGGTCAACGCTCTTTTTACTGAAGCTCGTTTAGGAATTCCTTGAAGGCACGTTTGAACAGCATTCGAAAATAGCAATGCAGCGGTCGGCTCGTGAACCGATGGTTACAAACGGCAGAATGTTCGTTTCCGACGAAATCCTACTGAGCACTGAGTACTCGGTACTCGGTAACCCCGAAATCTTTGGCGCGGCCAAGGCCTTGCGTGGGTAGTGTTTGGCTAGTCTAAACCCGCTGAAACGAGTTATCGCTATTGCTCGATTCCCGAGACGTCGAGTTGCTCGGGAAGCGAATCAATGATCTTCTGGCCAGGGCTCTGGCGGTTGCGATCGACACTGCGGTACCACCAAACCATAAGTGTAAAACCGGCGATCAACGCGCTAACAAAACTGAGTAGGAAGAAATTCAGGCGACCCTCCTGGGACTTGATCGGGATAAGCGTCTTGGCAATGATCAGCGGACTGACTTGGCCAGGCGCTCCTGCGGCATCGGTCTTGTCGGATTGGTATTTCCAGAATCGAAAGAAGAAGCCGTCGATCAAAAACGGTTTCCGTTCAACGTCTGTCGGCGAGAGACCATCCGGAAGCTGAAGGCAGCAAACGGTAATCGGAAATCTGGAATACTCGAGGTCATCTCCCTTTTTGTTTTTGACTTTGATTGTTCGGCCGTCAAGATTCGGGAAAACCATTAGCTGGAAATACTTCGAAACGCCGATTCGATTGGCGACATCGGCATTGGAGATGTTGACCTTCGAACAGCTGCGCACGACGCCTTTTATTCTGGAGCCATTTCCAAAATTTGATTTCGCGTCGGTCATCATGTCGATGAACCCGATCCGATTGTCAAGTTCGGGTTCTTTTACCAAGCGATTGGCGGCGCCAATCATCTGGAAGAACGCTTCGGAATCTCCAAGGCCAAGCTTCCGCGTGTTGTTCTTGCGAACCAGATCCAACAACCCGATGTCCATGCCGGCTTGAGCCAATGCGACATGCGATCGGTTGCTCCGTTGTTCGACAACCTGGTCGGGATACCACGCGATACGGTCGACAATAAATACCGGTGAACCCTTGGTGCGCGGTTCCGAATCTTCTGCGCTGGATGCTTTGACTTGGGGGTTAGCTTCGGTAGAGTTGCTGCTCTGGTTTTCGGCGTTGCTTTCGTTGCCTTTTTCGACGGAAGAAATTTCTTGAATGTCGTTGGTAGTCAAACGGCAGGCGAGCAGGAATCCTGTCAAATTAATCGGTTCGTCAAGACTCGTGTCTATTGGCAGCGCGCTAGGCACCGAGCGGGAAAGCACGATCAATGGTTGTTGGTGCTCGTTCACGCAGTGACATACATAAACGCCAGTGACAGTTTCGCCCTTCTCTGCCGTGGCGAAACGATGCTTGGTAATGTTCTTTAAGCGGACATTGCGATCGAAAACCCACAGCCGATAATCCTGGGTGTTAGCGTTTAGTTGTTCCCAGGTAACGTCTTTGGAGTACCGGCTGTACTGGAGTCGACTTTTAGGCGACGTCTTTTTGACGCGGTAAATCAACTTGAGGATCAGCGGGTCATCAAGATCCAGTTTTGTTCCGTCCTGGATGTCGTAGGCTTCGCTGAGCGAATAGCCCGACAGTTCCAGCGGTTTTTCGTTGTGGATTTGACCGAGAAGCGTTTGGGGGCAAAACGCAAAGAACATCGCCAAACAAATCGCCCAACAATTCGTCGAGCAAAGGACTTTTTCAACTGAGAATCTGCGTCCTTTGATCGACGGTCTACTCATCGTCTTCTTCAAGTTCGTCTTGGTTTTCATCTGCGCCGCCTGGATCGGATTCATAAAGATCGGAATCGTAAAGCGCCATGATCTTTTCATGGGTGGTTTGAACGTTGGGGTCGGATTTTAGAGCCCCCAAGGTCTGGTTGATCTTTTTTGTCGTTGTTTTACCTGGTTGGTAGGGTTGGGTTTGAGAAGACTGATAAGCCCACCAGGCAATCGCTGTCGCCAGAATCGGCATCAAGACAAGTGCGCAGATGAACATTGTGCGGGATGGCTGCCAATTGTGAACCGAAGTGTGTTCAACCGGAGCAATTCGCTTCATCCCCGAAGCCACGATGACGGGGCTGGTGGTTGCTGATTTATCGGCGGCGACGTAGGTTCGGATCTTGAAGAAATAACCATCGACTTGCACGTGCTCGTTGATGTCTTTGAACTGTGTCGTAAGCTCTGGGAATTCGGCGGGAAGAATATTTGTATAGATACAGTATGGGCCTTGCTTGGTTTCTTTGGGGCGCACCCAAAGCACGTATTGGTGCTTGATCCCAAGCTGGGAATCCTTGGCGAGTTCGATTTTTCGCCCCGCCCTTGCCCAGCCTTCGACTTTGATCGATTGGCCTCGATAGAATCGAGGTTGGCTCATCAACTCAATCCTAGTGACTGATTTGAATGTGACTGGTTGGTTGGTGTTCAGCATCGCGCCAGAGTTTCCGAGAACGAAGTCCCAAATTCGTGTCCATGCCCCAGCATCTCCTGCCCAGCCGATCGCGGTGTTGTCTTGAACTTGATCGAACAAGATCGGATCGATCGTCGATTGAAGTCGTTCGATCGCCCGAAGCTGATCCACGGAAAAGTCTTGTCCTTTGACCAGCGAATTGAAAGCCGGAAGGATCTTCTGTTCCCAAATCGATTGTGACTCGAACAGGTCGGAAGAGAGGTTCTTCTTTTCCTCGGTTCCGTCGGCGGTCAATGCGAGCTGATCAAAAAGCTGTTGATGATATCGGTCTCGGCTGCGAGAAATAGTTTTCACCAACGAGGCACATGAGGCTTGAACTTCCGGGGCAAGCGATTCACCTTGGCGCATCGTCCTGACCATTTTCAGGAACGTCGATTGATTTTCCGGATTCATCTTGCCGAGCATGGAGCGCCAAAACTCCGACGCAATTTCCGATGACCGCCCGACCGATGGGTTGCTCGCTCCGTCGTGGGGCGCCGACCTGATCGTGCTGAGGTCCGTCTGGAAAGCAATCGTGTCGTCTTGGGATGAACTGTCGGGGGACTTGTTGTAACGATCTGAAGATTTCGAAGTGCCAGTCGTTGATCGAAACGTTGATTCTTCTTCGTTTAAACTCCGGACAAAGCCCTCTGTTTGCCCTGGCAATGGATCGGTTTCCGAGTTGGCCGCATTGGTGCCAATGACTTGGTTTTTGAAACCCATCCACTCCCAATTTTCGGGCTTGCCGGCTTCGTGCATCGCGTAGATAACCAACAGCAGCATGGCTATCAGCACGAAAATCTTGGGCACTTCGAGCCTGACCGAACCGGATCGAGATGGCCGGCAAGTGGTTGTAGATTGCCGAGCTTTCTGCCAAGCGTCTCGTATCGACAGTGAACGAACGTTCGGGATTTGTGGTTTAAGTTCGGGCAAAATTTTGGCTTCGATTTTCATGTGCTCAGGGATCTTAGTCAACATTTTCGAAATCGAGACCCTTGGTCAATGTCTTTGACGACGGTAAAGCGGCGGGAAATACACTGCCCATGGTTCGGAAAACGTACTACAATATAGAAACCTTTCCGCCCGTCTCGATTCGACAATCCCTTCCACATTTGCATCTCTTTGGTTCGCGCACAAGCTATTGGGTGATGAACCTCAGTTGTCGATGCTATGGCTGCTTCAGATCGTGGAAGATGTAAGTCTATTTTGATTTGACGATTGTGAAACCGTTTTTTTACGTTAAAAATAGTTTCGCCATTAGTTTCAAAAAAGCCAGCGAGATTGTCAGTTTTTCGAGAATACAAAGTCAAAAAAAGGGATGGCGAGTCGTGTTGAGACTTTCTTTGTTGATGGCCACGTTGGCGATTTTGATTGCTCCCGTTTGTGCTGTGCAAGCGGAGGAACCTGCTCAGGTTTTTCTGGAAGCCCTGCGTGATGCCGGATACTACGACATTGCAATCGATTATTTATCCGACCTTGAGAAAGGCGATTTGATCACCAGCGAGTTTCGTGCTTCGCTTCCGTTTGAAAAAGCCGAAGTTCTGATCGCAAGCTCGTCCAGAATTAGCAATCTCGGTTTGCTCGAAGAGAGGCTCGACGAAGCCCAGAAACTACTCACTGAGTATGCTTCCAAGAATCAATCCCTAGAGGTCAGTGCCCGAACGCTTCGGTATCAAGGCAACTTGCTGTTCCAGCGCGCGGATATCTACCTGCGGCAAACCAAATCAGATCGCGCAACCGATGGTGAGAAGACTGAGCTTCGAAACAAAGCCAAAGGTACGCTCAAAGAGTCGATGGAGAGTTACAAACAGGCCAGAGCCAAACTCAAGCGTTTGATCGACCCGGCGGATCCTGAGGCATACCGGATCGACCCGGAAGATCCGGCTAGTGGAAAGAAATTGAAACAGTTGCAGGGTGCGTACGTTGGAGTTCGTCTGCGACTGCCGATGGTGACCGAGCAGCTTGCTGACACTTATCCCGAGGGCGACCCAAAGGCAAAAAAGCTTCTGGTCGATGCTGCGACCATCTACAAGGACGTCTACGATGACTACCGGCGACGACATGCTGGTCTTCAGTCATGTGTTTTTGCGGCTAGGTGCGAACAGAAACTTGGCAATTACAAACTGGCGCTGGAGCTGTTGAACGATATCTTTGAGTTGGGTAACAACAGTTCGCTCAAACCGCTTAAGCTTGATGGCTATTTTCTGGCGGCCGATTGTTGGAGCAAGGTGAAGCCTTACCCGCACGTTGAGGTCGTCAAGCGGCTTGAGCCAGCCGTTAAGGTGCTCAATCGTAACGAGATGCGAGACCAGAGGTGGTTGCGTGTGATGCTCGAGTTGGCCATCGCCCAGCACAAAAACGCCGAGGCGATTAAGAAGAAAGGCGGACCAGGGGCCAAGAAGGCATCTGATGACATGGCCCGTGACGCCGGCAGGTTGCTCAAGAGCGTGTCGCGAGTTTCAGGTCCGTACCGTGACCGAGCGGTGCAGCTGGCGTCCGAGTGGAACATCTCGATGCGGGCGCCGGTCGACCCAAACCTCAAGGCTCCCGAGAGTTTTGGTGATGCTCGTGAAAGAGCCAAAGACATGTTGGGCGATCTTGAATTGGCGTCCAACGAAGTCAACGCGCTTCGTAAGAAATTAAAATCCGAAAAAGACGCGACCAAAAAAGCGGCTTTGCAAACCGAGTTTGACGATGCAATGGTTCTGCTTCGTGAGCAAGCCGATGGGATTTTGAAATTGCTGGACTTGGCATTGGAATTGGCCGACGACACCACAGTTCGAGCTGACATCAATAACGTCCGATTCTTGCAAAGTTTTTGCTATTTTGCATCGCGGCAATATTTCGAGTCGGCACTGATCGGCGAGTACCTGTTGGCCAAGTATCCAACGGTCCCCGGAACCCAGCAGGCGATGCCGCTGATGATTCAAAGCTATTCCAGTATGCTCGACTCCGCCAAGAGTGAAGACAAAGAGTTCGAATCAACCCGGTTAGTCAACGCTTGTAACTCAGTGATCGACCGCTGGAGTGGATCTTTAGAAGCCGGTTCGGCCGCCAGTACGATGACGCGAATGTCGATCATCCAAAAGGATTTCGGGGCTGCCGAAAAGTACTTCTTGAAGGTCCCTAAAGGCTCGCCCTATCGAAATCCACTTGCGATAAAAGTTGGGCGGTGGATGTGGTCGGATCTCAAAAACAAGTTGTCTGCCGGAGAAGATCCTGCTTCGCTTAAAGAACAGCTTAACAATTCCAAAGGCTACATGGCTCAGGGTGTTGCGGGGGCGGATGTCAGTAATCTCGATTACGAGACCGCTCTAGGTGCACTGATGCTGGTCGATGCCTACGTGTTAACGGGAGAGGTCGGCAAAGCCGTAACTCAGCTTGAGTCGGCGGCGATTGCGCCGCTGGACTTGGTAAAACAAAAACACCCGGCGATTTCCAACACGCCGTTGGCCGGAATCTACTCGCGCGAAACCTATCGCACCGCAATCAAGACTTACTTGGCGGCGATGAAGACCGGTAGTGACAAACAAAAATGGGTCAACAAAGCCAGCGGCGTGATCGCAGCGATGCGACAGGAACTCGAGGCCAGCAATGACCCCAAAGACCGGACGCGAATCACGGTTATTTATCAACTGATCGCTAAAGAACTGAAGAACGACTTTGACACGTTGACTTCTCAAGACGAAAAGAAGGAGTTCGCTGGGGCTTTGTCAACTTTTCTAGGTTCGATTGCCAAAGAATCCGAGGACCCAAAAACAATCATGTGGGCCGGTTCAACGCTACGCAGTGTCGGCGAATCATTGGTTGCTTCGGAAATGGCAGAAGAGTCGCAGCCGTTGTTTCAGAGTGCGGTCGATGCCCTCGATGCCGTTGAGAAGATGGGATTCAAGGGCGACCCTCAAGAAGCCGAAATGCTGTCCAAGCTCAAGCTTCAGCGAGCATTGTCGCAGCGCGGAGCGGGAAATTACGAAACAGCCGTTGAGCAGTTGTCCGAAATCCTTCGCCGAAACACCAACGCGATCAACGTTCAAATCGAAGCCTGTGAAACACTTCAAGCTTGGGGCAAAGCGAAAAAGATGCCCGACAAATACGCCGCAGCGACCAACGGAACCGGTTCGTTTAAAGATCCCAAGACCAAGCGAAAAAAGAAACTGATTTGGGGTTGGAAAAAAATCGCCTTGGCGACGCGCTCCAACGAGAAGTTCCGCAGCACATTCTTCAACGCACTTTACCATGTTGCAGAGTGCCGTTTGGAATACGGGATTCTCGCAAAAAATTCTGGCGCGATTGAATCGGCTGGCAGAGAAATCGCCAACGAGCGTAAGCGAGATCCGACTTTCGCTGGAATGGGCAACTGGGCCAAGAAGTTCGAAGAGCTTGAGGTCCGCATTAAAGCGGCGCTGAAGTAGAGGACGAACGAACCTCATCGACGCACCGAAATTGAAAATTGAAATTTGACATCATTACCAATGACTTTATCGCAAACTATGAAAACAATTAAACGTATCCTTTTGACAGTTGTGCTTGCCGGATTGGTTTTCGCGTTGCCCCAAACGATCCTAAACGCCCAGGACGCGGTCTACAAACTGCGTGAAGACGGACGGGCTTCTAAGGTCAACGGTCGGATTACTGAGGTAACTGCCAATGGTGTGACGATCAACAATGCAGAGGTTCCTGCTTCGCTGATTCAAAAAGTCACTTACGGGAAAGAACCACTCGGAGTCGGTCGAGCTCGTGACTCGATGGAGGACGGTCAGTTTGGCGATGCATTGGAGGAGTTGAACAAGATCAAGGTCAACGTCGATCCCAATATCAAACAGGAGATCGACTTTATTCGTGCGTTTTCCACAGCCCAAATATCACTTCGCGGTGGAGGTATTACACCTCAAAATGCCGGTCGTGAGGTCGGCAAGTTTATCAAAACCCACGCCAACAGCTTTCACATAACTCCCGCCAAAGACCAATTTGCCCGCTTGGCGTTTGCCGTTGGCCGGCCTGATTTGGCGGAAAACGAGTTCAAAAAACTGCAAGGCTCCAGTTGGCTGGAGTACAAGCTCAAAGGGCATTTCCACGCTGGGCAAATGCAGATTCTGCTTAACAAACTTCCCGAGGCAGAAGCGTCGTTCAAGGCAATTGCCGCAGTCCAGTCTAATGACGACCTCAGTCAAACGTACAAGCTATTGGCGGCTTGCGAACTGGCGAGGATCGCTGGTTTGAATGGCAATCCTGATCAGGCTCAAAAGCAGCTTGAGAAAATCATCAAAGAAGAAAATTCGGATAACAAAAAGCTATTTGCTCATCTCTACAACGCACTGGGTGGCGTTCATGAAAAGGCTGGTCGGCTTAAGGAAGCTTCGCACGCCTACTTGCATACCGAGTTGCTGTACGCCTCCGAGTCGGAAGCTCACGCCGAGGCAGCTTATCGGTTGGCGTTGCTCTGGCCTAAGCTGGAAGAAACTGACCGGGCCAACCGAGCTCGTAACCTGCTCAAAGAGCGCTACCGTAACTCATACTGGGCCAGTAAGCTTTAGTCTTGCCGAGTTATGCCCTGTAATGGTTTCACATCTAAAAACGGCGATTACAATGACTTATCGCCGTCGAGAAAATCAGAAAACAATTTACCTAACATATCACTCAACTGAAGACTTGGAGACTGTCGCTATGCAGTTTGTTGAATCGCCGAAATCTGCGGCGAAATATGATACGAACCTTGAACGATCCAGTCGTTGGCTACCAACGCTGGTCAAGTGTTTGATTCTCGCTATTACTTTTGCAGTCTTTGCGTTTCCAAGTCCGATCATGGAATCGGGTGTGATTGCGTTTGCTCAAGAAGCCGGCGCGGCCGCAGACGGCGGCGCAACTGCGGCAGCCGAGGAGCAGTCGTTGTTGAGCTGGCTTGGCGAGTCGCTTGGTTTGCTATATATCCTCGTGTTCCTGACGCTTTCATTCGTTCTTGTCGCGTTGTTCATCATGAACGTCCTCTCGGCCCGACGTGAGTATGTTTGTCCGCAGCATCTAGTTGACGGCTTTGAAGCGCATCTGGATGAGAAGCAATACCAGGAAGCCTACGAGCTTTCCAAAACAGACGAGTCGTTTCTGGGCAATGTGCTTTCGGCGGGACTGGCCAAGCTTTCCAGTAGTTACCCGCATGCTGTCGCGGCGATGGAAGAAGTCGGTGCCGAAGAAAACATGAAGCTCGATCATCGGCTGAGCTATCTGGCGTTGATCGGAACGATCGCTCCGATGATTGGACTGTTCGGAACCGTCCACGGAATGATTAATTCGTTCTATACCATCGCCAACGGTGGTGGTACTCCTGACCCTAACAAGCTGGCCGAAGGTATTTCGACCGCTTTGTTGACAACGTTGATCGGTTTGGCGATCGCGATTCCTGCGATTCTGGCTTACAACATTTTGCGAAATCGCGTTCAGAAACTCGTCCTTGAAGTTGGCATCACGAGTGAGAACTTGATGGGGCGGTTTGAAAAAGTCGGGAAGAAGAAAGAATAATGCCGAAGTTCGCCAAAAAGAAAAGCTCTGAGATCCTCGAAGGCGACCTGACGCCGATGATCGATATGACGTTTCAGTTGATCGCATTTTTTATGCTGCTGATTAACTTTTCCGAAGTCGATCGCGCAGAAGAAATTTCGCTGCCTAGTAGTGTACTGGCTATTCCGCCAGAAACCCGGCCTGACTACCAGATCATCCTCAATCTTGAACCGGGTGGAAGTGTCAAATTTCAGGGTGAAGCGGTCCCGACGATCGATGGGATGGGGCCGATTTTTCGTCAGGAAATCAACAGTGCCAATCGCGAAGGCGTTAGCAATCCGGGTGACATAGCTGTGGTTATCCGGTCGCATCAGGATACGCCGACCGGGTTGGTGCAGAGGTTGATCTCCAAGTGCCAGGATTCGGAACTGCAGAGCTTCAGTTTGCGCGTCAAGAATCAATGAGAACCTTCGCCAGGAGTCAGCTGTGAAATTGAGTTCCGAACCGCCTGAAGAAATTAGGCTCAACATGACTGCGATGATTGACATCGTTTTCCAGTTGCTTGTTTTCTTCATCATGACGTTCAAAGTCGTCGCAATGGAAGGCGATTTCACCGTCAAGATGCCACTGGCCAGCGTCAATCAGGAAGAGTCGATGGAAGACGACTTTCCGACAGTCATCAATGTTTCGCTCGCCTCGGGAGCCAATGGTATCATCCAAAGCATCATCGTCGATGATGACGCGACTTTTTCCGATCCCAACACGATGTACGCTCAGTTGACCAAGGTTATTGAAGAAAAGCTTGCTGGTGAAGGCAACCCTGAAGAGGGTAAAGAAACCGAGGTCGAGTTCGACATCGCGCCTGAGCTAAAATACCGCTACACCGTTCAGGCAATCGAACGTGTCTCGGGCAAGATTCTGCCCGACGGTTCAGTCAAGAAACTGATCAAGAAGATCAAGTTCAAAGACAACTCGGGCGGCGCTTAACCGCAAACGCCACGCGGTTTCCGAACCATTCGTTTTTGCATGACGCGTGTTGGCTGTACACCAACGGCAAAAGCTTGATTGCTGCGTCGGTGTCGTCGTCGGTCAAAAGCATTCCGAAGTCTCGAGTTGCTACGCCGTAACGGTGGCAAGCACGCGTCGGATCTGCAAAGCGATCAATCGTAGTCGGATCTACTTTGCCGGTTGTTCCTGTTGTGTCGTCAATGCGACAAACGATGGACGGGGCAGTTCTCAATGCGCTTTGCAGGTTGAGGCTGTGATTTTTTCAAAACATTCTCTGACAACTTCAGCCGTTTTGGCTATAGCCTCGGTTAATGGCAGTTCAACCGGGGCTATCGCCCAAACGGCTAATAAAACCACAACCTCGTTGTGCTTTGCAAGTTGTTGTTTGGGGATGTTGTGTCCGTCCAAACCGTAACTTTTTCACTTCGTCGTTTGTATCGAGTGTGATATTCCGATGAGATAAATGTGAATCCCAACCAGATTGGGTGGGTAGCTTCGACCTACAAAGTATTCCCTGGGGTTGGTAACCCGACGCGTAAGCGAGGGATGCAACTCGCATCGTTATCCGTTTGTAGTGACGGCTTTAGCCGGAATCATGCTGCGCCGCCTAAAGGCGGTACTACAAGCATGTTGCTGAAACTGATGCAAAACCCTAGTAAGCAAGGGATGCAACGCTTACATGACGTCACTCGTTTTAATTATGGCCATGCAAAACGATTGGCTCCGAATTCCTTCAGATTTTCGACAACACACTGAGCCGATGAAGAAAATTCGAAAAAGTAAACTCCGTCGACTCAAGTCAAAATCGGTTCAGCCGCTCAGTCAATCCAATTCGGCTCGCCGCTGGAGCGCGGCCTATACCGACTATCTGCGATCCGAATGCAACCTCGCCGAGAACACGGTGATGGCCTACACCCGCGATATGAAACGCTTTATTGAGTGGTTGGGCGATCGCAGCATTCAAAAGCTGACCGTCACCGAGCTCTCCGATTTTATGGCTTTTCTGACCACTCAGAATCTTGCTCCGACTTCGGTCGCGCGGCATATCGTGGCCGTCAAAATGTTCTTTCGCTACCTTCAGCTCGAAGGGGTGCTGGTCGACAACAAAGTCGAACTTCTTGGGAGTCAGAAGCTATGGCAACGAATCCCCAGCGTGATGTCGCCCGGCGAAGTCGATCGTTTCCTGATGGCTCCCAAACGTGTTGAGATCTATCACTTTCGCGATCGCGCTTTGTTGGAAATGTTGTACGCCACCGGTTGCCGGGCGTCTGAAATATCAAACCTTAGGGTTCGTGATCTGCATCTGGACCAGCGTTATTGCAAGTGCCATGGAAAAGGAAGCAAGCAACGTTTGACTCCGCTGGGCGAGGCGGCGATCGACGCATTGAATCTATACTTTGAGAAACAGCGACCTCGGCTGGAATCCAATCGTCCCGACGAGACCGATTGGGTTTTCCTCTCGCGCAGCGGTCGCCAACTACGGCGTGAAGCGATCTGGGAACTGGTAAAGAAGTACGCGGCGATTGCGGGTATCTCGATTTCGGTCAGTCCACACACGCTGCGTCATAGCTTTGCGACGCACCTCTTGGCCGGCGGCGCCGATTTGCGCCGCGTTCAGGAAATGCTTGGTCACTCCAGCATCGCAACGACGCAAATCTATACGCACGTCGACCAATCGCGGCTTAAGAAAGTGCACAAGCAGTTTCATCCTCGGGCGTGAGGATTCAGATTCTCCGAGCAACCACCACGCGCCGATGGCCGCTGAAGTCTTTCACGACGTCAACGTTTTCAAGCTCTGAATTGGACTCGACCAGTTCAACACACTTGTCCATCACGATCGGACTGGTCTCAAAGATCAGAAAGCCGCCTAGCAGCAGGTACTTGGGCGCGTCAGCAACAAGCCGTGTGATAATGTCGGTTCCGAACTCACCTGAAAACAAAGCGATCGCAGGCTCGTGTTCTTTTACCTGCCCATCGACGGTGTTGATCTCCGACTCGCCAATGTAGGGAGGGTTGCTGACGATCAAGTGTACTGGTTCGCTGCCCGATGGAAGCGCGTCGAGCAGGTCGCCTTGGAAGAATCTAACTCGATCTTCGATCTCATGTGACTGGGCGTTGGCCTTGGCGACTGCGAGCGCGTCGGCGGAAATGTCGGTCGCTGCGATTTTGCAATCGGTTTTGCCGTCGGTCAACTGCTTGGCCAACGTTATGGCGATACAACCGCTTCCGGTGCCTACGTCGATAATGCGAATCGGGTTGGTATCAAGTTGTTTGGCGGCTTCGAGCGCGGCGACAACAACGTGTTCGGTTTCGGGCCTTGGGATCAGAACATTTGCATCTACGGCGAATTTCAGCGAATAAAACTCCCGATGCCCAACTAGGTAAGCCACCGGTTCCCCCGCCCCGCGGCGTTTGACCCAAGCCCGAAATTCGGCCAGTTTGGCTTCGTCGGGGACTTCGGCAAAACGTGTGTAGAGTTCGATTCGCTGACATCCGAGGGCTTCGGCCAGCAGCGTTTCGGCTTCCAGTCGCGGGCTACTGCTGGATTCCGATTTCGAAAAGAACTCAGTCGTCCATTCGAGCAGACGTTGGATCGTCCATTGAGTCGAAGTTGTGTCTGACATCGCTTCGTTTACTGCTTTCTTATTGCACTGAACGCTTGCCGCTGTCCAACTAATCCAACGCGCCCATCGACGAACGCAATTCCTTACGATCGTGATCGACCAATGCGTCGGTGAGCATTTGAACTGAGCCGGAAATGATCTGGTCGAGCTTGTAAAGCGTCAAACCGATGCGATGATCGGTGACCCGGTTCTCCGGGAAATTGTAAGTCCGAATTCTCTGACTACGATCACCCGATCCAACAAGGCTTTTTCGTTGATCGGAGCGTTGTTGGTTTTCCTGTTGTTGGAAATGATCGTAGAGCTTTGACTTGAGGATTCGCATCCCTTTGGCGAGGTTCTTGTGTTGCGATCTTTCTTCAAAGCACTTAACAACAACGCCGGTAGCGTGGTGGGTAATCCGAATCGCCGACGCCGTTTTGTTCACGTGCTGACCACCGGGCCCGCTACTGGCGGCGTAGCGCTCCACTTCGTAGTCGTCAGGCTTGAGGTCGATCTCCACGTCCTCCGGCTCAGGAAGGACAGCAACCGTCGCAGCCGAGGTGTGAACGCGCCCTTTGGTTTCTGTATCGGGAACACGTTGGACGCGATGACCGCCGCTTTCATATTGCAGCTCGCGGTAGCAACCTTCGCCTTCGATTGAGATCGTGACTTCTTTGAATCCGCCCAACTCGGTGATGCTTGAATCGAGAGCCGAGAATTTCCACTTCTTGATCTCACAATGCTTCTTGTACATTTCGTACAGGTTGTGGGCGAACAAAGCGGCCTCGTCTCCACCAGTTCCGGCGCGAATCTCCATCACACAGCGCGAGCGGTTGGCGTCTTCGCCACCGATGGTCATCTCCAAGAGCTCATCCCAAAGCGTTTCCCGAGTTTCCATCAAGGACTTCAATTCGTCTTCGGCCATCTCCCGTTCTTCGGGATCGGTTGACTTGGCCATCTCTTTGACTTCGTCAATCTCGGAGATCGTGTTTTGAAACTTACGGTACTTGGTCGCCAGCTTGGCTAGTGAGCCATGCTCGCGCGCCACCGCAGCCATTTTTTTCGAGTCCCCTTGAACTTCGGGGTCACTTAGTTGTGTTTCAAGTTCTTCAAATCGCTGAAGCTTGTCATCAAGCATTTCGCGCATTGTATTGCTGCTGTTGGGAAGGAGATTGCGGTTTTATAAACATTGGGTGATCGGCAACCGATCGGACCGCGCAGCTAAGATTCAAACAGTGACGCTGCCGCATCAGCTGTGAAGAAACGTTCGATCATGAACCTGTGTTTGACCATTGTTTTTCTCGGTTGAGTGTTGGATGAACTATATCAATCCGCTATTAAAGCTACAAGTGATCCACGAACTTTTTGACAGGAACCAAGAGGTACCATTGAAATTGAAGTATTGGCTCGGAATTTTGTCTAATAAGATCCTGCGACGTCCGTTACTACTCAAAAGGATTACCCTCCAATCAAATAAACCCTCCGTTTTTGCTTCAAGGACTTATCAAATGTTCCATTCTCTCTTTCCTAAATGTTTCGTTTTCTGCCTATTGATTTGTGCCTGTTTGGTCACGTCTTGTTACGGACAACAAGGCTACCGACTGGGCTTCTATCCGGCTGAATCGGTGTATGGTGTCGAAATCCAATCGGTCATCCCCAACAGTCCCATGACCCGTTTATCAAGCAGTACAGGACAATTGGTGAATGCTGAAAGCAGAGACGTAATCGTCTCAATCAACGGCAATCCAACTCCCAACGTTGAGACACTCAGATATATATTGGCCTCCATGACTGGCTCGGCCAATCAGCCTACTACAATCCAGTTGAGGAATTGGCGAAACGGACAAGTCGAGCAGTACACCGTAATGGCTGTGCGAAAGAGTGCGAATCAGGATGTGTTGTCAAGTTTGATCGGACTAAGTGAAGCAGAAGCCATGTCTCGTGCTCGCGCCCTGAATTTCAAACCAGTCGTCCGGTCACGGGATGGCGTAGGTATCGTTTTAACAGCAGTCTACCGTCCCGACGGAATCTTGCTCGATATCGTCAATGGAATCGTTACCGCTGCAAGGGTCGGTTAACTGGGGCTGACTTGCTGGGGCCCGGTGATAGCACCGATCGCCCCAATTGTTATTGGCGATTTTGAGCAAACTCTTCAGAATTGTGCGTTCCGTTAGTGGTTGTACTTCAAGGAACATCGCGCGGATCTTCCAATACGACCATTCAACCAGCCCTGACAAGGAAGTCAGCTGATGAGCGATAACCACCGGCGACTGTTTTGCCAATTCCTGTTTTTCTTGCTTTGCGTCCTGCCGACCTCAGTTGTTGGCTATTGGATCTGTCATCCGCAGACCTCCGGAGGCTGGGAGCTCGCGCTTCGCGCCAAACTTGGCGTTGAGACAAGCATTGATTCGATTGAGACTCCCGGTCCCTACGTGACGATCCTTCGAGGGCTTGAATTCTCCGATCCAGAAATCGGAACGCTATTCAAAGCAGTCGAAGCAAGAATCGAATTTGGAACTGAAAGCAACATCGTTTCGATTCCCTACCGCGTTCAGGGACTCACCAATCAAGGGCTCACCAGCCTGGTTCAAACAGTCAATCAAAAACTGATTCGTTCCCACGGTGTCGACAAGCCTTGGCAGATTCGATTCGGCAAAGACGCGTTGATCAGCCAAGCGCCCGATTCAGTTCTACCAAACGATCATGAGTATCTTTCTCAGTTCCCGTTGTCGGACCTTCAATTGGATATCTTTCCCCGAGTTGACGGAACGGTTTGCGTCGCAAACTTCAAAGTTCCCGATTCGGACGCCGGCGAGAAGTTGGTGAATTGCCAGATTTCCAGAACAAAAGAGTACGGCCAATTGCTTACTCTCGAGACCAACAACTCTGCCGTGCCATGTTGGTTGGCGGCACACTGCGTGCCGGGTATCGTCTCAACGCTGGGCACCAAGTCGCGTTTTCGAGGAGCGCTGGAGTTGGTTCCGACTCAAGGAGAATCCCAAGTCGCGGTCGACGGCGTTTTCGAAAGAGTTGATCTGGAAGCGACGTTGGCGATTCCGGCGGATCAGGATCGTTTCGCAACAATCGAACTGGACGATTGCTTTTTCGAGCGAGGTGATTTCACTCGTTGGAACGCGTTCATCGCGCAGGGCAACTCGCCTCGGATGCGAATCAGTCAGAACCGATTGTTCAACTTTACGCGGCAGTTCGCGCCCGGCGAAGCGATTAAAGAAGCCGTTCTTGAACGCTGGGCAAACCGGGTCGTCGACCAACCTGGTTATCCGATTCTTCGTTAGAGCATGCCCCACAACTTGAGCCGTTGTTGACGTTTGGGCGTTAGGCCCAATGGCACTTGTTTCGCCTGCAAAATTGTAGCGTTTGGACGCGAGCCCTCCGGTTTCTCAGAGTTCCGCTCGAATAAAACCGGGGAGCTTGCGCTCCACCGCTACAAAGTAAGGCCATTGGGCGCTGGCCGGTGTTAACAACGGTTGAACATGCAATAACGTGGCTAGCGCTAAAACTCCAAAACGGCTGACGTAGCCACGGTCAACCCTTCAGCTTGGCTGCTGGGTCTTCTTTGTAGCTGTTCCAAAGTTGACTTGGAACTAAAACGAGACACGCAATAACAATGTGCGCGATTCCCAGGTAAAGCATCTTAACCACAGTGTCGTCTTCGGTTGCTGCGTAAGCGTGGAGTCCAACGCCCATCGCATTGACGCCTTTCCATGACCAGAGGACGACCACGTTGCCCAGCACTGCCAGTGCTGCCATCCCGCGTTCGCGAACCATACCTCCCCAGCGAGCGTGAAGCACAACGGCATTCCAAAGCACGATCATCAGTGCCCCGTTTTCTTTTGGATCCCAGCCCCAGAACCGGCCCCAGGAATCGTCACCCCAAAGTCCACCTAAAACGGTTCCGAAAAAGCTACACAGCAAACCGAAGCACACGGTTCCGTAAATGACGTTGGCTGTCAGGCGGCGGGTCTCTTTGTCTGCCATGGCAGTTGAAAACAGTGAGGCCAGTAGGAACGCCAGTCCCAGCAGTCCCGCTGCAAATGTCGCCGAGTAGCCAATCGAAATGATCACCACATGCGTTGCCAACCAAAACTGGGTATCCAAAACGGCGACCATTACCGTAAACGTATCGCCGTCGATGATGGTCATGGTCCACGCCCACATCAGCGCGAAAAACGCACCCACAGATGCCATCAGGTTACCAATGCCTATTTTGGTCAATAGTTCGACCACCAACATCAACGCAACCATTGCGGCGGACACGAACAAGGCTGAGGAGTAAAGGTTGGTTACCGGTGGCCGACCAGAGATGTAGACCCTGGCAATCAATCCGTAGATCTGCACGGCCAAAGCGAGTACCAACAGGAAAAACGCCGCCCGTCTCAAGGCCCCACGTCTATCACCAGCCCATGAGAACACTGAAACAAAAAATGCGACCAGATAGATCACCATCGCCACATAAAACGGTGAGAACCAATTGTAAAAGCCTTCGGCAGCAATCCGACCCGGCTTCATGCCGTCCGGTGGGGTCTGGTTGACTTTGGCAAGATACGACTCCAGCGTCGAATTGAATCCTTCGGCGTTTCCGGCAAGATAATCCGGGCGAAGCGACATTAGCAACTCGGCCAGTTCGGAACCCTGATCGGCAATCTTACCAGATGATCCATTGATCCTCGCCAACTGGCCTTCCATTACTTCAATGTACTTTGGCATCTGCTGGGCGATGATTGCATCAACAAGTGGCGCCTCGGCGGCTACCAATTCGCTGCGGATTTTTTCTGGCATCTGATCCCAGTTTCGCAACATCGTCTGACGCAGTACGCGCGGATCGGACTCGCCATTTTGCTCAATCATGACCTTGATAAAATCGGGATCTGAAAGAAAGCGTTCGACGATTCGTTGCCGGATCGTGTCCTCGCGAAGCCCCGGGAGAACTTCCTTGTCGATAATCGCTTTGGCAAGTGACACCGTCGAATCGGATTCGAACTGCTCGGCTAGCTCTGACATCCAAGCCTGATTTTGAATCGAAACGAACGACTCCCACGGTTTTTCTTCGTTATCGACTGGCACGATCAACGGAATCAAAGGCGACGACATCGACTTTTCAGCTCGCTCGATTCGCAGCAACAAATCTTCACCGCTTAGGCCCGGACCGCCGAATGCGAGTTTAGCGCCGTAAACCTGTTGGATCTTGGTAGCGTTGGAATAAGCCCGGTTTTGAATTTGAGTCCACGTCTTCTTGTCTTGCTTTTTCGGATCCGGGACCAATTCCCTCAGCTTGGATTCTTTGTCCAAAAGTTCTCCCAGCGTGTATCGGAACGCGC
The DNA here is from genome assembly GCA_937981585.1 of uncultured Pirellulaceae bacterium. Lineage (GTDB taxonomy): Bacteria > Planctomycetota > Planctomycetia > Pirellulales > Pirellulaceae > Mariniblastus. The sequence goes on along the minus strand of CALJOA010000150.1, from coordinate 10,849 downwards.
CTCGTTTGCCGGGGAAACGAGCTGGCAAATCCAACGCGCTGAGAAGATTGAGGTCCTCGATACGGAACAGACGGTAGTCCTTGTAACCTTCGGCTTCAAACGTCGTATCGGCCAGCCACTGGATCGCAGGCTGCTTCTTCTCGTTTCTGTCAAACACATATTCGCGTTTGTTCAATTGGCGAACTGTGTTTCTGGCGAAAGAATCAAGCGGCTGGATTCGACCGTTCATTGCGACAGGAACCTTGCCCAGCAAGTCCAAACGCATCTCGTCTTTGACGATTTTCCCAGACGCCGATTTATAAACCTCTCCAGCAACCCAAAGCCCCATGATTCCAGCGAGGATTGCAGTGACTAACCACTTCCCGGTCCAGCTGGGTTTGGCCGGCGCGGAAGCCTCGGTCAGAGGCACCGGGCGATGTTTATCTACGATGCGTTTGTCAATTTTCGAGGGGCCAATCGCAGTTGGATCAGTGACGACAGTGCCATCTTCTTGACTTTCGGTACCTGAGCCCAACTCTCGCCTACGCTGTTCTTTCTTCCTTGCCGACTCCAGAAATCTCAGCAGCGTGCTCCCAAACTGTGCGATCAAACCAACGACCGTGAACATGCAGCAAACGTATGGGATCATCCAGCCGTAGTTGGTTACGACTTGGAGAATCGTCATGTCGCGGCCATCCTCAAGCGTGTTCATTCCGGACTGATAGAACGTCTCACCGGAGTAACGCAGCGGATTGTTCATCCAGATTTCCTGGTCGCTGGTCATGTCATTGCGAAAATCGGTTAGCGTGACTTTCGATGCATAAGACTGAGGAGTGGTGGTGCCAATGTAATAAGTGGTTGACGCGTCGTTGAGTTTCAGAGAATAGGGTTTGTACTGAGTTTTGAACCGCAGTGCGATTCGGTACTCTTTCCCATCGACGTCGACGATATCAGATCCGGATTCACCGATGTTTTGGGTGATCAAATAAGTCCCGATCGGAGCTGAGTCTGATTTTGAAGTCAGTTCAACGTACGCCGAAGCGAAATCAACCGTTTGTTCCGAGTCGGTGCCAACGACCGACGGCATTTCGTAGGCTTCGAAGCGACCCCCGATACCGGCAGTCGCGAGGTTTTCATCCGGCGATGCGACGCGGCGGATATCCGAGTTGGGATAGTAGGCGACACACTCGACGTCGAAAGGAAGTTTTTCGTCCGTGATCTTTTCCTGACCGATCAACTTCTCTCCGGCAACCGAAGTAATCTGATCGAATTCTGGATCCGAGACGTCGATAATCGCCAGCTCAGTTGCTCGAACATCGATTGCGTGGTGAGCCGTGTCGCCTTCGATGATCGTGATTCGCTGCTCGACATTCGTCTTGGTGACGTAGATTTCATTGAGCATCAATCCGGCGACCCCCAAGTGCAACAGAACGATACCGGCTTTACGTCTAAAGAGCAGCAAACAAGCCACATAGCTGACCAGAGCAGCGATCGTGGCCTGCGAAAGTTGGAACACGATTCGCATCGCAGAGTCGCCGATGTAGCCCTGACGACCAAGATAAACCGTCACGCCCAGCGTGATTGCAGCCACCAGTGCGCCCGTGCCCAGAACGATTCGTTCGGCGACGCGACCTTTGCCAATCACGAACCAACCAAACGTGGCCGCGATTGCGATAGCCAGCAATCCAACCTGCATCAGCATCCACATTTGCGTGTACGGAATTGGGGGGTCGGTTTGAAATCCGGTGGCCGATTGCCCATTGAAAATGATGGCCCACGTGACGAATCCTGCAACGATGCTGGCGGCCAATCCAGCCAGTAACCTGCCGCCTTTGGCTTGTAGTTTGAATCGCAAAATGTGCGCAGCACTCAAGTTCATCAACATCAGAACCAGCACTGTAAATCCGCTGGGGATGTAAAACGTTCCTGGAACGTTTTGGAAATCGGGGAACCAAGCCGGGACAAAGAACGTTTGAAAAGGCACCGGAACAAACAGGTTGTCGAAGTGCTTCATTTTGACTTGAAATACATCAGCCCGTGTTTGGTCAAGCGTCGCGATGAACACGATTGCAACCGCTAAAACCAACAGGAACACCGTTAGCTTGAGAGAAGCCAGCGGGGCGATGATCGCTCGAGCGATGTCGGTCGGACCAAGCGACGCAGAGCTCGTTTGGGATTGCGGTTTTAAAGTTGTTGCCATTGTTTTCTCGTCGTGATTCGTGACACGCTTCTATTGATACTTAACCGATTCCATGAACGCTTCGAACTCTTCGCGACTCTGATCGACCAGTTCTTTTTCTCCAAAAAGTTTAAAGAACCAGGCCGATCCGTCTCGCTTGACCATCCCCGCGATCACACCGTCGTCGGACTTGGACTCGGCCACAAGGTCGACCAATTTCCCGGGGATCTCATCGACCGTTATTTCAGAAGTATGCTTGGCAACTTCTTCGTCAGTCAGAAAACTAAGCCCGACCTGCCCCGCCCAGCGTTTTACATTGGGTTCCCATTCGTTAGCATCAGCCGGCATTTCGATGACAGTGATTTGCACTTTGGCTTCGCCGTCTTCTTTTTGGAGCCGAATCGGAACCATTGAGGAAGTCTTCCCTTTTGTCCAGCCTTTAGGAGCAGTGAAATCCAGACCTGAATCTGCTGCTGACGAAGGTGCTTTGCTCGTCTGCCCGCCACCACCAGCAAACGGAGCAAACGGCGCCTTGCCCCCTCCGGCAAACGGAGGTCGCATCGTTCCTGAACCCATTCCCTCCGCATCGAACAACAGAAATTCACCGTGTTCTGATTTTTTGGATTTCAACTGGGTGTCGAGTTCGTCTTTGGAAAAGTCATCAAGCCCCAATTGCCCTCGCCAACGGTTCACGTTGAGCAGCATGTCTTGGTTGGGACCAAGGCTAGAAACGGCCAGCTCAATCGGTTTTGAGCCCTCCGAGTCTTTGATCAAAAACGTGGCGAATCGCATCGGTTTGGGACCTGCGGTCGACCATTCTTCTGGCGCGTCCCACTTGGGCTTTCCATCTTCAAAACTGACCGAATCAAAAAACGTGAGCCATTGTTCTTCGGCCGCATTGACCTGATCTAGTGGCCCGTTGAGCTTGAAGAACCAAGTTGCGTCGGGTTTGTCGAAAATAGCGACGGCCATTCGGTTCTTTACTTTGGCAGCCGGCGCGGTGGCTTGCGCCGGGAGTGTCGCTGTTTTCTCTTTGCGAAGTGCATCGAGTCCCGATCGCGATTTGTGAACTTTGTGTTCAACGATCCCAGAATTGCTTGGCTCGCATCCCAGATTGAGAACGACCAAGATCAAAAGACCGGCCAATGGAGTCATTGTTCGGGAAGCCAATTTTTTAGATGAACTAAATCGCATTGAGTGGGAGCTTTAACCTTTGGAACTACGTTTCTATTGTTGAAATTTCGAATCGTGTCTGACGATGATCCTAGCCAAGCTTGGACGAAGACCGTTCCGAAGACCGTCCTTTGCTGACGCGTCGCTTAATCGAGCGGCAGTGGTAACCCGACGCGTTAGCGAGGGACTCAATTTCAGCTTCTCCCTCGCTCACGCGTCGGGTTACCATTTCAGACCCTTTAGCGTTCAAAGTGAGTGCCATTGAGCTAATAGCGCCAAAACGCCTCATGTTGTTGGAGCATGTTTCCAAAAAATTACAGCCTGTTCGGAGTAGCATGTAAAGGCGATTGGTAACAGCGGACTAGCGCAGCTACCTTTGTTGGACGGTTTGCGACAAGACTTGATTGGCTTAAACGAAATCGAAAGTCAAAATCGCCCAAAATTTCTCAGGTTTTTCTCTTTGTTTTGGAGAGAAGTTAGATTGTAAACCCTCGACGGATTTTGGCCTACATGCAATTGATGGTTCCATTTCAAACTGACCGCTAGGTATCAACTGTGAGCCATTTTGTCACAACCGAATTCATGCGAGCCATGCAACGGGAATCATTCAGGTTGAATGCCTCACACAAAGCTTGGCGCAGTGGAGCAATATAGTTTTTAATTAGAACCCAAACGCGAGCGGCTCGTCTCGCTTGCCCGGCCAATTGGGGTCCGATAAAACACTGGTATGAATACCGAAGCGACAAACCCCGGCCAAATCGTAAAAGACTGCCTCGCTCATTCGCTGTTCTCTTGGACGAAACAAGGCGGCTTGAATCCAATCAACGCCGAGCGAGCTGAAGGATCATATATTTTCGATCGTGATGGGAAACGCTATCTCGATTTTTCATCCCAGTTGATGAACGTCAACATTGGTCACGGCCATCCCCAGATCAAAGAAGCCGTGATGGAACAGATGGACCAGCTGAGTTACGTCTATCCGGGAATGGCGACCCAGGCACGCGCAGCACTTAGTCGCAAACTTGCTGAGATATCACCCGGCAAACTGTCCAAAACTTTCTTTGCACTCGGTGGTGCTGAAGCGGTCGAGAATTCAATCAAACTTGCCCGGGCCGTAACAGGACGCAACAAAATCATTTCGCTTTATCGTTCCTATCATGGAGCCACCTACGGTGCGATGTCGGCGGGCGGCGACCCGCGACGTTTTGGAATGGACGCCAACCCGGTTCCCAATCACGTCCACGTCGAGAATCCGTACTTCTATCGCTGTCCGTGGAACAGCACGTCGTTGGAAGACTGCGGCAAGAACGCGGCGGCTGCCCTTGAACGTATCGTCAAGTTCGAGAACCCGGCTAATGTTGCTGCGGTTCTTTTGGAAGGCGAAAGCGGTTCGTCAGGCTGCATCAAGTATCCACCCAACTACTGGCCATTGGTTCGTGAGATCTGTGACCAACACGGTATCCTTTTGATCGACGATGAGGTGATGAGCGGTTTCGGCCGAACCGGGAAAATGTTCGCTGTCGAGCATCATGGTGTTGAGCCTGACATGATGTGCATGGCCAAGGGATTGACGTCGGGGTACTTGCCGCTGGGTGGTTTGATGGTGACGGACGAAATCGCAGATCAGTTTACCGATCAGGCACTGCCGCTGGGTTTGACTTACTCAGCACATCCTGTCTGTTGCGCAGCGGCGCTTGCTACGATCGAGATCTACGAACAAGACGGCTTGGTCGAAGCCGCCGCCGAAATGGGAAAGTACATCGAACAGCAAGTCGAAGGGCTAAAGCAAAAACATCCTTCGATCGGCGACTTCCGCAACACGGGATTGCTTGGTTGTATTGAGCTGGTCAAGAATCGTGAGACAAGAGAACCGGTCACTCCTTGGAATGCTCAGCCTTGCGAGATGGAAGCCACGACGCGGATGGCGGCCAAGATTCGAGAACTCGGGATGTTTACGTTTGTTCGTTGGAACTGGATTTTCGTTGCCCCTCCGCTCAACGTGACTCGGGAAGAAGTTGACCAAGGGCTTGATATTATTTCTCAGGCGATTTCGATTGCCGACCAGTACTGTGTTTAAAGAAAGCAAAGCACGGAGAGCTTGTGATGTTGGGAACCGTTTGGGCTATAGCCACGGTTGTTAAATGTCAAAACAAAGATTCTTGGGAGGGCGAAGCTCCTGCTGAGCCGGTTTTATCTGGCGGTCTGGCTCAGCTCCTTAATTAGGCCAAAACAATCTGGAGACTTTAATGTCACTTGCGATCAAAAACGGACGAATCATCACGGCAAGCGACGACTACGTTGCCGACATTTATGTTGAAAACGAAACGATCACAAGCATCGGATGTGACCTCGAAATTCCTGACGGCGTCGAAACAATTGACGCGGACGGCAAACTGGTGTTTCCTGGCTTCATCGATCCGCACGTTCACATCTATCTGCCATTCATGGGAACGTATGCCAAAGACGACTATGAATCGGCCAGCAAAGCTGCACTGGTTGGCGGTACAACGACGCTAATCGAAATGTGTTGTCCCAGCCGCGCCGATTCACCCATCGAGTCATTTGAGCTTTGGAAATCAAAAGCTGAAGGGCTCGCCGCGGTCGACTACACCTTTCACATGGGCGTGACGCGTTACGATGATGAAGTCGAAGCGCAACTACGAGAATTGGTCAAACGGGGGCTTTCATCATTCAAGATTTTTCTCGCCTACCAGGGCGCGTTTGGAATTGACGATGAAGAGCTCTTCAAAACGTTGAAGCTGGCTAAGGAACTGGGCGTGATTGTGACAGCCCACTGTGAGAATGCGATCGCTGTTTCGCAGCTTCAAGCCGAATTGATTGCGGCAGGCAAAACTGGGCCCGAGCATCATGAGCCGTCACGACCTGAATCAATCGAGACGTCCGGCGTTGAGCACTTGATGACATTCGCTGAATTGACAGGCGCCCATGTCTATGTCGTACACACTTCATGTGATGGAGCCCTCAGAGCTGCCCAGGCCGCCCGTTACCGGGGCGTCAACGCTTGGATTGAAACGGTGATTCCGTATCTGGTCCTCGACAAAACGTATGCCGAAAAACCAAACTTTGAGGGCGCAAAGTACGTAATGTCACCCCCCATTCGAGACATCCGAAATCAACCGATTTTGTGGGACGCGATTCGCAATCGCCTGATCAGTACCGTGGCAACGGATCATGCCCCGTTTGACTTTGGCGATCAAAAAACGATGGGCAGAGACGATTTTACCAAGATCCCCAACGGGATTCCTTCGGTCGAAGATCGAATCAATCTTTTCTATACCCATGGTGTCGCCGAAGGAAAAATTGATCTGCAAACCTTCGTTGACGCAGGTAGCACCCAAGCCGCAAAGCTGTTTGGGATGTATCCGAAAAAGGGTGCGATCCAAGTTGGCAGTGATGCCGATCTTGTTGTCTACGATCCTGACTACCGTGGCAAGATCTCGGTTAAAACCCAGCAGATGGCGACAGACTACAGCGCATTTGAAGGCTGGGAGATGAAAGGTCGACCATCAGTTGTCACTGTTCGAGGTGAGATTCAAGCCCGCGACGGAGAATTCGTCGGAACGATCGGGCGCGGAGAATTCATTGCACGTCAACCGAATCATTTTTGATTCTTGATAACTTCCCATCTAATCATGGAGGCCCCGTAGCGACTGACTGTGGTCGGGCACTCTTAGAGTGCCCGTTCTACGGAGTTACCCTTCGCAGCCTCAGTTTTCTAACGGAGGTTCGGCCGCTAACCGCGTGAAAGCGCGTCGCTTTGGTCGACGAAATCATCGCCAGTCCATTGGGTATCTTCACGGATCATCTTGGCATCATGTTCGGCTTTTCGCTCTGCACGAGCCTTGGCTTGAATTTCAACCAGCTCGGCATGGGTTCGAAAGAACTGAAGGCTGTGCCCTTTGAAGTCATCGATGTTGTTGAATCCGTGCTTATCCATGAATCCGGACAGTTCTTCGATCATCGGTTTGACCATCTTGTAGCCCATCTTCATCACGCCGGTGCAGACTTGCACGCAATCAGATCCAAGCAGGATGAACTCGGCCGCGTCCAACCCTGTTTCGACACCACCAATTCCGCTGAGCGTTCGATCAGGGTACTCACTGCGAATCAAGGTTGCGATTTCCATGCAGTTACGAAGCGCGATTGGCTTTATCGCTTGGCAGGAATAGCCACCAAGCGTTGTGTATCCTTCGACGCAAGGTTCTGGGCGAAGGCTTTCCAAGTCCACTCCAAGGACGCTTCGAATCGTGTTAATTGCCGCGATCCCGTCGGCGCCGGCTTTGAGTGCCGCCGATGTTGGGTCTTCGATCCTGGTAACGTTGGGAGTCATCTTGGCCCAAACGGGAACTTGGGCGACGCTCATCGCCCAACCGGTGACTTCTTCCACCAGATCCGGGTTCACACCCATCGCCGATCCCATCTTGCGTTCGGGTAATCCGTGTGGACAGGAAAGGTTCAGCTCCAGCGCATCAACGCCAACATCTTGGCACCTCTCAACAATTTCGCACCAAGCGTCTTTGCGATACTCTTCCATGATCGACGCGATCAAAATTCGATCTGGATACTTGTCTTTGAGTTGTTTGAACTCGTCCATCCAAGTTTCAAAGCTTCGATCACTGATAAGCTCAATGTTCTCCCAGCCGAAGATCTCATTTGATTTCCGACTGCGCAGGCGCGCGTAACGCGGTTGGACGTTGATTACTTTCTCTGCCTCTAGCGAGATCGTTTTCGCAATCACCGCGCCCCAACCTTCATCGAAAGCTTTGCCGATCACGTTGGCATTGGTTCCCGGAGGGCCCGACCCAATCACAAACGGATTGGGCATCTCAAGACCATTGACTGTCGTGGATAGGTCTGCCACGGATTTATCCTTTATCTTTCGACGCTAACGGCACAGGCATGCCCTGTCCTCAATATTATCGTTCGTTTGATTGTTTCTCATTTTACTGAATTGGCAAACGGGTATCCAAATTTACACACTGAGTCGGCGTTTTTCTGCTGTCCACTGATGGGGACTTTGGTTGTGTTCATGAATCGAGATCTTTACGGTTTAACAATGGCTTCATAGCTTTCGGGGCGACGGTCCCGGAAGAACTGCCATGTGTTGCGAACTTCTCGAATCAGATCCAGATCAATATCTGCCATCACGATATCGTCGGTATCGCGACTACCTTCGGCAATGATCTGACCACGAGGGTCACAGAAGTAGCTTTGTCCGTAAAACTCGCCGATGTTCCAGGGAGCCTCTGTGCCCGGGCGGTTGATCGCGCCAACGAAATACTGGTTTGCAACGGCATGAGCCGGCTGCTCCAGTTTCCAGAGGTATTCGCTCAATCCGGCCACGGTTGCTGAAGGGTTGAGTACGATCTCGGCTCCGTTGAGCCCAAGGCAACGGGCACCTTCGGGAAAGTGGCGGTCATAACAAATGTAAACACCTATTTTTCCCACTCTAGTATCAAACACAGGGTAACCGAGGTTGCCGGGGCGGAAGTAAAATTTCTCCCAGAATCCAGGTGCGCAGTGCGGGATATGCATCTTGCGAAACTTGCCAAGATAAGATCCATCTGCATCGATGACAGCAGCGGCGTTGTAATAGACACCCGGCAGGTCTTCTTCGTAAATCGGTACGATGATCACCATTTGGTGCTTTTTGGCCTGCTCTTGCATCAGTTTGACCGTCGGACCGTCGGGGATGCGCTCGGTTAGTTCATACCATTTGGTATCCTGTTCGGCGCAGAAATAAGGTCCGTTGAAGAGTTCTTGCAAGCAGACGAACTGCGCCCCTTTGGCGGCGGCCTGGCCAATCAAGTCGACGTGTTTGTCGATCATTGCCTTGCTTATCTTCTGGACCGGCGATGTTGCGGGTTCACACAATGTCGCTTGAATCAAAGCGCCTTTTACATTTCGTGCCATGATGTTCTCGGTAAAATCTTGCCAGCCGTGACGCTAAATTCAATCGCGGTTAGTCGATGGTTGGCGGAGTGATGACAACGATTGATTGCTCGTTGAAGCATGTCAAAAGCCGAACCGGACATGTTATCATACGGAACTCAGGTTTCCTACGACACGATTGTTTTGCATCGCAACTGATCTTGTTTTCAATCTTGAACAGAGCCAACGGTTTTTCTGGAGCGGACGTGTCTACGACCAAAGCCGATTCAGCCGAAGTAGCCAAGAATCTTAGCTGTGGAAATTGGATTGAAAGTAGTGCCGCCGCCCAAACCTCAGATGTCTTTAATGCTTCCAGCGGACACGCCATCGCGAAGGTTCCGCTGCGCTGAGCAGCTTGGGGGCGTTTTGAAAATGGCCCGTGAGTGTCCGTTCGGAAATTGGGACTCGATGTTTACTCGCGACGGCTATGCGGCTCGAGTTCAAGCGACACTTCAACGCTGGTAAGATCGGAGTTAATGATGGTCTTCCGGCGCCGATACCTGGTTCTCGTTCACCAGTTGGACCGTACTTAGTTCATGCCGGTTAGCTTGAGGAAGAAGTTCAACACACTACTTCCGATCACCTGATCCTGTGGCATCCACATGTTCTGGGCTAAGTTGTAAGCCACCATGCCACCGGTCATTAGCAGCGCAGTTACCAATCCCAAGCTCAACACTTGGGCGACGGTGTAAGGAGCTTCGGGCAGTGCCGTAGGTCCTGCGGGAGCACCTGTCGGAGCCATCATTGCTCCGCCGGCCATCGACTCGTCGTAGGGCATCATTCCGGCGCCACCGTCGAACCCCATCGAATCATCAAGCATCACGGGTTGAGCTGGAAAGGCATCGCTTTCGCCAAGAATCGTTGCAGAGGACTCGTCGGCGTAGATTTCTGAATCTTCGAGAGCGATGACTTGGGAACCGCTTGATTCGTCCTCTTCCATTGAGGCTTCCAGGGGAGTCAGATTGAAATCGTCCTCCTGCATCATCGTGGCTGCTTCGAGGTCAGTGGCATCTTCAAGAACGATCATGTCGTCATCGTCTTCGGGAAGTTCCAGCGCGTCGATGTCCGAGCCGCCAAGCTCCAACGGCTCGTCGCCAACTGCGATTCCGCTTTCGTTTGCGCTGAGATTGATTCCACTCTTGTTGGTTTCGAGCATGATTTCCGAGCTAGAATCGCTGTCATCAAGCACCAGTTCGGCGCTGTCTTCGAAATCGCTGCTAAGTTCGGCGCTTTCCTCAAACGATCCACTGTCATCGGCCAAGGACAACTCATCGCTGAAAAGGTCATCATCGCCTTCAAGCATCAGTTCGTCATCGTCACCGCCGCCGAGCATCTTGCCAGTGGCTGAACCTGACTGAAGTTTTTTGATCTCTTCATCAAGCAAATCCGAACCCGTTCCGGTTGGATCTTGGCCCGCCAATAACTTGCTGCTTTCTGATGCCAGACTCAAACTGCTGCTGCCAAACGAAAGTTGTTCGTCGTCCTCCAATACATTGTCATCCGACGCAAGAATGTCGCCACTGTCTTCGAGCTTCAACGCACCACTGTCGTGAGATAGATCGAGGT
>CALJOA010000149.1 GCA_937981585.1 uncultured Pirellulaceae bacterium | reverse complement strand
TGTTCGTGGGCGAGTCGTGCAGGCAGTCGAGAATCAATTCGATACTATTAAGAAGTATATCGGTTTGTACAAATCATAGAAGTGGCGACGACAGCAACATTTGATGCTCCTATCGCCTCTTCTAGGTTGTGATTTTATTAGCCGTTTGGGCGACAGTCCCGGTTGAAACGCCGTTAACAATGGCTAGCGCCAAAAACGGCTGGTGTTGTTAGGGCATGTTTTGAAAAAATCACAGCCTCCTCGATTTACCATCTCGCACACCAAAGTTGTGCCCGGTTAAAGTTTCAATCCGGCGTGAGGGAGCTCGCGTTTGTAGTCAATGATTTTCCAATTGGATTCGGACTCGCGCTTGAGGTAAAGCTTCACTTTTACGTTGCTCGCACCGGTTCCCAATTGCTTGGACGTACCCGAAGCCGCGACGACAAAGCAAATCTCGGCTTTTTCGTTACCCGGCTTAGGACCAACGAAGTAGTTGGTCCCGATCAGTCGGCATGACTCAAACTTGACCGAGGCCATTTCGTTTCTCGCTCTAACGGCGGTTTGAGGGTGATCGTCGCTGATGTAAGCCAAAATTCCATCGGCATTGTTATTGGAAACATGGTCCGCCAACACATAAAGCGTTGCTGTTACCTCTTCCTGGTCGGTCACGATCAACTGCTCGCAAACAACAATCGCCAATGTAAGAACGCCGACCGTGAGTGCGACGATTGCTAACAATCGGTCTCGCGCCGAGAACGACATTAAAAGAAGAATGACCACCAGAATTGCTCCAGTGATCATTGGTACCATTGAATTCTCGGTCAGCCAATACGCCATGCCCATCCTTTCAAAGACGCGTTCTATCCTCTGGGATTATAGAGGCCAGCAACACAAAGTCATTGGCGCAAGTCGGTTCTGAGTTGAAACGAAACGCGCTGGATAGAAAAAAATCCCGCGAGTGCTGGACACGCGGGATTGGTTAACTAGTCAGTTTAGATCTATCGGTTTTCATGGTCGCCTCTGATAGGTTGTGATTTTTTCAAAACACTCCTTAACAACATCAGCCGTTTTGGCGATAGCCACGGTTAATGGCAGTTCAACCAGGCTATCGCCCAAAACGGCTAATAAAATCACAGCCTCTGAGTGAGCGCCCTAGGCAGCTCTACGCCGTTGCGACCATTGCCTGCTTTTTCTTGAAAAGCGGTCCTGCGTAAACGGCTCCGTCACCAAGTTGCTCTTCGATTCGCAAAAGCTGGTTGTACTTGGCCATGCGATCGGACCGAGACGCCGAACCGGTTTTGATTTGACCAGTACAAAGGCCGACCGCTAGGTCGGCAATCGTGGAGTCTTCTGTTTCGCCGCTTCGGTGGCTTGAGATACTGGTGTAGCTATTACGGTGAGCAAGCTGGATTGCCTGGATCGTTTCTGACAGCGTTCCGATCTGATTGACTTTGATCAGGATGCTGTTGGCGATTCCTTCGTCGATTCCTCGTTGAAGTCGGGTTGTGTTGGTGACGAACAAGTCATCGCCAACCAGTTGGACGCGGTCGCCGCATTTGTCGGTCAGCATTTTCCAAGCGTCCCAGTCGTCTTCGCTACATCCGTCTTCGATAGAACAGATCGGGTATTTGTCAGCCCAGTCAACGAGGAAGTCGACCATGCCGCCGGAATCAAGTTCCTTGCCGTCGATCTTGTAAACGCCTTTTGATTCGTCGTAAAACTCAGTCGCGGCAACGTCGAGTGCGATTTGCACTTGCTCGCCGGGCTTGTAACCGGCTTTTTCGATCGCCGACATGATCAGATCAAGGGCTTCGACGTTGCTGCCCAGATCAGGAGCAAATCCGCCTTCGTCACCAACGGCAGTGTTGAGCCCTTTGTCCTGTAGGACTTTTTTCAAGTTATGAAAAATTTCGCAACCGCATCTCAGCGCGTCACTGAACCGGTCGAATCCAAGCGGCATGACCATGAACTCTTGAACATCAACCGAGTTGTCGGCGTGCTCACCGCCGTTAACGATGTTCATCATTGGAGCTGGAAGCAACGTCGCCGAAGCGCCACCGAGGTAACGGTAAAGCGGTTGGTTGCAGAATACGGCGGCGGCCTTGGCGGTGGCCAGTGAGACACCCAGAATTGAGTTCGCGCCCAGATTGGATTTGTTTTCCGTGCCATCGGCGTCGATCATGACCTGATCGATCAAGGCTTGATCGCAAGCGTTGAGTCCGACCAACGCATCGGCGATTGGTCCGTTGATGTTATCGACGGCTTTGGTAACGCCCTTGCCCATGTAGACCGACTTGTCACCGTCACGCATCTCCCAAGCTTCATGAGCTCCGGTACTGGCTCCGCTTGGCACGGCGGCGGAACCGAACGAGCCATCGGCCAGTGTGACGTCGACTTCGACGGTTGGGTTTCCGCGACTGTCGAGAATCTGGCGGCCCTTGATATCTACAATGTTATCCATTTGTCTTTTCCCATTATTTCGTTTCGCGGTAGGTGATCGAAGCCGCACATTGTCGCCAAAGGGAACTTGTTTCGAAAGGGCTGTTGCCGGGCTTTACTCTGCTTTTTCGGCAACGTGGCGATCGGTGACCATAACGAGACTTAATGGCAGCGCGTGAAGCTGACGGTAGGAAGCTAATCGGAAGATCAAATCAAAAGTAACTCCATTGGCCTAGCGCTTTGAGGATGGTGCCAAGAAAGCGTTTTAGCAGTTTTCAATTGACCTGATCTACTTACAATGCCTGAGTCGGAGAATCCTAAGCTCATTTTCATCCTTTCCTATTCAACACAACTAAGGAACACCATTGTTCACCGGGCTTGTCGAAGAAAAAGGAACCATTAAAGAAATCGTTGCCAAAAGTGGCGCCGCCGATTTGTTGGTTGATGCTCCGTTGGTTTCCAGCGACGTGGCGATCGGGGATAGCATTGCGATCAATGGGTGCTGCCTGACGGTGGTCAAGATTGACGGTCAGGTTCTCACATTCCAAGCCGGAACTGAAACGCTTAGTCGAACCAACCTTGGATTGCTTGAGTCTGGCAGCGGAGTCAACCTCGAACGCTCGCTCAAGGTTGGCCAGCGAATGGGTGGGCACTATGTGTCTGGTCATGTCGATGCGATCGGTGTGGTCGACGAGCGAAATGACGACGGCGAGTGGGCTGAGTTTTGGTTCAAAGTTCCTGCGGCGTTGACGCGTCAAATGGCTTCCAAGGGATCGGTGACCGTCGATGGGATCAGCCTTACGCTCGTTGGAGTTGAAACTGAACGGTTCAGCGTGGCACTGATTCCCCATACGCTGGAGGTCACAACGCTTGGTGATCGTGCCATTGGAGACAGCGTCAATATTGAAACCGACTTGTTGGCGAAGTACGTTCAGCAGCAATTGGCGCATGGGCAGTTGACGGATTCGAATAACAGAACTGATTGTGACAACCAATGACAAAAGTTAATCGACAAACCGTTTCCTACCTGTCACGTCGTTTCGAAGAGGTCGGGCTGAACCCGAACAAGCGTCATGGGCAAAACTTCCTGATCGACTTGAACCTGCTTCACTTGCTCGCTCGAAGTGCTGAACTCAACAAAAACGACGTCGTGTTGGAGATTGGAACTGGGATGGGGTCTTTGACGGGCTTGTTCGCCGAGGCCGCTGCTCAGGTGGTGACCGTTGAGATCGACCATCATTTGCATCAAATGGCCGCCGAAGAACTCGAGTCGTTTGATAACATCGAGATGCTCAAGCAGGACGCACTGAAAAACAAAAACCAGTTCGCGTCCGAAGTCATCGAAGCCGTCCAGCGCCACCTTGCAGTTGATCCGGATCGGGTTTTTAAGCTGGCCGCCAACCTGCCCTACAACGTTGCGACGCCCATTATTTCCAATCTATTAAGAAGCGAGATTATTCCGGCGACGATGACGGTCACGATTCAAAAAGAGCTGGGAGAACGACTGGTCGCCAAGCCAGGCACCAAGGACTACAGTGCGCTGAGCATCTGGGTTCAAAGCATTTGCGATACCAAGATTGTCCGCATCATGTCGCCTAAGGTGTTTTGGCCTCGACCCAAAGTTGATTCGGCGATCATTCATATTGTGCATCGTCCCGAGCGACGAGCCGCGATCGCCGATCTGGATTTCTTCTACGCTTTTGTCCGGTCGATGTTCTTCCACCGTCGGAAATTCATGCGATCGGTTGCTGTCTCGGCTTTTAAGAACCAATTGAGTAAACCTGATGTCGACGACGTGTTGAATCGGCTTGGCCACGGTGCTGATGCTCGCTCGGAGCAGTTGGATGTCGAATCGATGCAAACATTGAGCGAAGCCTTCCGCCAGAAAGTGATCGAAGTCACTGGCGTTGAGCGCCCTGTATTGGCCAACCAGAGCTGAGCGTTTTTGACGCTGGGGCTGCGATGGAGTACCTGCATCAAACTCTCGCGCAAGCTGTTTGCCAAGTTTTGCTAATACCTTCTGGTCGGCTTGGGGCGCTTCGGATTTCGAGGATATTGAGGATTTCTCGTGTACTCATGCTGAAAAAAGCCCAGTAATAAAAAGTTCATCCACAAATGGTAGCAATTGCTTTGCTTTCCAAGCACCATGGAAGGAAGTTTTTGAGTCACATCTATAAGTGTCGCGTAAGAGGTTTGTCGTGAGAAATTACTTTGCAATTTTTGGGGCAATTGCTGCCATTTCCACTGCGTTGGTGTTTACCGCCTGGGGAGCGTTTTCCCAGTTGGAAAATGCCGGTGAAGCGAAAGTCTCAATGGCTGCCGTTGAGCAGGTATCTGTGCCAATCGCGTCGCTGCCAGAAAACAATGGAGAGAGCATCTTGAGTAAGCTTGCCGAAAGCGAGTCACCCAAGACGCAAGCTCGCGGCGAAAAAAAGAAGCCAGTGATCACGATTGAGGAAATAGATCCTGCTGACAAGAAGCAAAGCATCAAAGCCAAATTGGAAGAGGCCAAAGCCAAATTGGAAGAGGCTAAAGCCAAAGAGGCTCGGAAAGCCCAAGCCAAAAAACGGGCCAAGGAAGCTAGTCCAAGAACTCCGTTGCCCTCTAGGAGCAAACGCAAAAGTATGAGCAAGGGCCGGAGCAAGTCAGCCAAGCCAAACAAATCTAAAAAACCTCAGAGGAAACAACCTGCCAGAATGAAGTTGCCTGCGCCGATGGAGTTAATCAACGCCAATACTTCGTTGCTTACCAGAATCGTCAACGGTACTCCCGGTCCTTCGCCTAAAGAGATACACGGCACCTGGGAAGTGCTGCCGTGTCATTCGAATGTCGGTGTCATCGCGAAGCGTTCTTTCAAAACCGACGGACTGGAGCCTGGCGAAGGCGCGTACTACGAGATCGTTCAGTTCTACTCGGATCGTAAGCGAAAAGTATTCAGCTCTCGAACAGAGACTACGGTTTACGTAAAACTTGACCGGCGGCATATGTTGGCTGCGGTTAACGCAAATACAAATTCTCCCAAGTTTTCGGTTTTGAGAAAAATCAGTTCTGAGGTCCAAGAACCTGACGACATTGAGGCTGAATTTGAGGCGGTACTTCCTGAAGAAGAAAAGTCGCCTGAGATGCGCGACGATATGAAAAGCAAGGAAAAAAAGAATAGCGAGTCCGACGCCAAGAAGGCCGATTCAAAAAAGACTGACGTAAAGAAATCGGATTCGAAGGAAATGAAATCGGATTCGAAGGAAAAACCTGATTCAAAGGAAATGAAATCGGATAAAAAGGAAATGAAATCGGATTCAAACAGGAAGTCTGAATCGAAGTTGAAGCGAATGAAAACCTAACTCACGTAAGAAACAACCAGCCGCTCAAGCTCTCCATTGAAACCAAGCATCGAAAGTTTCAATCGTTGCTGCCGACCGCAAAGCGGTTTGTATCCCTGGCTTCGGTCAAGCGCAACCACAATGTTCAGCATGTCTTCGACCGTTGGCTCATGGCTGGATGCTTGCCAGCGCAGCATCCACATCCCCACTGGGAAAAGTAACGCCAGTCCTCGGATGCTATCCGTCACCGTCCATCCATTTCGATCGGCAAGTGCATAGAGATATGTCGCAGACGTGGTTTCAATCATTCGGGTAAGCGGCAGGTATACCTCTGGAGGCTTGATGCCGATCGGTTGCTCAAGAGTTTCAAACGTTGATGTTGGAAAGCCATCACCAAACGCAGGTGTCTGGCCCTTGCCGCGAAAACATTTCCAGGAGGTTTTTGCCAAGTCCATTCGTGTGGCCCAATTCGATTGGTGTCGGCAATAGGGATGAAGCCGAGCACAGGAAACGGCCATCAAGCGAAACATCGCTTTGGAAATTCCCTTGGGCGTTTTTCGGTCGTCAAAAAATGGTTTGGACTGATGCGGGGCCAGCTCGACCAGTGCTGTTGCCAGCTCAACGATATCTGATTCTGACATGCGCCGTGACTTTGCCGCGTCAATGTTTTTGGCAAACTGCAACGCATGAACAATTCGCCGTACAGGAGGGAATCGCTCATCTCGCAGTAACGAACCAACTGATTCCAATACACATCGGATCGTTTTCCACTTTCTTTTTTCGCCAGTCTTCAAAAGTGGAGGAACAATTGGTTCGGCTGTTAAGCGATCGGATTTAACCAGTTGCTCGATCCCGGGCACGCGCTCCTTGACACCGATGCCTTTGTCGGCGGCCGCTGAGGGGCACGCTCGACGATAGGTCAACACGGCCTGCTTGTCTTGAGGGACCAACTGCATTGGAAATGTCTGGCAGATCGTTGGCTTGGCTTCCAGCCCCAGCTTGGAATGAATGAGGCATAGCCCATCGTCCTTTAGGAACACGCACGATCCGTCGGGCCGATGCGCAAGCCGATGTTTACTTTCGGCGCCGCGATGCGGGACCATGATTTGAATGTTCTCGTATCCAGGCTGTTTTTCCCAGCTTTGACTACGAAGCCGATCTGCGTCCTGTTTACTCAGTGGTACCAAGCTACCGCGGCAGCAAACACCACATTGATGGCAGTCCCACTTTTCTTCCGTGTTGAGGGTTACAATAGGAAGCGACATTGGAAAGTGGTTAAGAGGTTGGTTGCGACAGACGCGGGTTTAAAAAACCGGTTTGGTAGTTGGCGGCTGGACATGCTCATCTGCCGAATACTTGTCAAGCCATCTTTGCTTCGCTTTGCGATGAACGTGAGGCGTACCCGCGTTCTACCGCCAGTTCTTTTGTCCTGGCCGAAGTGGCTGCGTTCGCCACATCCGTGATGCCGTCGGACCGTCGGTGTCGGGCTCGGGCGCGGGAAGCGTTTCAGTTTCGTCAGTCGGATCGAGCATCGGTTCAATTTCTTCCCGGTTTCCATCGAGCTCAAGATCGAGATCGTTTCGCATCCGTTCTAATTCGGCGTCGAGGTCCAGATCGGTATCCTGATCTTCTTCGATATCATCTGAGGTATCGGCGCGTGGCGGTTTTGGTGCTTCGAGATTTGAGTCGGCGCTTGGACCATCGGCAAATGCAGTCGGGTCGGAAAAAATTGAACCAACGCGACCGTATCGAGGATCGACACGCTGGTGTTTTCCGCCAAAGTTTGGATAGTCGTAGTCGTAAGGGCCACAACACATACTGCATCCAAACGTGGTGCCCAGTAGGAGTGTCAAAATGGCGATGTAAGTGATCCAGTTTTTCATGGCTGACCTTTGAGGATTCGAGGTCCTGTAATTTGTTCGTGCAACTATGAATTGGCCAGTTAGTAGCTCGCCTCATAGTGGCGAGTTTTCACGCCTCGGTGAGGCGTGCTACTTTGGCGAGCATTCTAAGTTCAACTAGTTGGTTTTGATTCGAGCGGTGGATTGGGTTGATGTTTTCTGGGGCTGTGTCAGTCCGAACCTCTCCCACGACATATTGCCGGTTCGAAGTCTTGCGTTTGGAGGATTGGCCGAAGTTTTAGCCGTCGGTTTGCTTGAGTTCGCAGCGGAACCGATTGGAGTCGCCCGTAACCGCTTCGTTGGCTTTGGCGAAAGATCCCGATTGGGGACGGGGCGTTGAATCGACTTTTTGGCTGTCGATTTTCGCTTGCGATACCTTTCTTTGAGAACCGCAACGGGAGCCGGTGTGGCATTTTCGATTTCTTCGGTGTAGCTGACCTGACGAACATCGCCTTGAGTCGATTGGGATGCTTCTCGTCGTTTGGTTCGTTTGCGGCTTGTCTTTCCCAGTGCTGGACTTGGGATGGTCAAGCCATCAAAAGGTGACTCTGAGGGTGCTTCGTAATATGGAGCATTCATCGGAGCGTCATGCATTGGAGTTGAATTGATTGGTTGTGACTCCATCATAGAATCGTATCCGCCATCAAGCGTTGGGCTGTAGGGATCGTAAAGCGGCGCGACGCCATGGTCCATCACCGGAGTGTATTGGGCCGCCGGTTTGGCATATCCGGTTGGAGGGTGTCCTGTGTTGTGGGCGGTTGGCCAATTCTCACCCCGACTGATGACGCCTGGTCGGCTCCAGCCATAATTGATTTCTTGACTCGCTCCTCGGCGTCGAGCATGTTCCTGGGCATCCATGTATGCCTTGCCGGGCCATGGACCTTCGGAGAAAGATACACCGCTGTAAGGTAGGATCGTTCCTTTGCGTCGATGGATTAACGCGATCACTTTGTTGTACTCACACATCGCCGTGTAGAACGCGACTTCTGCTTGTGATCTTCGTCGTTGGGCATCCAAGGCAACGTCGAGCGTTTCTACGCCTGCGTCTTGAAGCCGTTCGAAGTGTTCTTCTTCGACAGTTGTGTCTTTCCAACGATTGAACGAAGACAACATGATCATCTGGTTGGCGGCCAGCGCTCTCATGGCTTCGCTGAGCTCTTTGGTGATGTCGAGCTCCATGTCTTCGATCCGAGCGATCTCACGAGCAAGTTTCAGTTGAGCGTTTCTCACATTTGCCAATTCACGTCGGAAGCCGATCGGCATTCCGAACGTTCCGCCAAATTGAAGCTCTTGGAAATCGCCACCGTATAGCTCATTCAATGCCGCACTGTCAGAATCGGGGAAGCCATTGTTGTCGCCCGCAGTTCCGTATTTGTTTCCAAGCCCCAGCCACCGGTAAAGCACCGACACATTCAACTCGGGCAGCAATCCGTTCTTCGAATAGGCCAACGCCAACTCTCGTTTTTTGATTTCCCATCGTTCCTGCCGAAGTTCGGGGCGGTATGACAGGGCTTCGCACAACGAAGTGCACCAGTCAAACTCAACCGGAGCCATCACAGGCTCGTCGATTGGACGGATGAACCGGCCATCGGTTGAAGCCCAGCCAAACAGGTATCGCAACTTGCCCTCGTTGTCCATGACGGTGTTGTACGCGTCGATGACCTGGGCTTCGAAGAAGTGATATTGCTCGGAGGCTTGTGCCAATTGTTGAATGTTGACTTCTGCTCCCTCGTCGTATTGATCTTTGACGATTCGCCAAGTCTCAAGAGCCGCGTCTCGACCGGTCTTGGCGGCGTCGAGTCCGCGATAGGAACAGTAAAGGTCCCAATATCGAATCTCGACGTTGGTCACCATGTTTTGAAGTGTCGCCTCAAGGTTGGCGATTTCCTGGTCAGTGCTGATTCGAGAGATCACGATCGGCATGCGATTGATGAACGCACCGCGGCCACGAAGCAGCGGTTGGCGAATTTCGGCTTCGAAACTCGCTCGGTACCAACTGTCCAGAGCTTGAAGACCGCCGATTGGATCGCTGATCAGAGGGTTGTTGTTGTCGGTGTAACGATTGACGTTTCGGAAGAAGAGCTGCGTTCCGTTGGCCGTCTTCTTTGCGACTTCGGTTTGCCATTGCAGTTGGTCTTGTTGGAAGACACGGGCGTTAAACTGATTCAGTAGACTGTTTCGTGGCTCGTCGGTTTTGGTAAACGTAAAGCTACTGGTGAGTTGAGCGTCAAAGTCAGCCAAGGCTGCCTCGACGCCTTGGTTACCATCAAGCGCAGTGTTGGTCGTGATGCCGCTTGGGTTGGCAATCTGGCCTGGCCTTCCGATAAATCCTGGCTCGGTTTCGCGAATCGCGACGTTGTAGGTAGTTGCAGCAGCGTTGGGCCCATTGGCCAATCCGTCTTGCCCCGGCGAAACACGAGTTCCTTGCAAGCTTGGTGTTCCGTAACCGCGAATAACTTTCGAGTTGGAAAGTGCGTAAGAAACCGCATCTTCGAGCGAAAGGTCCATGTACGTTGTGAAGTCAGGGTCCAGAACGGTCATCGGTTGGTAAGACTGGGTGACTTCGTCGAGCGTAGGATGCTCGACATCTGGGTATTCGACTTTGGTTGCCTGTTCGATATAAGTCGACAGATCACCGGTATCGTTGAGATACATTGGTTTGGTGGGCGAACAACCAATGGTCAAACTTGCCATTAGAAGTGTAAAACAAACCAAGATTTGTGGAGGGTTGTAACTCATCGGAAAATTCCCTGATGTGTGTTCGAAAAAAACGTAACGCGGCTCGCAGCAAGCCACGAAACGTTTTGACAAACAGTCGGTTTGTCATCGAACCCCCCGGTTCATGTTCTCGGAAACCAAAAACGCAATCGCGCATCCGGTGCCCAAGAACCGACACCTCAGATATCGTCCCCTCTGACAGTAGACTTTGACTAATCATCAAAGTTTGACAGAAAAATTATTGAGATAGTAGTTTGGGAGAAATGGGACGTTGGCGACGTGGTGAAACCCGCTCTTGTTGTTCCTGCACGAGGCCGCTAGCGTCGATGTGGATTCAGTCGCGGATTTATGGAACTCAATTCTCTGTCTTCAATACTTCAATTTTAGGCCGTGGTAAGAAGAAAGCATTTAGAAGTAAGGACGTGCCGAAGTAGGAACCTTTTAATGCTTTGGCTGTTGGTTAAACAAAGGGTCGAAGACGCAAAGAGGTACCGGACGCATGGAAACTTCAATTCAGCACCAAATAATGAAATCCAGCAGGGCGTTGAAACAGGCGATCAACTGGAGGCTCTCCCCGCTGACTTGAAAAGGGCTTGCCACAAGCCTTTTTCATCGCAAAAACACGGAGAAAAATGCGAATCAGGCGTTGAGATAACGCCCCAAGCACGTTAGAATCCGAAATCTCAAATTCTCAGAAGCTTGATTCAGGTAAATTCGATGGCCGTTCCTAAAAGAAAACACTCAAATTCACGTACCAACAAGCGTCGTGCCCATCATGGTTTGACTGCCAAATCGTTGACGATTTGCGCCAAGTGTAGCACTTCGATCCCGACTCACGTGGTTTGCCCGACTTGTGGTTATTATATGGGCCGTGTTGTGACGCCGATTAAAGACGAAATGGAAGCTCAATCCTAGATTGAGACTAATAATCGAAATATTCAAAGCCCTTCGGTTCCGGCCGTGGGGCTTTTTTTTGTTTGTTTTCAAATGATTTGAAATTTAAGACACCGAAGATCGAACTGATACTGGACCTGTCACATAGGCCGATATCAATTAAGGCACAGAGCAAAATTTACAGCGTCGTGAAACGAGCTGCCAAAACCGTTAAGAAACCCAAAGATTTGCAAAAACACTCTCCCGAAAATCTGGTTGGAAGGATCGAAGAAGATCCCATCGCCCAGCAGTTGCCTGTTCGCGCGACGTTCATTCCGTTGCGCGATGCTGACTTGAGAAACAAGCTCGCCGACGAATATGGAATCGTCGACGAAGATCTGGCGAAGTTCCAACACCTTTGCGGGCGCCTTAAAGCCATCTTTCATGTTGAGCATCTTTCGGCGCTATTGCACCTCGAGGAGTTGTATGACACGCTCGACCCTGACAGCCAGCTGGTCGAAGTCGGCACGATCGACCAGGCGTACCGTAACCGAATGGCCAACACGCTGATTGATCGGCTTTCAGGTTTGCTCTACAGCGCGCACTACAAACGGCTTTCACGTTCCGAACTGGAACAAGCGATTGAGATTGGCTGGCAGTGGGGTGTGAAACTCGATGTGAATTTTGAAATCTTCGACCGCCTGGATGTGTTTGCCAGAGGTTATCGCACTGTCCTTGTGAGTCGTAGGCGTTGGCAGAATTGGTTCAGAGAAGAGACGATCGAGCTTCCCGAGTTCCAGCGTCTGATTATGGCGTTTCGCGTCAAACCGATTCCCGAGGATGATCCGAAAAAGAAGAAGAAAAAGACAAAAAAGAATCCGGACGATGACGAGTTGGATCACAAGTTCGTCTATCTCAAGACGTTCAAGAACATTCCTGAAACCGATTTGGAAATTTTGCTTCCTGGCTCGACCGTCAGGTTCTCGAAGCTTGACCGAGCCAAAATCCTTTTTCCAACGCTGTCCGGGATGGCGATCACCGCCTACAAAATCATCCGCGGCGCGTTGGTTTTGGGTTTAGCGTTTGCATGGAAGACGCTCTTAGGATGGCTGATCCTGATAGCGATTACTTCGGGCTATGTAGTGAAGTCGTTTCTGAGCTACTTTCGAACCAAGAAGAATTATCAGTTTGGGCTTACCCAAAGCCTTTATCTCAAAAACCTGGACAACAATTCGAGTGTGATTTACCGGATCCTCAACGAAGCCGAAGAGCAGGAGCTTTGCGAAGCGATTCTGGCTTATACGTTTTTGTGGAAAGATGCGTCGAACGAAGGTCTGACGGAGAAGGAGTTGGACGATGAGGTCGAGGCGTTTTTGTTTCGGATTACCGAGATAGATGTCGATTTCGAAGTCCACGATGCGCTTGGCAAGCTGGCTCGGCTGGGAATGGCCCATGTTTGCCGAGATGGAAGATGGAAAGCCGAAGCGATCGACGTAGCCACAGATGGGCTAAATCAAAATTGGGTTTCGCTATTCGAAGCCCGAGCGAACGGGGTTGGCGTCGGTGATCCGCTGATCGGAGATTAGTCGCTACAGTGTGAGCGGTAAGACGCAAGCCGCTAGTGTTGCTGGGTGCCCCACCGACAGATAGAAATTTCCTGGGAGGTCGAAGCTCCTGCTGAGCCGGCGTCATCCGGCACTTCAAGCTCAGCAGGAGCTTCGCTCTCCCGAGGTTTCTCCCTCCCGAGGTAGAGGGAAGCCAAACCTTCGTTTCCTTGGTAAATTAATCCAAAGCGCCAGCCTTCGACCAATCCATATTAATCAAGCCGGTCGTCTTGTCGGCCGGTCAAAATTTCATCGTTATTAACGTTACTCTTTCAACTTCAAAACGAAACATGCCTCGACTAACTCACGATAAATCCCGATCTGAATTCGCCCGCGCCAAACGACTGATGCCAGGCGGGGTCAACAGTGCCGCACGTGCCTTTGGCGCCGTTGGCGGCGATCCGATTGTGTTTGAGCGTGGCGAGGGTGCTTATCTGTTCGACATCGACGGGAACAAGTATGTCGACTACATCGGATCATGGGGACCGATGATTTTTGGTCATCAATGGCCGGCGGTCAGCCAAGCCGTTCACTCTGCCGTCGATCGGGGAACCAGTTTCGGCGCGCCAACCGTGGCAGAGAATGAGCTGGCCGAACTGATCATCGAAGCGGTGCCTTCGGTCGAAATGGTTCGACTGGTCAATTCGGGAACCGAAGCCACGATGAGCGCGATTCGTCTGGCCCGTGGATTCACCGGTCGTGATATCGTCATCAAATTTGCCGGCAACTATCACGGGCATGTCGATAGTTTATTGGTCGCCGCTGGCAGTGCCGCCGCAACGCTTGCCGTTCCCAATTCACCCGGTGTGACTGAGGGAACGAGCAAAGACACAATGGTCCTGCAGTACAACGACGTTGAAGGTTTGGAGGCAGCCTTTAAATCTCATGGCGACAAAATCGCCGCAGTCATCCTTGAGCCGGTTTGCGGTAACATGGGCTGTGTCGTTCCGACCGAAGAATTCTTGCGGGCCTTGCGGACGTCCTGTGATGGAAGCGGCGCGGTTTTGATTTTCGACGAAGTCATGTGTGGATTTCGTGTCGCTCATGGAGGTGCACAGGCGCTTTTTAGTGTGACTCCTGATTTGACGACGATGGGGAAAATCGTCGGCGGTGGTTTGCCGCTGGGCGTGTTTGCTGGCAAGCGTGAGATCATGCAGCACGTGTTGCCGGCTGGAAAAGTCTTTCAGGCCGGGACGTTGAGCGGCAATCCGATCGCGACGGCCGCAGGAATCGCGATGCTTCGTTCGCTACGAGACAATCCGCCATACGAACGACTTGAATCGCTGAGCAAACGTTTGGCTGATGGGCTCGCTGCCGCCGCTGAGTCGGCCGGTGTTGAGCATTGCCTTCAGCGTGTCGGCAGCATGATGACGCTTTTCTTCAATCCGGGACCGGTCACCGATTGGGATTCCGCTTCAAAGTCTGACACGCAAAAATTCTCACGCTATTTTTGGGGTCTGATTGAGCGAGGCGTCTATATGCCGTGTAGCCAGTTCGAAGCGTTGTTTGTTTCCGCAGCCCATACTGAATCGGATATCGATATGACGATCGATGCTGCCAAAGAAGTCTTGTCAGAGCTCTAGTTGGGCAGCGCTAACGGGTCTGCTTTTTGGGGACCTTTTAGCCGTTTGGGCGCTAGCCCCGGTTCTTGAAGTACAAGCGGGCTAACGCCCAAACAGCCCGGTAAAGTGACGCTCTTCCTTAATCGCCATCAGATATTCAATCGTCACTGACTAGAACTTTCCTAGGCCTCGATTAAGCGTGCCCCGAGGTGTGGTGGGATTTTTTGGCCATCAATTTCTTTTGATAGCGCCCTTGGACAATGTCGACGACAACCAATACTCCGATCACGAAGTAGAACGTTGTCTTGGTCATGGGAGTCACTTCGTTACCAAAGAACTTCAGGTGAGCCAGGTGACCGCCTTCGCTAACTAGCATTACGCCTACGATAAACAGGATAAACAGCCCTAGCACTTCGTACATCCGGTTCTTTTCGAGGAAGGTCGAAATGGTGTCGGCCAACACGATCATCAAAATCCCGCCTACCACGATTGCGGTAGCCATTACCCAAAACACATGCGTCAACGCCATCGCGCTGAGAATGGAATCAAACGAGAATACAAGGTTCATCAACACAATCCAGAAGATGACTGAGAACACGCTTTTGGGTTTCTTGTCTTCGTCATGTCCATCATGCTCGATCTTCATCATATGCAGGACTTCTTTGACCGCCGTATAAAGAATGAACGCGCCTCCAGCCAACACGATCAAGCTATGACCGTTGAAATGACCTTCCATAAACGGATTCATGAACTTCGGGATTTCGAACAACTCATTCTGGAACAGTGAAATTAGCCGCAGCAATAAAAACAGCAATCCGATTCTCAGGAGAATCGCCAATCCAATTCCCCACATACGCACCATCTTTTGCTTGTCAGCAGGAGCACGCCGGGACTCCAGCGAAATGTAAAGCAGGTTGTCGAAACCGAGTACTGCTTGCAGCAAGATCAGAAGTACCAACGTAACCAAGTTTGCTACGATGCCTGGTTGAGGTTCATCACCATGCAACTCGCCCGCGCGAGCTTCGCCATCATCCGTCGCACGGTCCGCATCATCATCTACGGCATCTGGTGCGACAGCGGCCGCTTCGGTTTCAGGCTCGGCGGCGACTGCCGTTTCCTGAACGGCCAGTGTGCCTGCTGAGGCCTGACTACGGTCAAAGCAGTCCGCCAAAAACAGTCCAACAAGCAAAAGGGCGGTGGCATAAATGAAAGGTTTTACAGAACGGTACATCAACGACCCTGAAAAATGGGAGCGGAGCGGTAAGAATCATCGGTGGAATTTAAAAATTTCAGGCCGCCCTGACTAGCCCAATGTGGCCTCAATCGTGGTGTCCAGGCTCTTGCTCGCAATCCAGAGTGTCTCAATTCTCTGACAAATTCAACAATTGGGGCCAAGCCCGAGGCCAACAACTCTTACTTGAGGGACTTTGGATTTCCTATCCTCAAGGTTGCTTCCAAGGTTACTTTTACGGTTTGAGTCGGCGATCAGAGGGCTTTGTTAGGGCATGACGCCTTTTTTACGCTCGATTGAAGCCCAGAGTAGGCGCAAGTAGGCGCTGTGCGGGTAAGTCTTGGTGTCACCGTCCAAGCAACCGGCTTAATCCGTCACAGATTCTGGCTGGGCTAGAGAATCTAACGTTTAAGTCCTCCAGGAAACAACTAGAATGGAAACCAAGCTTACGAGTCTTGACTTGATCAGATCTGCCGAATGAATGCTCAGCCCAGCAGAATTTTGCTAGGCGTCTGCACCTCTGGCGTCCTCCTCGTTATTTCTCCGTTTCTTCGTTAACTGGACCCAAGTAAATGAGCATCCTCAAAGCCGTCATTACGGCGGGCGCACCGAAACAGAAATCTCTTCCTTTGCAGAATCTTGTCGATCAGCAAGGCATCGCGAAAACGGCCCTTCAGCTGATCGCTGACGAAGCCGTCAACGCAGGCGTTGAAGAAATTTGTATTGTTATTTGCCCCGGTGAGCAAAAGAACTATGAGAAAGCAGCAGGCGAACACGCGTCGCGATTGACGTTTGTTGAGCAGTCAAATCCGCGTGGCTATGGAGACGCACTTTATCGCGCTCGTGACTTTGTTGGGTCTGACAATTTTCTCCATCTGGTTTCAGATCACGTTTACATCAGTCCTGCCGACGTTGGTTACGCTCAGCAGTTGGTGAACGTTGCCAATCGAGAGTCTTGTGCGGTTTCTTCTGTTCAGTCGACGCGCGAAAATATGTTGCCGTTCTTTGGTGCGATTGGGGCCAAGCGGGTTGCCAATCGCCGCGATCTCTACGAAGTCAAATCAGTTTTGGAAAAGCCAACTCCAACTCAGGCTGAGCAGGAGTTGATCGTCGCCGGTTTGAGGGCTAGCCATTATCTTTGTCTCTCGGGTGTCCATGTGTTGACTCCGACAGTAATGGAGTTGCTGGGCGAGGAAATTGAAAACACTCCTTCAACCGCAAGCATCCAGCTCAGCCCTGCCCTAGAGACGCTTGGGCGGCGAGAAAGATACCTCGCGTCGGAGATTGTTGGCACTCGATACAACATCGGTGTGAAGTACGGTCTGTTGCTTTCTCAAATGGCGTTGGCTCTTTCAGGAAAAGATCGCGACGAGATACTTACTGACCTTTTGAGTCTGGTTTCGCAAAGCACACAAAGCAATGGCCAGCCGATGCTGGCCGGAGTTGACCGCTAATGGATGTTAAAGCTACTTCCGATAACTCAATCGACTCCGAGTCAGGCTGCGACAATCGGCTTGTTCAGATCATTGAGTCCGAAGATGATTCGATTCGAAACCAATCGCTCGATTTGGTTTGTGCCGACGCCGACTTTGATCGGCTGATCGCAGATACTGTTGCGCTGGACAAGTTCTGGCGTGGCACCGAGAACCTGTACCACCGCGTCCGGGCGTTGTTCTTCCTGTCGTCAATTCATCGTTTCCACTTGCCTCGGCATTTTGACCGTCGCGCTGTCGGGAATATACCTTTCAGCAGCTACCAGCATTTACTTGGTCGCCGTTTCGTCGAATCGATCGACTCGCTGTTGGAAGCTCAATCCGAAAGCGGTGCCAGTGACGCACTTTCAAGTGCGCTTTCTCAAGCCTACCACGAACTTGCGTTCCAGACCCTCGCCGATCAGGTTCGCAGAAGCGTTCGTACTGTCCGAGGCAATCAATGGATGTTTCGAACCGGCCATCCGACCGATCATCCGATCCGATTCCGCCGAGAGCTGATCGAGCGTCCCGAGGAAAGCGTTGCGTTTCCGATTCTCAAGGAAACAACAGCTGTGCGAATGGATTTTACTCATA
Organism: uncultured Pirellulaceae bacterium; assembly: GCA_937981585.1. Classification (GTDB taxonomy): domain Bacteria; phylum Planctomycetota; class Planctomycetia; order Pirellulales; family Pirellulaceae; genus Mariniblastus. The sequence continues at coordinate 16,175 of CALJOA010000149.1, read as the reverse complement.
GCGGTTGGAGCGATATTTTCTTTCTGGGGATGGACTATCCGTCAGGCGCCCGAGTGATCAACGCTTCGGTTAACCTTGGCGTGATGGATCGCGATGCCAGTCCCGATCCACCGATCGAATGCTATTTGCGAGTGATTGACCGACCGGTGTTGAAGCTCGTCAGCATCGACTTAAAAACCCACGCCGAGATCACAACCATCGCGGAAGTGTTTGATTTTGCTCGCGATTACCTTGGGCTTCTCAAAGCCGCAGTGATCGCGGCTGGGATCGTTCCTCCTGGAATGGAAGGATGCGGCCAAGACATAGAGACGCTGCTCGAACGAATGATCGGTCCTGGTTTGGGCCTAGAGATTGTTAGCAAGGTCAATGACATCCCCAAGGGCTCACGGCTGGCGGTATCAACTAACCTTCTCGGTTCACTGATTTCGCTGTGTATGCGAGCGACTGGCCAGGTTTCTTCGCTGGAAGGTGCTTTGGAAGAAGCCGATCGGCGCATCATTGCGGCCCGTGCAATTTTGGGCGAGTGGATTGGTGGGTCTGGTGGCGGTTGGCAGGACTCGGGAGGCGTTTGGCCGGGCATTAAACTGATTCAAGGTGCGGCTGCCAGTGAAGGCGATCCGGAATATGGAATCAGTCGCGGTCGTTTACTGCCAAAGCACTCCGTGTTTTCCAAAGAAGAAATCAGCTCTGAAACACGTCAGAAACTTCAGGACAGTCTCGTGTTGGTTCACGGCGGAATGGCTCAGAACGTTGGGCCGATTCTCGAAATGGTGACCGAGAAATATCTACTTCGTTCGCCCGAAGAATGGGAAGCCCGACAAGACGCGATTTCAATTCTCGATGAGATCACCGACGCGCTCAACAAAGGCGACATTAAAGCGGTCGGCGCGGCAACACACCGGAACTTTTTCGGGCCACTGCAAAAGATCATTCCGTGGTGTACCAACCTGTTCACCAACTCGCTGGTCGAACAGTGTCAGCAAAAGTACGGCGACAAGTTCTGGGGCTTTTGGATGCTCGGCGGAATGGCCGGTGGCGGTATGGGCTTTATTTTCGATCCGGAGATCAAGCCAGAGGCGCAAAAATGGCTCCAATCAGCGATGTCAGCAACTAAAAAACGGCTTGAAACACGGCTGCCTTTTGCGATGGAACCGGTTGTGTACAACTTCGAGATCAACGACAACGGAACCTGGGGTGAGATTCTTGACGCCGACGATGCCCGGATGCCGAACGAGTACTACGCGCTGATGATTCCAGGATGGTTGAAGCTTCCTCCGCGAGAACTTTCGGCTCTCTACCGAACCGAGATGGAGTTGTTAGGAAGCGAGTATCGCAACGAAGGGCACTCACAAGCGTTCCAGCAACTGGTCGAAGGGATTCTGCCCGGGCGAAAATCAACCCGGGAGAAAACTGAGACACTCAATGAATTGCTTCGGCGAATTGGGTTTGATCGAGATCAACATGAACAAGTTCGTTCCGATTTAAAATCTGGCCGCTATGGCCTGGCCCAAAATCGGCTGCCTGTCACTACCAGTATTACGGACGTTGAAGCCGAAGACGTGATTGAATCGCGCGATGGTGTTGACGAAAAGCATCGGTCGGTTGGTGAGCAGGCGATACGTGATGGAAAAGTCGCCGTCGTGACATTGTCGGCTGGTGTAGGGAGCCGTTGGACCGAAGGCGCCGGCGTTGTCAAAGGGCTTCATCCGTTCAGCCAGTTCGACGGCAAGCATCGTAGCTTTATCGAAGTCCATTTGGCTAAAAGCAGGCGCGTTGGAAAGAAATTTGACCGGCCGTTCCCGCACATTATCACAACCGGGTACATGACTCACCAGGCGATTGAAGATCACCTCAGTGATGTCAAAAACTACGACTATCCCGGCGAGGTCCTGTTGTCTCGGGGCCGTTACATCGGCCTGCGAACGGTTCCGATGGTTCGTGACCTGCAGTTCCAATGGGAGGAAATGCCGCAACAGATGCTAGACGAACAACAGCAGCGAATGCGAGAGAGCTTGCGAACGGCGCTGATCGGTTGGGCTCGCCAAGCCGGTGAAGGTAGCGACTATCGCGACAACATGCCGATGCAGTGTTTGCATCCGGTGGGGCACTGGTTTGAAGTGCCAAACATGCTTCGCAATGGCGTTCTTTCGGGATTGTTGCAGCGGCAACCCGAGCTGAAATACTTGATGCTTCACAACGTTGATACGCTTGGTGCGAGTGTCGATCCGGGATTGTTGGGTTTGCATATTTCGAGTCAGAAGTGCTTGTCGTTCGAAGTCATCTCGCGCCGTTTGGAGGATCGCGGTGGAGGTTTGGCTCGTGTCAACGGTAGCCCGAGGTTGCTTGAAGGGCTTTCGATGCCACGCGAAGAAGACGAATTTAAGTTGTCGTTTTACAATTCAATGACGACTTGGATTGACATCGACCAGTTACTGAGCGTGTTTGGTCTGGACCGCGAGTCGCTAAACGATTTGGAAAAGGTCGACAAGGCGATTCGCGTGCTGAGCCAACGAATGCCGACTTATATCACGATTAAAGACGTGAAGAAGCGCTGGGGCCACGGCCAGGAAGATGTCTTCCCCGTTTCTCAATTCGAAAAGTTGTGGAGCGATATGTCGGGCTTGCCTGAAGTCAGCTGCAATTTCTTTGTCGTTCCCCTACAGCGTGGCCAGCAGTTGAAGCAGCAGGCTCAACTGGATTCCTGGTTGAGGGACGGAACAGCCAGCTTTGTTGATTCGCTGTGCGAGTGGGGTGAACGGTAGAAGCGGTTTGAAGAGCTTTGCCTCCCAGAAGAATTGCTTCTTCCATTTAGCAATCGCTACCATCATTTTTGCCGCAAGCAATACCAGCCCGAAGCGCGAGTTTTGAAGTTGCACATTGCAGCCTCGAAGAGGCGACAGGATGTAGCCCCATGCGTCAGCATGGGGTTATTGGCCTAGCGGTTGAAAGTGTGCAACTTCAAAAAGCGCGGGCGAGGGTTCCTCCCGTATACGTTCCCTCGCTAACGCTTCGGGCTGGTATTGAAAATCGAATCGACGGACGTTCTTGTGCTCAGTTTGAGTAGTCGGGGCTTGCAGCCCGACGGTGCGCCCCGTCGAGCCGTAGCGATTGATTGCCTAATAGGGCATCCTTGCAGCTTCGCCACCTGCACGCGTGATCAATGCCTTGAACTCCTCAGGGGGAATGCTGGACGGCACAAAAACTGTGGCTCCGTCGGCAATTGCAACGTTGAAACCTCCCGGGAATGCCGTTCCAACGTTCAGCATTGGGTTGGCTGGGTCAAAATCCCAATCGTCTGGTTTTGTCCATTCGACTGCCGCAGACGCGTCGACTTCGAGGATCATGATTGTGTTAGAGGTGCCATCGGTAATTTGAGCGAACGAGATTGCCTTACCGCTATTGTCAAACACCGATAAACTTTCTTCTTGGAGAAAATCAGTGTTGCTAAATGGAACCTGATAGATGGTCAACCCTGGCGGAAGCTCCACGCCGGGACACGCAAAAAATTCCGGCATCTCGGGAATCAGCTGAATGTTGTTTGGGCTGTCCCACGGCTCTTCGAGGTTGAAACGACTATAGAGTTCCTGTTGTTCAAGGAACGGAAGAATGTGAACGCGCCAGCTTAGCCCGTTCTTCTCTTGAGTAGGAAGAGCGCCGTAGGCCGAATGGTAGTTGTGCATGGAGAGCGCTTGCTGCCGCATGTTGTTCGCCGACGTTACCCGTCTAGCGGCTTCTCTGACCTGGGAAACTGCCGGAAGCAGCATGCCAACCAATATCGCGCCTATCGTCCAAAAAATTCCGATAGTGCTGAGCACGATTCCGGCAATCGCCAAGCCTTTGCCCCCAAGCCGTCCGGCGCTTTTGTTAACATCGCTTAGGCCAATGATGCCAAGGATCAGGCCTGGAATGCCGGTCAAGCACATCCCAACAAAACTAAGCAAACCAAGAACCAAACTGGCGATCGCTTTGCCACTGGTTCCCGTCGCCTTGCCCGCTGGTCCTGGCTTGAAAGGTTCATCCATTGGGCTATTGAAATTTGGTTGTTGTGACATGTCTTTTGCCTCGAAATTGCAGTGCTGGTGGCTAATCTTTTCCCTGACCAACAGTTGATCTCAGGCAAATCTGTTAGTCAAGAAGTTCGAAAGCAACTTTCAATCACAAACTCATAATCGCACAGTGGCAAACTGCATGAATGTTAAATAGGAGTTAGGAATGGAATGTTGAAATTCGTCCAGCAAATCAATGGTTTCGGACAGCATCACATGATTGACATGATCGCAAAACATCTTGTCAATCATGTAAATCCTGTCTTTAACTTTCATTGCATTCTCTAAACCTCGAGTCGGGCTAGAGTGCGACCTACAATCTCGGTCCGAAGTAGGGCGAGCATGCCTCTTTGGTAATTCGTCAGGCAATGGCCTGGCCTACCTGTTGCAGGATTCAAAAACGCTCAGTCTGGGTAGCTACTCTTCGAGTTTGGCCTTCGACGTCCGAAAGAACTTCATTTCTTCAGTCAGCTCATGCTTGTTGCAAAACTCGATTAGTTTTTCATACCGCTGAATCGGGTTGGCCTTGGTTGCGTAGAGAATCTTCGCGTGACATTCGGGACAAAGATGAGTCGGCTGGCGATCCGATTCTGGAAGGCTGTTGCTGCCCTGCATGTTGCATTGATAGGCAATGCAATGCTGAATCGAAAACATGTGCCCCGTTTCGTGTGTGGCGACTTTGAGCGTTCGTCGCAGACATTGCTTGAATTCTTCATCGCTCTTTTCGGGATCACCGAACCGATATAACGACCAAACACCGACCCTCTGGCGAAACGAAGCGTAACCGAACACAAAATTCCATCCATCACCCGGCCACAAATCCGATGAGGTAAACGCGATCGTAGCGAACGCATCATCGGGCAGCTCGGGACCGAGTATTTTGTCCAATACGTGAGTGGTGAGAAGCTGATGATCACCCCAACTCGGATGTTCGCGTTGCGCATTTTCGGGAATATCTTTTTCAGATTTGGTCTCAAGCGTTTCTACTTCGCAATTGAAATAGATCCCGAGAAATTCATGGCTGAGCTTGATCAGCTCAGTTTGCTTCTCCGAAAACTCGCCGATCGGCTGGATGTAAAGTTTCTTTCGTTGCCGCGTGAGGATGTTGGGCCGGATCCGAACATACTGGGCAAACGTTTGGCCTTTCTCCTCGTGAGACGCAAGCCAGTCCCCTGGTTGAGGTTCTGCGATCTCCTTGTGAAGCGGCTTGAGCTGCCGAATCGTCTTCTTGATTTTTGCTGGCGTGAGTGGCTTTGTGTTTTGTGCCAATCCAGTCGCCGGTATGGCGGTCAAGCATGTAAATAAAAGGCAGAAAAGCAATTTGTCATTCATGTTTAATTCATCCGAAGGCAATCTGGCGTTCTGTACCAATCGTGCATTTCTTCTTCAAAGTGTGAGTCTATCTCTCCGGATTCTGGAATCGCCCTCGATCGCGAGTTTCAGTCTTGGCGAAGCAGCAAAGTGAACTTCAAAGCGGTTTTCGGTATTGTGACATACACGCATCTTAATGTCCTGTAGGGAGCTTGAAAACAAACTGAATATGGCTTGACGTTTGAAGTTTGGGAGGGGAGTAGAGCTGCGAAAAAGGCCTATCTGAATTTCAGATTCGAGGCGTATCAGCTTTCAACCGAGGATGGAAAAGTGTTCTTTTTGCAGAAAGCCATCTGAGGATTCTGCCCAGCTACAATAATCGTTACTGCCAGTGTTCGATTCCATCGCCAGCCATTGGACTACGTGGTGGCCTTTGGGTTAAGATTGAATGGTTTACGAGAGTGTCGAAACGCACCCCTGAGGCTTGGGGACTTGTGGTTTCGATGTCGTCCCTAACAAAGAGCTGTATAGTCCAATGGCTGATGAAAAAATCTCCCTCGAAGATGACGAAATGCAAGAGCTGGCCCAATTGGTGGCTGAAGCACTTGCACGTGGAGACAGCCGTGAATCGGTGATTGAAGACTTGGCCAAGAACGGGTTATCTGAGAGTGACGCCGAGGAATTCGTAAGCTTGATCGAGTATCAGCTGTATCAAGTGGATGCCGGCACGGCGCATGGAGGCGGTGGCGAAGGTGGGATGGGATGGCTTATCTGGATTGGGGCGATCGTGGGGATAAACGTGTTAAGCCATATTTTCAATTGGGGATTTATCATCTACTAAAACTGGCCCCCCCAAATCACAATAGAACGAGGTCTGCGATTGAAATCGCTCATCAACGTTAAGCCAGTTTTCTCTCATTGATTTAAACACCCAAGAATTTTTTTCGCGTCGCCTTTTTCCGAGTAGCAGCATGAACTCCACCCAGTCCTTCACCATCATCGACGTAGTTATGGCGATCTTCAAATCGCCGATTAAGTTCATTCTTTGGTTCCTCGTTTTCTTTTCGCTTTTCGTGTTGGCCTACTTGGTAGTTCCGCGAGAGTACGCGTCGGACGGAAAGCTGTTTGTTCAGGTTGGTCGCAGCAGTGTTGGTGCTGGTCCAACAACATCGGCAGGAAAAGTCTCGCTTCAAGACTCTCGGGAGACTGAGGTCAAATCGGTTGTTGATTTGCTTGGCAGTCGCGAACTGGCAGGAAAAGTCGTTGATAACGTGGGTGTGGAGCGAATTCTGAAACCGAATTCCGCAATCGGTCGCTTTATCAATGGGCTTCCGTCAATCCAACTTGGCGGAGCGACGGTCGATCAAAGCGAAACGGATTTGACCAGCGACGAAATCAAAGGCCTCAATCGACGCAACAAGGCAATTACACGGCTGATGAAAGGAATCGACGTTCAACACGAAAAGAACACGACGGTAGTTTCGGTCGGCATTAAGGCACAGTCTCCGTTTTTAGCTCAGGATGTAGTCCAGAATTATCTTGACGAATACCAAAAAACTCACGTCAAAGTTAATACGCCGCAGTCGGGGGGCTTTTTTGACTCGCAATTAAAGCTCCGCAAGAAAGAGTTGCTGGAGGCTGAACAAAAACTTGAGGTGTTTCGTTCCAGCCTCAATGTGCTGGATGTGGGCAGCGCTCGTAACCTCCTGCAGAGGGAGATTAATCAGTTAAGACTCGACGCCTTGACGACAGCGGTAAAGCTGAGCGAGTCACAAGAGAAATCTCTCAAAATGAAAAAGTCGTTTTCTAAGATTCCAGAGTTTATCGTCGGCGGTAACACAACGACTTCATCATTGGCGCGTGATAGGGCTCGTGAAGCTCTCTACAATTTGCAAATTCAAGAGTCGGATTTGGCATCCAAGTACAACAGCAGTAATCCGAAACTGACCGCGATTCGCAATTCAATCAAGAAAGCGAAGAGCCAGTACAACAGGATTCCGCAAACATTCAAGGAAGCACAGAAAAGTCCTAATCCGGCTCACAAAGAGATTCTTGTCATGTTGACAAAGGCCTCTGCGGACGCAGAAGGTTTTCAGAAACGTTTGCAAGCGACCGAAGCATTGATCGCAATGAAGGTTGCAGAAGTCGATCGACTCAACAAGCTTGTCGTACAAGAGAATGCGATGGTTCGAAATGTCGAAATCATGCAAAAGACGATGATGGGAATCGCGGAGAAGACGGCTGAAAGTGTAACCAATGACGCCCTCGATAGTGAGCGAATCTCAAACGTGAAGGTCGCTCAGTCGGCTTGTCTTGTTCCCAAGAAAGTATTCCCAAGTGGAACGATGTTTGGTGTTCTCGGTGCCGCTGTCTCTGCATTGATGGCGACTGTGATGACGTTCTTGAAAGATTTCAAGATCGGCTATGAAATGGATCGACAGAATCGGCAGCGACGACTCGATCAGGGATACTATCCTCCTGAGTCGGTCGGGCAGACGCAGACTCGTCCTCGTCGATTGGTCCGGGAACCTGCTTTGGCGCGAACGGGGGCTGTTCGAGAAGATTTTCAACCAGCAGATTCACCAGCAGGTTTCAGTAATGAGGGGCGATACGCCGAGGACGAAGAATATGCTCAAGGCGAATACCGTGCCCAACCCCCGCTGCATCAGGAGCTCCAGCGAGAGGAGGCTTACCAGCCCAACCACTCGCAGGTATCCAGTGCGGCTCGGTCCAGAATTGAAACATGGCGCCGTCGGGCCGAGAGTCAGGTCAGCATCTTCTCTCTGGTAGGAGTTTTCTCAATTTTGATCGCAGCGTATTTGTTCCTGTTTGTCTTTTAATCATTTGGTCGCCAGTTTTGGCTGGCGTTGCAGCTCTGTCAGCAAACAGCTTCGCCAGTGATTGAATTGGCATCGGCAAGCCGTGTCTGACGTGATGTTCACTCCAGCAAACTGCTTCATTCACGACTATCTTGCACTAGATTCAGGTTTAAATGTCCAACCCAACACTCGGAGCAAATCGAGGATTTGACCACGGCGACGATGGTGGGTCGGTGTTTTCGCTTAATGAGTTTATCGAGAGTGCGATCGTTCCGATTACTGCGATGGTTCTGTTCGGTGTTCTGTTTCTCAATCAGACGCACATCGAAACGAACGAAAAGGTTAAGCTGGCCGGAGGATTGGAGCTTTTGTTGAGACTGGCCGCAACGGGCGCTGCTGGTTTGCTCGGGATTTACGGATTTCTGTTTGTGCCGAAAGTTCGGTTGGCGTTTCTGAGCTTTCCCGGCGTTTGGGTTTTGGGCGTCGTGTTGTTCGTTTTTGGGGGAACGGTCCTCTCGCCTTACAAGACTTACTCGTTTCCATACCTTGTCACTATGACTGCGGTCGTGCTTTTTTCGCCCTTTGCTTTTTACACTTTGGGAACCAAACGATTCTTCAAAACAGTCCTGTCAACAATGATGCTGACATTGCTGGGAAGCTGGTTTCTCTATTTGTTTATGCCCGAGTATGGCGTAATGATCGAGCATACCAGCAAGACCGAAACGGTTGAACGGATGGGAGGAATGTCGCACCCTAATGTGCTTTCGGGTGTGGTCGTTCTGATGATTGTGCTTTTGTCCTACCTTTGGTTTGAGGGAAAGAAGAGCTGGAAGATTTGCCTACCGCTACTTTTGCTCTGTTTCACGACGATGGTCTTTACAGGAACTCGCGTAGCACTCGTAGCTGCCGTTGTTTCGATTCTTGTGGTCTACCGAAGGTTTTGGTTGCGAGTTGACATCTTGCCGATCACTGCGGCGTTGGGGGTGGCTATTTTGCTGGGCGCGTTGGTCCTGTTTTCGTCAGAAAAGATCAGCCCGGTGTCATCATCATTGATTGGTTCGGCGACTAGATCGGGAGACGTAGAAGAGATTACATCGGTCACCGGTCGTGCGGCTATTTGGGAGTATTGCGCAAGATTGGTTGCTGAGCGACCGTTGATTGGATACGGCCCCGGCGTATCGAAGATTTATCTAGCCAAGAAACAGTACTTGCTTCATCCGCACAATGTTGTTCTTAGTCTGGCGTTTTCAGGCGGAGTTTTTGCAGGCTTCTGCGGGCTGATGATGTTTCTTCAACAGCTTTTCGTTTCGCTCGGTGGTAAGTATCGCCTAGCGGCGCTGGTTTCGTTCGTAATCATCCTCAATTCCCTAACCGAAGTCGCGATCTTCGACTACGTTCCAGGGACCACAACGGTGATCTGGCTGGCGGCTATTTTCTGGCCAATTCTCGATGACGGTTCGCTTTGAAGCTATTGGTATTGGAGTATCGAACCTCGCCATCTCCGAAGTCCCGAGGTTGTTATTTAAACTTGAATTCTTCACCATTGAAGAAGTCCAGTTTTTCTTTTGCCCTAGAAACCCACGTGGCCACGAAAAAACGACAGCCTGTATGGTGACAGACTGTCGTTTGAGGCGTTTTAGATTTGCTGTTTCAAGCGACCAAAACGATCGCCAATTCGCAAACTACTTTGAAGCGGCCAAAGCTTCTTTGTTTTTTCGGCGTTCTTCGATGATGTCTTCCTGAACGTTTCGAGGGGCAGGTCGGTATCCACGAAGCTCCATCGTGAATGTAGCCTGTCCCTGTGACATCGAACGAAGGTCAGTCGCGTAGCCGAACGTTTCGCTTAGCGGAATCTCGCACTGAATCAGCACAGAGCCATCGGGGTTGATGTCGGTCGATTCCATGATTCCACGCCGTGACGTCAAGTCACCAACGATCGAGCCTTGTGCAGGCTCAGGGCATTCGATTTCGCAATACATAACTGGCTCAAGGATCTGGGGTTTCGTTTTGGGCATATACTCACGGAACATTCCGCGAGCGGCAGCCTGAAACGCCATCTCGGAACTATCGACGTCGTGGTACGAGCCATCGGCAAGCATCATTCGCATTCCAACGACTGGATACTCGGCAAGAACGCCTTTGAGGATCGACTGACGCATTCCCTTTTCAACCGCAGGGATGAACTGCTTGGGAATACGACCACTGACGATTTTTTCCTCGAACAGGAAGTTATCAACGATTTCCGGATTGTCTTCGTCAGCGGCGAACGCTTCTTCGTCGAATGGTTCAATCCAACCTTTAATATGCGCGAACTGACCAGAACCACCAGACTGTTTCTTGTGCTTGTAGTCGAATTCAGTCTTGAGCGTCGGCTGTTCACGGTAGCTAACCTTCGGAGCACCGACCTCGCACTCGATTCCGTACTCACGGCGGATACGCTCGACATAAACGTCGAGGTGAAGCTCACCCATTCCCGAGATAATGACTTCGCCAGTTTCCTCGTCGGTTGCGACGCGGAATGTTGGGTCTTCTTTGCGGAAACGCTGAAGCGCCTTACCAAGTTTCTCGCCGCTGCCTCGGTCTGCAGGAGCCACGGCAACTGAGATAACCGGATCGGGAACAAACATGTTTTCAAGCGAACAGTACTTCGTTGAATCGGAATACGTTTCACCCGAAGCACAATCGATTCCCATCACGGCAACGATGTCACCGGCATAGGCTTCGTCGATTTCTTCACGTTTGTCAGAGTGCATACGAACAATTCGGCTGAATCGCTCTTTACGACTAGTTCGTTGGTTGAAGTACGTTCCACCCTTCTTTGCCGTACCTTGGTAGATACGCATGAAGGTTAGCTGGCCGAATGGATCTTCGACGATCTTGAATGCCATGCCCACGAGCGGTTTGTCTTTGCTGGGCTCAAGTGGAAAGTCCTCTTCCGGATTGTCCCAGACCTTGGCCGAGATCTTTCGCTCAAGCGGATTTGGCAGGTAGCGAACGATCGCGTCAATAAGAGGCTGAACGGCTTTGTTCTTGAAAGCTGTTCCCATGAACAATGGAGTGAAGCTCTGGGCTTTGATCGCCGCGGCTGCTGTTTTGTAGATCAGTTCGAGTGGAACTTCTTCTTCCGAGAGAAGCAATTCCATCATTTCGTCGCTGTACATCGAAAGCCCTTCAAGCAACTCCTGGCGATACTTATTCGCATCGTCCATCATGTCTGCCGGGACTTCTTCAGTAAGAACGGTTTCGCCTTTTTCGCCGTCGTTGCGATAGGCTTTCATCTCGATCAAATCGACAACGCCATCGAAGTCTTCGCCCATTCCGATCGGTAGCTGGAACAGGATGACTTCGACGCCAAGCTTCTCACGCATCTGATCGGCGACACTGAATGGATCGGCTCCGGTGCGGTCCATTTTGTTGACAAACGCAAGTCGCGGAATGCCGTAACGTTTCATTTGACGGTCAACGGTCAGCGATTGGGCTTGAACGCCACCAACGGCACAAAGAACCAGGACGGCACCATCAAGTACGCGAAGCGAACGCTCGACCTCAACAGTAAAGTCAACGTGCCCGGGTGTATCGATCAAGTTGATCGTGTGATCATTCCACGACACCTGAGTCGCCGCACTGGTGATTGTGATACCACGCTCTTTTTCGAGCTCCATGTGGTCCATCGTCGCACCATCACCGCCACCACGAACGTCTTCGATTTTGTGGATACGACCGCAGTAATAAAGAATTCGCTCGCTAAGAGTCGTCTTACCCGAGTCGATGTGGGCTGAAATTCCGATGTTCCGATATTTCGTGAGGTTCATCAATGCACCGTCAACAATACAATTAAAAAGATAGTAACGAAGTTTGCCCAATCAAATCGCTGAAGCCATGCTTCGAAGCAATCGCGACTGAGCCGAGGTAACACACCTCTTTGCTTTACCAGATCGAGTCGTTGACCCAATCAAACGGAGTCAGCTATACAAAATTCTATGTGTTTGCGTCTATACAGCAATTCCATCGGTATAGACGTCCACACAGATAATATCAGTGTTGAAAAACAACCAAAAAGGTTCACGCTTCCGTGCAGGACCGGTGTTTTCTCGTAGAAGAGAACCAAAGTGGGTTGAATAATTGGTTCCAAATCTAATGGCGAGATTTCTACCAAAGGAAATGTTAGTTTATATGGCAAGACGGGAAAGGGCAATTTTCGCTTTTGCCTACAATTTCGGGCTTATCGAAAACTTGCTGTCCGCTTCGATTGGATTTCAAACGGTATGACAAATCCCGGCATTGTTGGTGGAACCACCGTTACCCTTACCGTTGGCGGTTTCAGGTTCCGTTGAAATGCGCTGCCGTTAACCAGCGTTAGGTTCGTCGATTTCCGCCACTGTGATGACCCGACCTTGAATTTTGACAATTCGAACCTGAGCTCCAGACTCGACATAGGTTCCGTCACTAATGACGTCGAACGATCGGCCCGCGAATTTGGCTCGTCCAGCCGGACGAAGCAGCGACTCGGCGTGTCCCCAGTCCCCAACTGAGACAGCGGGATGCTCTTGGTTCAACGGTTGGCCATCTTTGCCGACTTCGACTTTGCCGCTTTGGGAATCGCTCTGAGTTGATGGAGGGGCCAAAACCATCTTGTTGAAAATGGGAAGCGATCCCATCCGCCTCGAGATTAAAGTAGCCGCAGCGACGAAACCGACCCCCGTTCCTATCATCACCAGCGACGTCGTCAGCGTCTGGTTCCACTCATCGGCGTTCTGAGGAACAACGAAATCTTGGCTTGCCAGAATCACACTCGCAAAAAGAAGCGCCAAACCGGTGATTCCTGGCACACCGAAACCGGGAATGATAAAAACTTCTGTGAACAGAAAAACTAACCCCGCAATGAACAGGATGACTTCCAACCAGCCAGAAGTTCCACCTAGGAACTTGCTCCAGAAAAACAATAGTGCGCACAATCCCGCAATCAAGCCACCAACACCAAGGCCCGGCGCGCTCATCTCGAAGTAGAAAGCGATCAGGCCGACCAGCACCAAGAGGCCTGTCACCAAAGGCAAGTTAAGTCCATAAACGATGGAGTCAGTTGTGGTGAGCCGGTAAACTTTCATCTCTTTGAGATCAAAGTCGAATTCGTTGGCAAGTGCGGCCCGGGTGCTTGAACTCCCCTGCCCGAGCCCGAGTGTGACGGTTCGCTGCCCACTAAGCGTCAAAAACCGTTCGGCTTTGCTTTCCTCGATCAGTTGCCATGGAGGATCTGGCTTGTCATTGTCGTCGACTCTTACCGACTTGAACTTGGCGACTTCATTCTCTTCGCTCGGCGGCTGCCAGTAGACCAGCAAGTCCTTGTCGATCATCGCTTCGGCAAGATCGGCTGGCCGACCTTTGGATTCCGCCAGATCGCGGGCATCGCGAGAAAGGTAAGATTCAATTTTGGGCTCGATCAATCTCCAAGCCCATTCTTCAGTATCAAATCCAATCTCTCCTGAGTCACCGAATTTCGCGTTGGGGTCGATTTGAATTTCGTCGCAGCCGAGCGAAACCAAAGCTCCGCCCGAGATGGCTTCATTGTTGATAATCGCCACGGTGTAGGCCCACTTGCAATCGCGCAGCATCCTCGCCATCTCTAGGCTTTCGATCTTCAAACCACCGGGGCTGTCGATCTCGATGATCAGCAAATCGACGCCCGATTTTTTGGCTTGGGCAAAACGGTTCTTGAAATACACGGTGAGCTTTTGATTGATTTCGCCTTTGAACTCGATCACCGCAGGCTTGGTGACCTTTTCAGGTCGGGGTTGGGTGGCGTCGGGAACGTTGGGGGCGGCTGCTGGTTCCTCGGAGTCAGCCTCTTGCGCTAAAGTCGGGGGAACCAGAGCCAAAGCGGAGATCGACGCTGGCGAGCAAGCGACGAGCAAGCACAAAAGCGCTTTTAGGTTGAAAAGTCTTGCTAGCGTCATGGTCTGTCGTTCCAAACTTAGAAATCGAGCTTTGATCGTGTCGGAGTTTTCATTCTAATCCTTTAACGAATTGGCACAAAAGGTGCAAAGAAGGTGCAAAGAGGGTGCACAAAAGGTGCAAAGTTCTTGGGCTATGTCTTTTCAGGAGTCTAACGGGCTTGCGAATGTGACAAATGGCTTGAGTTTTTGAGTTCAAGGATTGAACTCAGCGTGAACGCACTTCAATCACATCGAGCTGATTGAAAAAGTTACATCATGAATTTTCGTCCAGTCCAGGGAGGGATGGGATGCGTCAGAGTATTTTTCCGCCGTCGGCCATTGTTGATTCTCAACGTCAAACGAGTCGACTTGGTCCTCGCTGGCGTCGCGGCAAATTCAAGAGCAAGTGTTTTGTTGCGATTTTAGGGCTGAGCCTGATTCTGTTTGGGCACATCGTTTCGAGTCAGTGCATGGCTCAATCTGGGGTCCAGTCACAAGCTCAACTCTATTTTTTCACTGACCACGGTTGCGCGCCGTGCCGGCAAGTCGAGCCAGGGATCGAAGCGTTGAAGCTGGAAGGCTATCCGGTCAAAACCGTTTTCTTGAGTGAGCATCGTGAGCTGGGCCGCAGGCTGGGAGTTGATCGCACTCCGACTGTTGTGTTGCTGACCGGGAATCAAATGGCCGGGCGCCATGCTGGGTTGATCGATGCGGTGACGCTTAAGAAATGGTTTGCGGCGGTAGGTGTTACATCAGGAACCATGTTCGCCCAGGCATCCGATAAGCTGGTCGGTGGAACCAAGATTGTGATGGCGGATCAAGGAAAATCTGCAAGTGGCTTCAGCAGGTCCAATGCATCGGCAATTTCGGGATTTTCTACGCCAACGATGCTTGAAGGAACGCCGCGACCGGGCAACGAAATCGAGCGGCTTGCTCTACAGGCCACCGTAAAGCTCAAAGTCGAAGATCCGAAAGGAATTTCTTATGCAACGGGAACCGTTATCCACAACCATCAAGGCGAATGTTTGGTGATGACTTGCGGCCATGTGTTTCGCGAAGCCGGTGAAGATGGCGTCATCACCGCCCAGTACGGCTTCGACAAAATCAAAACAAAAACCGCAACTGGCCAGCTGATCTTTTACGATGCTGACGCAAGGGATATCGGTTTGGTTGCGATTCGAACCGACGAAGAGATTAAACCTGTTCCAATTGCACCGCTGCAATCGAAAGTAAAGGCAGGCCGAAATGTCTTTAGTATCGGCTGCGATCATGGTGATGATCCGACGATCCGGCATTCGGAAATCAAGAATCGCGCCGCTTATGATGGTGCGATCAAGTACGACATTTTCGGTCGACCAGTCGACGGCCGAAGTGGCGGCGGCTTGTTCAACGAAGACGGCGAGTTGATCGGCGTCTGCAATGCGGCCGCAGTTGAAGTCGATGAAGGAATTTACACGGCGCTGGAAACTCTGCACTGGCAGATTGCGAAAGTCAACCTGGAACATTTGTTCAAGCAGGAAGATCGCGTCAGCCAACAAGATTTGGCAAGTTCGACAAGCCCACGGAAAACGATGCCGGCGGTGATCCGGCCAAAATCTGAGCTCGCGGCTTTGAATGGCCAAGGGCGAACCCTCGTTGGATGGGATCGGCGCTCTCGTGGTGGGGAGGAGCGAAATGTTCGAGGTTCCGATCAGGAAGTGATTATCATCGTCCGATCCAAAAGCGATCCGGCACAGGCCGACGCAATTACAGTCAGCGATCCTGGTCCGCGATTGCTGGAATACTTGAGGACGATGCAGCGTTCGCGTTCTGAACCGACTCGGCAGTTGGACATGGCTCAGCTGCGCCAGACCAATTAAATTTCGTCTTACGTGGAATGGTCGAATTGCTGTTTGATCGAGAAAGTGCTTTGATCGAGAACGTGCTTTGATCGTGGCCGATCAGATTGAAGAGGGCGGACGTCCAACCCAAGCTGTTGGATATCTTACTGGTGGGCAGTAGTTGCGTATCCATATATGGGTGGCTGGGGTGGCATGGGTGGCTGGGGTCGAGCGTAGCGAGCCCCCAGG
>CALJOA010000148.1 GCA_937981585.1 uncultured Pirellulaceae bacterium | reverse complement strand
ACCAGCAGGTCTGACGGCAACCGCTGGAAATGGAGCCATCACCCAAGGCACATACGATGCGACAACCGGTTTGTTCGACATCGGAACGCTGAACATTGGCGAAACGGCTACGTTGACAATCGAAGGTACCGTCGATGTGGGCGAAGGTGGAAACGCCATTACCAACATCACTACGGCGGCAAGCGGCGATCAACCGGATCCAACAACGGATGGTGATGATCTTGATGAATCCGTCGTTGTCGATGCCAACGCTGATCTGGTTACGGTCAAAAGGCTAGTCAGTGGAAATCCAACACCAGTCGAAGGCGACGTGGTCACGTTCGAAATCGAAGTCACCAACAACGGTACTGCACAGGCAACCAACGTCTCACTAACTGACTTGCTACCTGCAGGTCTAACAGCAACTGCTGGAAACGGAGCAGTGACTCAAGGAACTTACGATGCGGCCACTGGTCTGTTCGACATCGGTACACTTAACGTTGGGGAAACCGCCACGTTGACAATCGAAGGTACCGTCGATGTGGGCGAAGGTGGAAACGCCATTACCAACATCACTACGGCGGCCACTGGCGATCAACCTGATCCGACAACTGCTGGCGATGACCTGGACGAATCGGTTGCTGTCAATCCGACGCCGGTCATTATTGCCGATCTGGCGATTGCGAAGTCAATTGTTGGCGAGCCTGTACTGACCGAGCTTGGCAACTACGTTGTGACCTATCAGTTGGTGGTTGAGAACACCGGTACGGTTGACCTGGACGATTTGAGTTTGCTTGAAGACCTCTCGACTCAGTTTGGTTCAGCGTTTGTCGACGCTGGAAATCTCGTTCTGGTGACGCCGCCAAGCGATGCTGGAAGTAGTATTGATCTTAATTCAGCGACTTGGAATGGAAGCACTTCCATTGAGATTATCGACACCACTGGTGGGCGATTGCTCACGACGGGAGACTCGTTTGTCGCTCAATTCGCTGTCGAGATTGATCCGAGAGCTGTAACCGATCCACTGGAGAATCAAGTCGCCGGTTCAGGCAGCGGGGTTGATAGCAATGGAAATCCAATTCTGGACTCGACAGGCAACCCGGTCACTGCCGATGATGTTAGCGATAGCGGCACAGACCCGGGAAGCAGTAATCCAGGCGACCCAGCTGATCAAGGAACATCCGACGATCCAACTCCGTTTGATCCGCCGCCGGTCCCAACTGGTGAAATTACAGGAACGGTATTTCAGGACGACAACGATGATGGAGTTCAGCAAGCTGGCGAGGGCGGAATCGCAGGGGTTGAGATCACGCTTACCGGAACAGACATCTTTGGAAATCCTGTTGAGATGACCGTGTTGACCGACGCCAACGGAGATTACACCTTTGACGGCTTGAACGCAGGTAACTATTCGGTCACTCAAACGCAACCCGATGGCTTCGACGATGGTATCGACATCGGAGATCCCTCGTTCACGGCCGACAACGATGCGTTCTCGAACATTCAACTTGGTTTTGGGCAGTCGTTTGCATCCAACACGTTTGCCGAACGATTGCAGGGAGCATCTGGCAATCCACCAAGAATACAAGGACTTCCACCGATCAGCATCTCGCCGCTTGCCAACTTGCTTAATGGATTTGCGGGATCGCCGGGCCCAATTTATTCGGGCGTGCCAATCAATGGAAATGCGAACCCACTATCGCTTGACAGCGGACGAGCGGTAACAGGCGGTTACGCAGCTATTCCTGAAGGCGATTGCTGTGCCGCAGAGCCGGTTGTAGAGCCCTGCTGCGAACCGGTCGAGCCATGCTGCGAACCCGTCGATCCATGTGGCGAAGCAATGCCCTATCAAGAGAACTTGGTTCAACAAGCAGTAGAAATGCCAACTGATGAAATGGTCGTGGCTCCTGCCTTGCTCGAAGAAGAATCCGTAATCATGGACCAACAGGAATGTTGCGAACCGATTCCGGTCGATCAATGCTGCGAACCGATTGGAGACGACTGCGTCCGAGAACCTGGCTTCCTAAAGCGATTTTCCAATTGGTTGTTGTTTCGGTAGTTAACTTTCGGGTTGATCGTTAATTTGCATTGACAATCCTCTGGGGATAAATGCGTATCCGGAGTAATTGGCAACCCGACTGGTGCTTTGCTACAGCTTAATTTTTTGGATGAGGCGTTTTAGCGCTAGCCACGGACGAACAGCCATTAACTGTGGCTAGCGACAAAACGGCTGATGTTGTTAGGGCGTGTATTAAAAAAATCACAGCCTCTTCAGGTCAAAAACTTGTGGGGGAGCTATCTGAACAATTGCAACTTGTGATTGAGCACCGAACCGGTTGCAAGCTGCAGGTTGATTTCAGCGACATAGTAGTCACGTACTGCCTGGTTAAAGTTGGTGAAAGCATCGGCCAGCGTCTGTGTTGCCTGGAGCAGCAAATCGGCCCGCTGCACTGTCAGGATTTCACCGATATAAGCGAGGTTGGCGTTTTCAATAATCTCTCTTGCGACTTGAATCCGGCGCCATGAAAACACCAGTTGGTCTAACGCGTCATTGACTTCGCGAACGATCGCAACGTCTTGTTGCTCCCGGACGATAACCGCTTGGTGTCGTTGCGCCATGATTTGTCGGATCGCCGCTTTAGCCGCCTGATTGCCTCGTAGTGGAAAGTTAGTGTTGATTCCTAAGGTGACCTGATGGAATTCATCTTCAACCACGCCAGCTCCCGATTCTGCTGAGCTCAGTTGGCCGGACAAGCTGCCAACGAGGTTCACCTGAGGCCGAATTTGGTTTTCTGCGGCAAGCAAGTTCTGGTCGAAAGCCTGGATTTGAAGATTTAGCCTTTGCAGCTCTGGGCGAAACTGCCTGGCCATCGCTGTGAATTGCTCAGAATTGAGCGACGGTAAAATGGCATCTTTGGATATCCGAATGTCTTCCAGTTCCAACTTGATCGGCGAACCGACATTCAATTCGGGCAGCAACATCAACTCTTTGAGAACGCGTTCGGCCAATAAAGCCTGTTGGGTTGCCTGTTCCAATTGTAGCTTCAGGTTGCCAAGGCCCGTTCGGCCACGCCGAACATTGAGGCTTGATTCTGCCCCCGCTTCTTTTCTGGCGGTGATCCAGCGGTCCTGAAATTCAGCCACTTGGACGATCCAGTCAAATATGCGCAAATTTTCCTGAGCCAAAAAAAGATCGAGGTAAGCAACTTTGATTTGTGCTGCTACCAGGAAGGTAGTCTCTTCCGCCTGTTTTCCTGCCGCCAGCGTGTTAAGTTCGGCTGCGCGAATCCCGGATAGGTTAACGTCCCTGCCTGCCCCGCGCAGCAACGGTTGAACGAAGCTCGCCGTTGGCGCAACGGTCACGCTGTCCAGGCTGTCGTTGATGCTGGCCAGAGAATTGGCAAGTTGCAACGTCCCGCCTAATTTGTTTGGAACAGCCAGTTGTGATGTAAAGGAAAGGCCGTTGAGGTCGTTGTCAGTTCCTGGGATTGCAGCTGGCGCGCCGCCGACAGGAGAAAGGGCGCTGCTGCCATTGTTGTTGTTTACGTTTAGATTAAGTTGCGGTTCGAATTGCGATTCGGCTTGAAGGATCGTACTCTGCACAAGATCGACATTTGCTCTCTGATTCAAAGCCGTCAAATTCCGGTCGATTCCCGATTGGACCGCCGTCATCAATGGCAAATGATATGAATTTGAAAAATGCAAATTCAATTCTGACCAGATTTGACTCAAATCTCGAATTCGAAACTGCCTTAATTGCTTTAACAACGAAACTGATTCGCCGGAAAGTGCCTGTTTGTCCAGCCTCTGCAAGATCTCTTCGAGCGTCGTGAACTGAGATGGATCCTCTTCCACTACCTGTTGCGAATCGCTCGGGGTGACGGCATTGGCTGTGATATTACTCGATGGAGAATCCTCGAGCATGTTTAGAAAAAAGGAGTTGCTCTGATCCGTAAACTGCTCAGAAGCGTCTGCCGCTACCATGTGCGGATCGGGAGGAGGGACTGTTTCAGTTGAAGCAGAATGATGTTCAATTCCCTGATGATTAACTCCCTGGTGGTATCCATTGTGCTGAAGCTGAGGTGACTGGTGAACTTCCGGCGCTGGGGGGGCTGGCGGATTTAACTGGTAGAATTGACCGGCGTTGAAGTCTGTGTGATTTTCGGATAGAGCACCTTCCAAAGCCGTGAACTGCTGCGTTGCATCTGAATCGCCCGCTATACCAATCTGCTGGGAAATGGTTTCGGTTGCAGCGGGATAATGTACATTCCTTTGGTAGTTGGCTCTGTCTTGAAGTTGAGGCAGTTGGCGAAACTCCGGCACTGACCAGCTTGCTTGGGCGACTTGCCCAGCGTTGATTGCCTCTGCAGAATCGCCGCTCGCTGAAGAACGAGGAGGGCTCGCAATTCGATTTTTTGGCGATGCCCGGGTTGAATTTCGATGGCGATCAACGTCCGAAGTTGGTTCCTGGCCGTTGGCTTTCGTTGGGATTGCCAGTGGCCTCGGGTTGACTGAAACTTTTTGCCAATACCCGATTGTCTTTTTTGAGGAAGCAAAATTCGATGATTCAGATCTTGAAACAATGACGGAAACTGCCACCAAGAGGCATGTAAATGCCACAAGACTAGCTGCTCCTCGGTTTTTGCTTGACCAAAACATACTCCGATTATCGGCAAGCCGAAAACTCTACGTGACCGAAATAGTCGATACTTTCTCCCTAGCTTAAATAAAGTGGCTTTCTTATCTCCAGCAAACCAGGCCGCTAGCAGGCTGACCTGACTCGGATTACGTCCCCGGCTGAGGCCGGTTGTGATGTATTTCCAGCGTCAGCGTGGCTAAATCGAGAATGACAAAGGGCTGGACATGCGCAGTTTGTGCAACTTGCCCCGGCCCATGGTAGCCAATGGCAACCATGGCAGCTTGTCGATTGCGATGAAGCGTGCTGAGAACGTTCAGCAACTGCATGACGAGCAATGCAGTTAATTTCAGACAAAGGAGTCGCGTACTGCTTGGTTAAAGTCGTTACTTTTTTAACCGCGAATGGACGCCAATAAGAAATCGAGTTTTTGATTAGCGTTCATCTGCGTTCATTCGCGGTTCCTTAAGAAGAACAAACCGCTTGCTGCTTCAAGATCACCCTTGAGGCATTTGTCGCATCGGCACAAAAAAACCCGCACTCTGAAGAGCACGGGCAATTTATGCAATGCAATCTCAAGCCTTAGACGTTGATAACGCCGCCCAAGTCTACTGCCGGACGTCCGGTTGTACCTCTTACTAGGCTCGCACGAAGATCGGCGATCGCCGCACGATTGGCGTCACGCTCTGCTTGAAGCAAAGTCGGACGGCCCGCTCGGAGGTCTTCGCGGCTTCGTCTGTTGATACTTCGCAGACGACGAATTTCAGCTCGTCGCTCTCTACGCGTGGCATCGGCTGGAAGTGGAACTGGGATTCGCACACCACCAGTAACAGTTTCAAGAGTAGCATCAGATAGTTCAGAAAAATTAACTTTAGACATGTCTGTTGTCCTAAAAAAGTGATTACCAAGCTTAAAATTTTTTAAGCATTTCCGATTATAGGTAGGTACGGCAAACAACAAACGACGGTTCAACGTTATGAATAACGCAGGAATCGAAGTGAGTAAGCAGTACCGGCAGCACTTTGAAATGACTTTAGTCAGTTCAGATGGTCCGCAGTCCTAACACAGCATCGTTATCGTAAATATATTTGGGTATCGTGAAAAGCATAATCTCGAATTCGCGCAGAAATTTCCTGCACCCCCGTATTTTGCATTTTGCTCGTCGTTTATTCGGTTTAGCCTTGCGCAACTCGATTAATGGTAGCGACTTGAGCGTTCGGCATTGTTCGCCAGATTGCCAGGTTTCTTCAACCGATAAGCCCAACGTATCGGTAGCAACGTCTCAAAACGTTCAAAGCCAACTGAATCAAGTTTCACGTTTTTAATTTGAACGGGATGAGCAACATTGCCAACGTCTCGCAACGCAATTTCGCGCTTCCATTGCCGTTGCTTTTTTAACCGCGAATGGACGCCAATGAACGCGAATGTGAAATCGAGTTTTGATTAGCGTTCATCTGCGTTCATTCGCGGTTCCTTACAAGAACAACCTGCTTCCATTGCAGTTGCTTTTTTAACTGCGAATGGACGCTAATGGACGCGAATATGAAATCGAGTTTTTGATTAGCGTTCATTGGCGTTTATTCGCGGTTCCTTAAAAGAACAAACCGCTTCCGGTTCGAGACTACCCTTGAGGCATCTGCCTGATCGCCAAATTTCTGAACAGGCCTTCGACAGCGAACAGTTCGTCAAACGTGCCTTGCTGCACGACCTTTCCCTGCTCCATCACGAAAATGCAATCGGCTTGCCGGACCGTGCTTAAACGATGGGCAATCACTACGCGAGTGATCCGGCGGCTGGCAAGATTCTCGACCACGATCTGCTGAGACCGATTGTCCAAAGCACTGGTCGATTCGTCGAAGTAAATGATCTTTGGAGAAGCCGCCATCGCCCGGGCGATCATCAAACGCTGTCGCTGCCCGCCTGAAAGCGTCGGCGCTCCATGCTGGACCAGCGTATGCAATTGCATCGGCATCGCGTAGATTTCGTCCGCGATCCCTGCGGCGGCTGCGGCCTCCCAGATTTCTTCCGTCGAAAGTCGCAAATGCCCCGCGATACAATCCTTCAGCGTACCGGCGGGCAACTGGCTGTTCTGCAACACCACCCCCAACTGTGAACGCAGCGAATGCAAGTCGATGCTTGTCAAATCGCGACCGTCATAGCGAACCGCACCTTCGGATGGATTTTCGAAACCGAGCAACATCCGCAACAGAGTCGACTTGCCGGCCCCCGATGGTCCGACGATGGCGATGAACTTGCCGGGGTCGATCGACAGGCTCACGTTGTCCAGAATCACAGGCCCTTCACCGTAGCGAAACGAAACCCGGTCGACTTCTACAGCACCGGTCAAGCTCCCGGCAGGAGCCCGCGAGTCACTGGATTCGACGTCTTCATCAAGAATCGGTCGCACCAATCGCCGCTTGAACCAGACTTGCGCCAGATCGGCGACGTTGGTCGACAATTGCGTCGCCCCTCCAACGAGCGCTTGATGAGCAGCATAAAAAGCGAAAAACGTACCCAACGTTATGGATTGAGCCGGGGTTTGCGCGTTGAG
>CALJOA010000147.1 GCA_937981585.1 uncultured Pirellulaceae bacterium | reverse complement strand
GGCTGCTGACCCGGGTCAGGGAATTGACCGCCCCCAATTTGACCGCCTCCGCCTTGGTCCTGCGCCCAAGCCGCCGAACCAAACGAGAGGAATCCAGAGAGGCAGATCGTCGAAACAACCGCTAATGCCCAAGCTCGCTTGGGGAAGTTCAAATCAAAATTCAACGTTCCGTCCTCAAAAACAAACTTACGCAATTGAAACAACAACAAGCAATCCAAGTTCTGAAATTTCCGGTTCGCTCCGGTTGGAATGGCCGACCAAGTATTGTCCCATGTTAATGCATCGTCCAACGGGGCATTGAAGACGATTCGACTCGATTGAAAGATGATTTTACGGATCGGCTGACGTCGCACCGCGTTTGTTTGGCCGCTGATCACCCGATTCGCCCCCATATAATGAAATTCGATTGCAAA
Source organism: uncultured Pirellulaceae bacterium (assembly GCA_937981585.1). GTDB lineage: Bacteria > Planctomycetota > Planctomycetia > Pirellulales > Pirellulaceae > Mariniblastus. Next base: position 5,324 of record CALJOA010000147.1, on the reverse strand, counting down.
ACGACTAAACTGAGAGGCGAACCGAACGAGAAAACCGAGCCTAACCGTGAAAATGAGAAGCAGAAAAATCGGTGAAAACTGGCTTTAACTGTGAAACCCTTTTGTTGTGGTGAGGGTTTAAACGGTATCTCAAATTTGCAAAAGGAACACTATGCGAGTCGACTTATCCCTCAAAAAGCCTGTCGGAGTCATCTTATATCAGGCACTTTCGGTGACCCTGTTCACTTTGGTTCTTCTGACCGTGGCTTCACCAGTACAAGCTCAACTGGATCCCGAGACTCGTCCGCCGACGGAGGACCTGCTTCCCGAGACGACTGTTTCGTTCGTTCAAGTGGACAACTTTCGGGACTTGATGGGGAAGTTTCAGGCTTCATCCTTCGGCCAGATGTTTGAAGAAGAGGCCATCGCCAATCTTAGAGACGGATTGTTTGAAGAAGCCAAGCTGGCCTACGAAGACGTCAAAGACGAGGTGGGACTTGAAGTCGACGATCTAATGGCGCTGCCGGCTGGCGAGATGACGTTTGCCGTCATTGTGCCGCGCCGAAAGGACCCTGAATTCATGTTGATCCTTGAGCTCGATGACGACACCGAAGCGTTGGATCGCGTGCTGGATCGTGGACGACAGTTTGCCTTGGAAGAATCTGGAGAAGAAGTCACAGCCGAAGAGTCAACCGAGGACGGGATTGAGTACGAGTCATTCAGTGTTGATGGCAAACGGGTCAAGTTTTTCCGGCTCGGCGGATTGCTTGTCGGATCGACTTCCGAAGACGAACTCGAGGCGTTCGTTGATCGTTGGGCAGGTCGAGAAGTTGAAAAGGTAAGACCGCTGAGCTCGAATCGAAAATTCATCACGATCATGAACCGTTGTTTGGGAAGCGAAGAGTTAAAGCCCGAAGCACGTTTCTTTGTTGATCCGATCGCACTGGCCAAAAGCTCAACTCGCGGCAATGTCTCGGCGCAGGTCGCGCTCAATTTTCTGCCGGCCCTCGGACTTGATGGTTTGCTCGGGATTGGCGGGAGCATGTTGTTGTCCGAAGACGATTTCGAGTCAGTGGTCCACGCGCATGTGCTGTTGGCCGATCCAAGAAGCGGAATCTTTGAAATGATCGCCCTTAAACCAACCGATGTTGAACCCGAGCCGTGGCTACCCGCCAACGCGGTGAATTACATGACCACCAGTTGGGACATCGATCAGATGATGTCTGAGCTGACGACAATAGTCGAAGCGTTTCAAGGCGAAAATGCCGTCGATGAGTGGATCCAAGAGAACATTAACGAAGAACTCGAGCTGGATCTCAAGGAAGACATTCTGAGTCACTTGACCGGACGCGTTACCTATTGTCAGTGGATGGAGCCACCGATGAAGTTTAATAGTCAGGTCAACGTGGTTGCGTTTGAGATCGAGAATCTTGAAGCGTTTGAAAAATCAATCGAAGCCGTCGTTGCGCGGGTTAATCGAGGCGATGACGGTGAAGAAGGCTCTGAAGAAAAGATCGAGGAGTCCGAGTACAACGGGATTCGAATCTGGTCTCAGCCGATCACTCGAATTGAGCAAAGAATGGAACGTCGTCGAGAACGATTTCAGGAGCGGGCCGAACGAAGAGGTAGAGGCATTGAAGGCGATTTGGCGCAACTGTCGTTTGAAAACCTCAATACTCCGCAGCCTTCGTTCGCCTTGATTGGGAATTATCTGGTGTTCTCTCCTCAAAGCAAAGCCTTCATCGAGCAGGCGATTGATGTTGATCAGGGGGAGAGTGAGTCACTTGTCAACGATACCAAGTTTCAATCAATCAGTGGCAAGATGACGAAGCTTTTGAAAACCGACATGCCTTGCGCGACGATGTACTCCAATCCTGAGGAGTCAGTCAAAATGCTCTACGAGATTTACCAATCCGACACGACTCAGGCGATCATTTCGCGTGGAGCTGAGGAGAATAAGTACGTTGCCGGTTTGCAAGGTCGGTTGCAAGACAACCCGTTGCCTGAGTTTGATGAACTTAAAAAGTATTTCAAACCCTCGGGTGGATACGCGCTTTCGGATGAGACCGGATACCACTTCTTCATGTTTATCCTTCGTGGTGATCCTGAAGAAGGCCAGTAAGTAGAAAGCGATTTGGAACACGAAAATATACAACACTGCCTCCCTCTCCTTTGGGAGAGGCCCGAATGAGGGAACCCATCCTCATTCATCCTCAGAGAATCAGCATTTGTTGTTCTATTTTTGCCTCCACTTCAAAAGCGTCAACAAACATGGTCCGGTTGCCAATCGCAAACCAACGCGTTCCAATAGTGGTGTGGACTTTTTTGCTGAAAGTTCGCGGATCAAGCCGACGGCTTGAACCAATCTTGGTAACGAACGATCCACAGAAAGCTCAATGAACATCGTTATTCTGGGAGCAGGCAGAGTCGGTTCTTCGATCGCCGAACTGCTTTGCGAATTGGACCACAGCGTTACCGTTGTAGATCACGATCCTGCCAAAGTCGCTCACGTCAATGAGCAATACGATGTTCGAGCCATCCTCGGGTCGGCTTCTCAGTCAAGCGTCTTGTTTCAAGCCGGCATTAGTGGTGCCGACATGTGCATGGCGATGACCGGTCAGGACGAAGTCAACATCGTCGGTGCGAGTATGGCCAAAACCATGGGGGCTCGGCGTTCGATTGCACGGGTCTTTGCTCCGGTGTTTCGAGACCTGAGCACGTTCGACTACCAAATTCATTTTGGGATCGACCGAATGCTCTCGTTAGAGCATTTGACCGCGATGGAGTTGGCTCGTGAAATTCGTGAGCCCGGATCGGTCGTAGTTGAGCAGTTCTCTCGAGGCGGATTGGAAGTCCAAGAGCTGACTGTTGGCCGGCAAGGCAAATTGACCGATAACGTTGTGCGTGATCTTGGGCTGCCTCCAAATGTACGGCTGGGTACGATCTTGCGGGAGAACCGAATGTGGATCGCTTCGGCAGATGATCAATTGCAGATTGGCGACAAAGTCACCGTTTTTTCTCGCCCTGAAGATGTCAAGGCGGTCAGGGCAATTTTCAAGACGGGAGCCCAAACGCCCAAGCGTGTCGTGATCGGCGGCGGAGGTGAAACGTCTTTACATCTCGCCCGAACGCTGGAGCGAGAAGGCTTCAAAGTCATGATTATGGAGCAGGATGAGGAGCGATGTAAATTGCTGGCCAAACAGCTTGAGTCGACTTCGATTATCAACGCCTCAGCATCAGAAATCGAAAACCTGAAAGAACAACACGTCGGTAACGCGGATGTGTTTGTCGCCTGCGCGGGGTCCGACGACGACAACATGATGCTAGGTGTCAAAGCACGAGACCTCGGTACATCACAGGTCATGTCGGTGATCGGAAGACTCGACTACGCCAGCGTTATTAAACGACTTGGTATCGACGTTGCGGTCAGCTCGCGCGACATCATGGCGCGACAGATCGTTTCCTATCTCAACGAAGGCGTGGTTGTCTCACGAACCAAAATGCCAGGCGGTCTGATCGACGTAATCGAAGTTGATGTTGTTGAAGGTGCTCCGGCGACGGACGTCCCACTGATGGAGTTGGGTTTGCCGGAACGTTGTTTGGTAGTCGCCGTCATTCAGCAGGATCAAGTTCGCGTACCCGGCGCCAAAGATCGGTTTGCGGTCCGCGATACCGTAGTGCTAATCGTTGAAGACGACGTTGCCGAAGCCGCGCTTGGACTATTTCGTCGGGAAAGAAAGTAGAAGGCAGGATTTACATGATCAACAAGATGTTTGTCATCATGTCAATCGTGTTTATCCTGTCAAAGTCCTGAACGAAACAATTGATTGTTCGATGGAGATTTGACATTCTGCAAACGTGGTGGCCGTGCTTCTAAAAAATTCACGGCCTCGGATAGGTTGTGATTTTATTAGCCGTGTTGGCACTAGCCACAGTTGAATCGCCGTTAACCGTGGCTAGCGCCAAAACGCCAAAACGGCTGGTGTTGTTAGGGTGTTTTTTGAAAAAATCACGGCAGGGACAGCCGAGCTACTATCGGCTTACCCGCTGACCGCTTCGACAACCTTGGCTCCCATTTCGGCAGTTGACAATGCCGCTCCTTTGCCAGCGATGTCAGCTGTACGCAATCCCGAATCAATGATATTTGAAACTGCCGATTCGATTGCGGCGGCCTCTTCTTCCAGCTGCAACTCGTGCCGTAGCAACATTGCTGCGGCCAAAATCGTTGCTAGCGGATTTGCGATGCCCTTTCCGGCGATATCAGGGGCTGAACCATGGATCGGCTCGTACAAGCCGGGACCGGGATCGCCCAGCGAAGCCGAAGGCAGCAACCCAAGCGAACCAGGCAACATGGAAGCCTCATCGGTCAAGATATCGCCAAACATGTTCCCCGTAACGACGACATCGAAGTCGGCTGGTCGCGAAATCAAGTGCATCGCCATAGCGTCTACCAGCACGACGTCATATTGCAATTCGGGAAATTCGTTGCTGACGACGTTGGCCGCGACTTCGCGCCACAGCCGTGAGACTTCCAGAACGTTCGCTTTGTCGATCGAAGTAAGTCGCTTGTCGCGTTCCATTGCCGCTTTGCCTGCGACCCTCACGACGCGTTCAATCTCGGGCACCGAATACGCCATCTCATCGAAAGCCGCTTCGACTCCTGCTGATTTGCGTCGTCCTTTGTCACCAAAGTAGATACCACCGGTAAGCTCACGAACGAACAGGATGTCGACACCACTGACGATTTCTGGCCGCAGCGGCGAAGCACCGACCAATGAAGCGTGAGGTTTGACCGGGCGCAGATTGGCGAACAGTCCCAGCTCCTTGCGAATTCGCAAGAGACCCGCTTCGGGTCGCGTGTTGGCTCGCGGGTCGTCCCACTTCGGGCCGCCGACGGCGCCCAGCAGCACCGCATCGGATTCTCGACAGGCGTTTAACGTCGCCTCGGGCAACGGATCACCGCAATCGTCGATCGCACACCCGCCCATCAAATGCGACTCGAACTCCAATTCGTGTCCAAATCTGGCTGCGACGGCTCCTAAAACAAGCTGGGCTTGGGCAACAATTTCGGGACCGATTCCATCGCCCGGCAACAAACAGATTTTCGCTTTCACGTGGATAATCCAAAATTAAGGAAGGCGCCGGCAAGCACTACTTGGACCCAACAGAGTGGCTGGCATCTGCCGACGCGGGTGGCTGTTTCTTTATAAAGCTTGTATTCGATCGCGTCTACGAGCGCCATCCAGCTGGCCACGATGATGTTTTCGCTAACGCCGAGGCTCAGTCACAACTAGCTACTCAAACTGAACACAATTGGGGTCGCCTTGTTCAAACCTCGAGATCCA
>CALJOA010000146.1 GCA_937981585.1 uncultured Pirellulaceae bacterium | reverse complement strand
ATCGCTTCGACGATTGACAAGAAGAACAAGATAACGATTGGTATCGTCGACACCGATACTTACTTTGGCGGTCCTGAACTTGACGGACGACGGATCGAATGGCCGGTCTACAACACTACGATGGACGAACTAAAAAAGCTGTTTGATATCGTGCACATCGCACAAAGTGATTTGATCGAGTATGTCGAAGACGAAATCGTCGCTCCGGCGGGCGATCAGGATGTTGAGCTGAAGAAAGATGCCAAGAAAACGCCGCCTGATGTTTTGTTGGTTGCTGATCCCAGTAGTCTTGATGACATCGCGATGGACAACCTCGTCAAGTATGTCGAAGCCGGCAATCCCGCGATTCTGCTGACCGATCCGATTCCCTTCTTTTGGGCGTCTCTTGACCCCGATCGGTTGGGGATTTTCAACGCACCTAAACAAGCGCGCGTTTCCCAGCAATCGCCTTATGCCGATGTGCTTTCCAGTTCCGCGATGCCGAAATCAGACGGAGGATCTGCCAGTAAGATCCTCAAGGCGATCGGGGTTGATTGGAATAATGGTTCAGCCGCGTGGTCGAATCAGAATCCACATCTGAGTTTCAAAGGATACTGGCCCGAACATCTGGGTGACAGTTGGCCGGAGCACTACGGTCGTTACGATCAGGCGTTTGTGTTCGCCCGGAACCAAGCTCAGAAAGATCACGTGGCGTTTAATGCGGAGAGTCCGATCTCAAATGGATTGAAGGAGCTTTTGTTCTTTTATCCAGGTTCAATTCGAAAATCAGCAGATAGTGAATTGAATTTTGAACCCTTGGTTTCGTTGGGTACCGATTCGGGATCGACCTCTTGGGAGCGGCTGACGATGACGCCGTCGCAGGAGTTCAATGTCTTTGATCCTCGGGCCGGAAAGATCACGACTCGGACGGAGCCGATGACCAGCCCGATCACCCAAGACGAGATGAAGCGGCTTGATCCCGAAGTTCTGAGCGAAATCGACGACGAGGATTATGTCGTGGCGGCGCGAATCACCGGCGAAGGTAAGAAGAAACTGGATGTCGTCGTTATCGCGGACCTCGATTTCGTTTCTCAGTTTTATTACGACCAGGAAGAAGCTCTCGGTGAGAAACTGGATAACCTTTCGCTGTTGCTTAACTCGATAGAGATTTTGGCTGGCAACGAAAGTTTTGTTGGCTTGAGAACCCGGCGTGCGACTCCCCGGACGCTAGAGCAGCTTGAAACCGTGATCGACAAGTACCGTGTTGCCAGCACCAAGGAGCAGGCTGAGTTGGAAAAGAAGGTTGAAGATGAAATGAAAGCCGAGCAGGAAAGGCTTGACCTCACCAATGAAGAGATTCAGTCTGACCAGAGCATGGGTGTCTTCCAGAAGATGCAACGGTCATCCCAAGAGGCCTTCGAAGCCCGACGTCGATTGGGTTTGAAAAAGAGAAAGCTTGATCGCGAGTTGAAAGAAACGATTGCCGGGCTCGAATCTGATCAACAGCAGTTGGTTTCGGGTTTGGAGAATCGAACTCGATTGCTGGCGATCCTCGCTGCACCGCTTCCGGCGCTGCTGCTAGGGACCTTGGTTCTTTGGTATCGCAAAGCCAATGAAGAAAAAGACATCGCGGCTGACCGTCGTGTGGGTGGCGACTAATTGATGTATGGCCTTGAAGGGCTTCGTGCAAAACGAAATTAAAAGTAGTGAACAGAACCTTTGACTGACAAAGTAAAAAACGATGAATGAATTAGCAAAAACAATGACATTTGTGGGCGTGGCGGCTGTTATGGCGGCCGTCGCTGTGGGAAGTCATTTTATGAATCGGCCCACCAATTCGGCCGATTTTGAGTTGGTTGGAAAACCGTTTTTTGAAGAATTCAATTCCGCCTCTCAGGCGCAGTCACTGGAAGTGGTTGCGATGGATCCTGAAACCGCTCGATTGAAAAAATTCAGTGTCGAGAATCAGGACGGGCTGTGGCGAATTCCTTCGCACTCAAATTATCCCGCCGAAGCCGTAGAGCGACTGGCGACAACCGCGACCTCCGTAATGGGGCTTGAGCGTCAATCGTTGGCTGGTCGTTTGGTGAAAGAGCACGAGCGACTAGGCGTTGTGGATCCGCTTGATGAGTCGATTGAGGATCCAGAATCCGCTGGAAAACGGGTCACCCTCAAGGATGCGGGCGGAGAAGTCGTTGTCGATTTCATCATCGGTAAAGAAGCCGGCGAATCCGAACTGCGTGACTTCAACGATCCCTTCGACCAGGAAGACGATGAGAAGTTCTATTATGTTCGTCGGCCCGATGAAAACCAAACTTACAAAGTCAAACTTGATATTGATTTGTCGACCAAGTTCTCCGACTGGATCGACCCTGATCTCTTGCGGCTTGAGCAGAATGAACTCACCAAAGTCGTGATCAACAACTATTCGATTGAAGAAGAAGTCGCCAATGGTCGGCGCGTGATCTTCAAAAAGCCTGGCGACATTTTGAAGCTTGGTCGTACATCACCTGCAGACAGTTGGGAGTTGGAAGGGTTGGCGGCCGAAACCGAAGAGCTGACCAATGCTCGAGTCAACGAAATTTTGGGTGTTCTGGATGAGCTTAAAATTGCCGGCGTCCGCCCCAAGTTCAAGTACAAGGGGCATCTGTTGCTGACGGCTGACCTCGAGCTGAATCAGCGTCCCGAGTTTGATCCTAAATCACGAGAGTATCAGGCCGCCACGGATCAGCTTCAATATGAGTTGGGCCAAAACGGTTTTAATCTGGCCGAGATGGATGGAAAGCTTGGGCTCGTCTCCAAGTATGGCGAGTTGACCGTTGGTACCGACAAGGGCGTGCTGTATACGCTTCACATTGGCGATACGGTTGAGGGTGACGAGACGGAGATCGAGATCGGTTCCAGCAGTTCGGGTGAGGCGGCGAAAAAGAAGGATGGCTCTGTTGACGATGAGAAATCAAAAGAAAAAACTGACGGTGAAAGCAAAGGCAAGACCGACGCCAAGGCTGATGAAGCGACTCCAGATGACAAAGAAGCCGACGCAGAAGCGAAGGAAGAAGAAGCCGAGATTGACAATCGTTTTTTGCTAGTTCGGGTTGCCTTGGATGAGTCGCTGATCACTCCGAAACCAGAGGAACCGACAAAGCCCGTTGAGCCGGTCGCACCAGAAGGTTATGAGCCTGCTCCCAAAGAACCAGAAAAGAAAGACGACCAGGCCGACGATAAACCCGAATCCCCCGCCGATGAGGAAGCTCCTGAGGGCGTGAAGCCGCCCGAGGGCGAGGCCGAAGAACAGAAAAAGGATCAGCGTAATCCCGAGTTCGTCAAATACGACGAAGCCAAGAAGGCGTTCGATGAAGCGACGGTGCAGTACGAGTTGGACATGACTCGTTTCAAAGACGACACCGAGGCTTTCGCTAAAAAGGTCACTGAGGGTCAAAAGCTTGTCGATGAATTGAACGAGCGTTTCGGCGATTGGTACTACGTCATGTCGGCTGACAATTTGAATACGCTGCGAAGTCAGCGCGAGGACCTGGTTACCAAGAAGGAACCTGCTCCAGGGGCAGAGCCACCTCCGTCGGCTCGACCGGACATTTCGTTTCCCGACTTGCCAGTTGGAGGAACCGGTGCACCCACTGATGCAAACAAACAGCCGATGAAAGAAGGTGAAGCTGGAGCAGAAGGCGAAGCCGAATCACCCAAGCCGAATTCGGAATCGCCCGAAACTGGCGAGTCGAAACCCGAGACTTTGAAACCCGATGAGTCAGCCGCTGACCAGCCAAAGCCTGAAGAACCGATGACAGAGGAAGGGCAACCGAAGACAGAGCAACCCAAGACTGAAGATCCCAAGACTGAGGATCCCAAGACGAAGGTTGAGGAGAAAGTTGAAGCGTCGGCAGAAGGCACGCCTGAGTCAGGTGAGGATCCCAAGCCAGAAACTGATCCAAGTGCCGAAACAACCGACGCTGGTGATTCGCAGGGCGAACCAAAACCAGATAGTTAGTTCTAGAGCTAATGATCTTTGGGGTGGAATTGAGACAGGATGAACATGATTAAAAGGATGTTGGAAGCATCTTCGCGAAAATCATGTCCATCATGTAAATCCAGACTAAAAATCTCTGCCTCTACCTGCCATACCTCTTTGTCGCGGTATAGGGCTGAAATTCCCTAGCCCATCTCAAGTGATGGGTCGCCGACGTATAGGCGGAGCAACTGATTCTGGACTTTGATTGATCGCACCAGGATCCAGATCTGATCTTGTGTAAACGTCTGCGGATCTGAGCTGGACAATGTTTCCAACTCTTCTGTCACGGCGGCGTGCTGATCCGTTGCGGCTTGGATTCGCATATTGACTTCGTCCCAGACTTCGAGGAATCGGTCATCGTTTGCCAATTCGCTGGAGTCAGATACCGCGCTGCAGATCAATGCACACATTCGTGCCACTTCCAACGCAGTTGCATTAGGGTTTTGGTTTTCGATTTTCGAAGCAATTTCAGTGCAGTTCATCGCGGATTTTCCAGTCAAGTGGGGCCAAGCAAAAACGTTCGGCTGATCAACCGTAGGTCAGCAAAAACGGGATCGAAGCGTTTGTGGAAAAATTCTCAAGAGCTTTTCAAAACGTCCATGTTGAGGACTTTGAGTTTTGCCCGTAAAAGGTTTTGAAGAGGAGGAAAGTCGATTTTTTGCGGCGCGTTTGGCTCAAGAAAAGCAACCGATGTCGCGGTGATGCCTAAACGCAACACAGTGCGCGATTCAGTAGTTCGATAATTCAGGCAGCTTTTACAGAAGCAGAAATCTACGTCGGTTGGAGCAGAGTCAGCTTTCGCGCAGGCGGGAGTCCATGAGCATTAAAAGACTGGATTCCCACCTGCGCGGGAATGACGGTTGGTAAAAAATCACAGTTCGTCAGGTTGCCACGGGTTATGAATCTTCGGATTCGAAGAGAGTAGCTCGGCTCTCCGAGCCGAGAAGGTCCATTCCCATGGCTCGGAGAGCCGAGCTACTAATTTCAAAGATTGTTTTGCTATCCAGCTAGTGGGCAGCTTGGGCCATGAACCGAATCGCAACATTGAAGTAGATAAGGATACCAAGAATATCAACGATGCCGGCGACAAACGGAGTACTCATCATCGCCGGATCCCAGCCGAGTCGCTCAAACAGCAATGGAAGAATTGAACCTGTCAGCGTTCCGCAGACGACGATTAACACTAACGTAATCGGAACAACGAACATCACTGCGTTGGTCCAGGCAACGTTGTCGGGCACGAAGAACCGCGAAGCCAGATAGCCCATCAGCGCTAGTCCGAATCCAAGCAGCAAACCCATCAGGATTTCGCGCATAACAACGCGAGACCAGTCCGAAAGGGTAATGTGACCACGAGATAGCGCGGTAATAATCAACGTAGCGCTTTGGCTTCCCGAGTTCCCGCCGCTACTGATGATCAGTGGAATGAACACGGCCAGCCAACCCCACTCGGCGATTTGATCTTTGAAACCGTCGATTGCAAACGCGGTCAGCAGCGCAAAGAAAAACAGAATCGTCAGCCAGATTCCACGTTTCCACGTCAATGTGAACAGGCCCGTCCGCAAATACGACTCATCCAGCGGGTCAACCGCACCGATACGGTGAGCATCTTCGGTGGCTTCTTCCCGAACAACGTCGATAACGTCGTCGTGAGTGATGATGCCGAGCATTTTGTGCTGATTGTCCACAACCGGAATCGCCAGCAGGTCCATTCTGGCGACTTTATTAGCGACGTCTTCCTGGTCTTCAAGTACGTCGGCGGTTACCAGATCGGTGTCCATGATCTGGGCCAGCGTTGTTTCAGGCGACTTCATCCCGGTCAAAAGCTGCCGAGCCGATACAAGCCCGCGCAGATGGTCCTCGGCGTCAACGACATAAAGGTAGTAGATCGTCTCGTAGTCTTCACTTTGACGGGCGACCTCGTTGAGGGCTTCCCGGATTGTCAGCGACTCGGCCAGTTTGGCGACTTCGGTAGTCATCACCGCGCCGGCAGTTCCCTCGGGATACTGACTCAAGCGTTGGAAGTCGCGGCGTTCTGCGACGGGGAGAAGGTCGAGAAGGTCATTGCGGCGCCGTTCGTCGATTTCCTGAAGCACGTCAACGCGATCATCGGGGGCCATTTCGGCGACCATCTGGGCTGCTTGATGGACATCGACGGTTTCCAAGATCCCGTGCTGTTTCGACTTCCCAAAGTACCCGAATATGTCGACTTGCAGTTCGATTTGGGTCTGCTGAAGGACTTCCCATGCTTCTTCGTTCGACAGACCCGCCATGAACTCGGCCGCGCGCGCAGGATGGATCGCTTCGCAGAAATCGCGCAGGCCTTCGGAATTGCTTTCGGCGAGCATTTCACGAAGTTCAGGAAGATAGAGAGTGTTTATCATCGGAAGCAATGCGGAATTCGTACTCGGAATTCCAAATGTTGAAGTCGGAATGGTCAGCTTAGTGCTGAACTCAAGGTTGAAATACTCCGCAGGTTGTCTGACGACAAAGGATGCTAATCCCATCGGAAAGGTTCGTCATTCCCCATTACATTCCGCGCTTGGAAATTAGTTCGTCGAGTTCGTTTTTCAGTTTTGGAAGAATCTCGTCGTAGGGAAATGCCCCTAGGGCTTCGGTCCCCTTCTTCAGATTGACGACTTTGGGGCCGCACCAAAGCCCCAGATCGGCATCGTCTGTTTCTCCCGGTCCGTTGACCCGGCAGCCCATCACGGCAATCGTGATCGCGTGGTCTTTCGCATACTGCGTCATTTCTTTGACTTTTTCGGCGAGGTCAACGAAGGCTTCGTTTTCCACGCGTGAGCAGCTGGGACACGAGATGATGTTGAGCGAGTCAGTGTTGAAGTCCACCACGGTTCGGACACGACCGGCGTAAATATCAGAAATGATGCCCTTGCCCGCCTCGATCTCTTCTCCTTTGCGGGCGTTGGGGACCGTCAGTGAGACTCGTACCGTGTCGCCGATGCCTTTGCCGATCAATTGTTCGAACGCCATTCGTGTTTTGATTACGCCTTCGGGGGGGATACCGGCTTCGGTGACGCCAAGGTGAAGCGGAATTTCTGGCCGGGCGGCGGCGAACCGCTGGTTGACTTCGACGACCTTGCGGGGATCGGAGTCTTTGAGAGAAACGCAGTAACGGGTAAAGTCGATTGAATCGAGGAATTCACAATGCTCCAGTGCGCTTTCGAGCATCGGAGTGATGGAGTCGTCGGTGTCGTATTTTTCTTTCTTGGCCGGGTCCATCGATCCGCAGTTCACGCCGACTCGAATCGCGCAGTCGTTGTCTTTGGCGACGCCGGCGATGAAACGGACTTTTTCGTTCCAGGGTTTGTCAGTTTCGTGGTGGTAAAGGTGTCCTGGGTTGTAGCGAATTTTGTCAACGTGCGGCGCGACGATTTCGCAAAGCCGATAATTTTCCTGAAGGTCTACCGATAGGTTGGCACTGGTCTGTTTACGAATCTCTGCCAGAGCCGCGGCGTCCTTTTTACTGTCGACGGCGATTCGGACAACATCCGCCCCGGCGTTATGCATCAGCTCAACCAGCGCCACCGTCGCGTCGATGTCGGTAGTTTTGGTGGCGGTCATTGATTGAACAGCGATCGTGTTGGAATCTCCAATCGTGATGCTGCCGATCTTTACCGGACGGGTCGGATTGCGTTTGATATCTACCACAGATGTTTGCCTTTAAGTTTTTGGGCTACGTTGCGAAAAGAAATGGTCCGAGTAAATTGTTCACAGAAGCCGAGAACCGATTTTAGACTGAAAGTTTGATTTTGACTGCCTCAAATGGGAATCAGGATCCCAATCCGACTCAATCACCGATTCTTAACATTGTCTTGTTCCAGCCGGAGATTCCGGGCAACACCGGCGCCGTCGGTCGGACCTGTGTGGCGCTTGGCGCGAAGTTGTGGCTGGTCAGGCCGCTCGGATTCAGGGTCGATGAGAAGACTGTTCGTCGGGCGGGGTTGGATTATTGGCAACATTTGGATTGGGAAGTCGCCGATCATTGGGACGATTTGTTGCAGCGGTTGGGCCCATCTCGATTTTGGTACTTTTCCCGATTTGCGACTAAAAGCTACACCAGCATCGGTTTCGAGCGGAGCGATACGTTTGTTTTTGGTGCCGAGACCAGTGGGCTTCCCAAATCAATCACTGAGCCGAACCAGGAGCGGCTGCTACGAGTGCCGACGACCGACAAAGTTCGCAGTCTCAATCTTGCGACCACGGTTGGAGTTGTGGCGTTTGAGGCGGCAAGGCAACTGGGCGATCCCAATTCAATCGACTTGTAAAGCTTCTGTACTGGAAATAGCATTTTCTATTCACCAATAAGGTCCCATCGTTCACGAAAACCCGCTGATCTTGGTTTCCGTTGCCGTTTTTCTGACTCGACAATTGTGATTGTGCTTCCATATTCGATGAAGGTTTCTACCGGGAAGATGTAGAAGACTTTCAGTTCCGCAAGGTAAACGATGGCAAAATCAAAGTCTTCGACAACGTAATTCGCCCGAATCATTTCACGACGATTGGTTTTTGTTCTTCGATTATCAACAACGTAGTTGCCAGACGCGCGATCAAACCAAGCCGATTTGACTTGGATTTTTTGTAAACTCCCGTCCACGTCGATAATCAGGTCGTAGGGCATTCGGTTCCCAATTGGACAGTTGACACTCCAGCCATTCTCCAGGGCTCGTAGAACGACGGCCTGTTCGGCGATGTCGCCAACACGATTTGTATCCACAATGACTCCTTTCACTCGATCGTCGCGCATAAAAAAAGCCGATCTTTCGATCGGCTAGTTGCGGGGACAGGATTTGAACCTGCGACCTCGAGGTTATGCTTACCGCTACGGTTTTCACCGCCGAAACAAAGTTTCGTTTGCAAGTCTGGACTTTCTCTTGACCCTGCCGAACTGATCGGTTTAGGTCCCAGCCGTCAAGTCTCTACACCTTTCCACCAATATGGTGGACTTGGCTCGGGATCGCCATTTGCAAAGGGTTCCCCGAATTTGACTGGTGACTATACCGGCGTTTCCACTGGTACCGCCCATAAATCGAAATCCAAGCAAAAGTAAGAATTTCGATACGATTAAGCCTCGCGAGCTACCGGGCTGCTCCACCCCGCACCGATATAGTAGCCAAACCTTGATGGATGTCGAGGCCAAATGCCAGTTTTTTGACAAACGTGCCGAGATTCTCAAATCGGTTCATCGGTTGCCGATAACGGATCTGCATTGACCTGATTCCGCGATGCGAACTATCGTTGAGCGTTCCAAGGAAGGAAGGTTGAGGATGTTTAAACGCCGAAAAATTTACGAATCAGATTCTCTCAGAGGCGATCTTTATGCGGCGAAAAAGTCCGGCATAAGAACGGCGATCTTGGTGACGTTATTGCTCTCGGGCGTCGTTCCGGCGTTCTGCATGATCTGGCCATCAAACGATCAGCCCATCCCGTTCACCCAGCACCTGAGCCAGCTCGGCTCAGTCGTCTTGCACACTTACCCGCTGACTTTAGCGATTGCATTGATTACCTTGTCGCGCCGGCAAAAGTGGCTTCGGTGGGGTAAGTGGTTTTTTGCGGCGATGGTGGTGGTCATATTCGGCGCGATGGGCAATACGGTTGGAGAATTCACTGGGCACGGTGCGATTCAGCCAGCCAGCATTTTCGATCAGCACAGTAACCCGTTGTTTGGGATTCCAGCCAATGGCATCAACTACCTCGCTGGGTTTTATCAGCAGTATGGGTTTCGAACCTTTATGGCATCGCTGTTAGTGGGAACCTACGCAGGCGCAACTGCAGGTCGGTTTCTCAAGCACGTACCCAAGGATCGTTCTGACGTAGTCGGGCTTGCCCGTGAGCTGGTCGACGCGAGTCGCAAAGCGGCTTGATTGGTGTCGGTGGAGCACCCGTCTGCCTACGATCGCAAAAGGTCCGGACCCACCACCCACAACAACCTGAAAAATGTGGTCAGGACATGGGCTCTCAGGCTTTCCGAAGACCACCGCCCGCCTCTTGTATTTCCCATCGAAACGAAGGGCGAAACGAAGGGGCCAGGCAACGACGCCAAATCATCCAGTGGGGCGTTCCGGGGGCCTGAATTCAGCTTATAATGGTATCTCAATGCCTTAAAGGAACCGACCACATGACCAAACCCAACCTTAATCATGCGATGATCGACGGCCCCGAAGCTCGGGCGGCGCAGGAGAACGCTGATCGCTTCGGGCAAATGGGCTTCAACGATCCGGCGAAGTTCTTCATCGCCCAGCAATACGACGGCTACTCCGACGAGAACCAAGAGGTCTGGCAGAACCTCTACGACCGTCAGATGGAGTTCCTCGCCGAACGTGCCTCCAACGTCTACCTCGATGGCGCGCGGTCGATCAGGCTGGTTCGAGACCACATTCCACATCTCGACGGCGAGAAGTCGATCAATCAGTTTCTTATGGAGCTGACCGGCTGGCAGAGTTGCGCCGTGCCTGGCTACCTTCCCGCGAAGGCCTTCTTCGCCTGCCTCGCCGAGAGGAAGTTTCCGACCACGATTGTCATTCGAAGCCGCGAAACGATCGACTACCTGCCGGAACCCGACATCTTCCACGACGTCTTTGGACACGTTCCGCTCCATGCCGATCCGGTCTTCGCCGATTTTTTGCAAACCTTCGGGCGAGCGGCACTCTCCGCCTCAGACGAACGGGACACGGTTCGGCTGGCCCGGCTGTTCTGGTTCACGGTAGAGTTCGGGCTCATTCGAGAGGATGATCGACTCAAACTCTACGGATCGGGCCTGATCTCCTCCCCCGGCGAGAGTCGGCACGCGCTCGAGAGTCCCGACGTCGAGCGCCGTCCGTTCGATCTCGATCGAGTGTGCGATACCGACTTTGAGATCGACCACTACCAACCGATCCTGTACGTCCTGGACTCCTTTGAACAGCTGAGGGATGCGATGAACCAGTACGCGCATCGGATCCTCGAGACCACCGGGATCTGACGTGCCCTGAATCTATGAGCGGCTCAGTTTGCTGAGGCGTGTTCCAAAAAAATCACGACTTAGACGCGTCAGCGAGCGGAAGGCAGGTTGCTGTATCATGCACTTTAAAAACGTCGGTTTTGATATTCCGCAATTGTGATAAGGATTGGTCGTCAGCATATTGCCTCGCGGTCTTTTTTTGTCTTCAATAAACGTCCGTTGAAACGGATCCTTTTCCTGTTGTATTCCGTTTCTCCATCTGAATGATTTCCTTAGCTCGAGAATTTCGATGAAACAGAATTTGCTTCTGACGCTGGCCGCTTGTTTGATCTGCACGTTTACTGCCGCTTCTTCGCTGGCCGATGATTGGCCAACCTTTCGAGGGGCGAATCGAACGGGAGTTGCTCCAGATACCAACTTGCTCGAAAAATGGCCGGCCGATGGCCCCAAGCTTGTTTGGGAAACCGAAGGAGCCGGGCGAGGTTACGCTGACGTGTCGATCGCTGGTGACCGTTTTTATACTTTGGGGGACGGGCTTTCGACTGTCGATGACAAAGACGAGTACTTGACCTGTTTTGATCTTGCAGATGGCAAACAGATTTGGCGGCACAAAACGGGACCGGCGTGGACGAAGGGCATGGGCACTTGGCAAAGCTCACGAGGAACTCCGACAGTTGACGGTAACCGAGTCTATGTTTTGACTCCTCAAGGCGTTTTGCATTGCGTTAGCACCGACGGCGAAGGGCAATGGAAAATTGATCTGAAGAAGAAGTTCGGAGGTAAGAAAGCCGAGTCGTGGGGCTACAGTGAGTCCATTTTGATTGACGGTGACAATCTGATCTGCACACCTGGCGGACCCAAGAACACCATGGTGGCGCTTAACAAAAAGACGGGAGAGCAAGTCTGGTCTTGTTCGCGAGCCGGCGACCGCGGTGCCGGGCACGCTTCGATTGTGATCTCGGAAGTTGGTTCAACTCGCGTCTATGTTCAAACCACCGGAAGCGGTGCGATGGGCGTTCGGGCAGGCGACGGAGAATTGATGTGGACTTATGACATCGCTAGAACAACCGCAGTGATTCCGACACCGATCGTGCGTGAGGACCTGGTTTTCTTTGCTGCAGGATACAAACGAGGCGGAGCTCTGCTACGACAATCCGAGGAAGGAGATGGTGTAAAAGTCGAAGAGGTCTACGCACTGAAAACCGGCCTTGCCAACAAGCATGGTGGGATCGTGCTGATTGGCGACTTTCTTTACGGCGACTCTGACGACAAAGGCATTCCTTTTTGTGCTGACCTGATGACGGGTGAGATCAAGTGGAAGTCACGAGGTGCTGGGAAGAGATCAGTCAGTGTGACTGGGGCCGATGGGCATCTCTATTTCCGATACAGCGATGGCATGATGACGTTGGTTAAAGCAGATCCTGAATCCTTTCAGGAAGTCAGTAGTTTCAAAGTGCCTGGCAGCGGGGGCCGACCAAGCTGGTCCCATCCGGTTATCCTTGATGGACGGCTTTATCTCCGCGAAGGCGATAAGGTGTTGTGCTACTCGATTGTCGAAGAGTGATCGGTGGGGGGAGTTAAAGCGGCGTGAGCCGTTCGGGCGGGCCAATGACCAGATCCGCAGCAGGCTCACCGTTGTGGGGGGAGAGTTAAAGCGGCGTGAGCCGTTCGGGCGGGCGTGCACAAGCTCAAAGCCGATGCGAGAGAGGAACTCGCAACGCCCCCCCACTCGCTCGCGCCGAGCTTGTATTTTCTGGTGCTCGCTCTGGTCTGGTTCAACAACCGTTGCTTAATGCGTTGAGGCGACCGCCAGCTCTTCGAGGTAAGTCTTGAGTTCTTTCATCGGTCGAGAAATTGCCACTCGGCCTGAGCGGACAAATTCGAGGATTCCGTACGGTTCCAGCTCGTCAAACAATGCCGCTGTTTGTTCGCGTCGTCCGGTTTTTTGAATTACGGTGAACTCCGGTTCAACGCTGAGAATTCGCGCGTGGTGCTTGTCGACAATCGCCAACGCAGGACTGCCTTCGGTCATCGAATCGGAGCGGACTTTGTATAGTGCGATCTCACGATAGACGATATCGGTATCCCGATAGTAAAACGCCTTTTGAACGTCAACTTGTTTCTCAAGCGCCGCACAGACTTTGATGACACCATCTTCGTCGAGGCTGTCGACAACAATTGTGTACCGGTGAATACCAGGTACTTCGCTTTCGGAAACCGTGAGGCTTTCGATGTTGATTTTACGACGAGTGAAACTCGATGTAACTCGCTGCAAAAGTCCGGCTTTGTTTTCGCTGAAAACGGCAATTGTGAAAGATTCTGGCATGATCGTCGCGGTCTGTTGTAATGTTTGTTGATTGGGAGCCAAGTGAGACGCCCGATTGAAATCTCATTCAGATGGAATCAAGTGGAACGGCAGGTTCAAGGCTCGAGCTTAATGTCAGCCACGGCAGCGCCGGCTGGAACCATTGGGAACACGTTGTTCTCCTTGCCGACCATGACTTCGAGTAGATAAGCACCATCGGTTTCCATCATTTCTGTCAGTGCTCCGACCAAGTCTTTACGCTGGTCGATTTTGTTGCACTTGATGCTGTAGGCTTCAGCGATCAACTGGAAATTTGGGTTAACCATTTCGGTTGACGCATAACGCTTGTCGAAGAACAGTTGTTGCCACTGCCGAACCATGCCAAGAAACTCATTGTTGAGCAGCAGAATTTTGACATGGACGTCGGTTTGAAGAATAACGCCGAGCTCTTCGATCGTCATTTGGATACCACCATCGCCAACGACGCAGATCACATCTCGTTCTGGTGCGCCAAGTTTGGCGCCAATCGCGGCAGGAAGCCCGAAGCCCATCGTTCCCAATCCGCCTGAGGTAATGTTGCTCTTCGTTTGACGGAAATCAGCATAGCGGCAGGCAACCATTTGATGCTGGCCAACGTCGGTTACGATAATCGCGTTTCCGCCGGTGATTTTGTTGAGTTCTTTGATGGTTTCACCCATCGTCATTTCGTCAGTCGTTGGGTTGCACTCTGCATCGATGACTTTTTCGAACTCGACCTTGTCGCAGTCCTTGAATTCCTGAAGCCAGGATTCGTGCTTGTTCTCGTTGAGCATCGGCAGCAACGTTGCCATCGCTTCTTTGGCGTCGCCGTGAATCGCAACATCGGTTTTGACGTTCTTGTCGATTTCGGCTCGGTCGATCTCGATGTGGATGACCTTGGCTTGCTTGGCAAACTTTTCAAGGTTACCCGTAACGCGATCATCGAATCGCATACCGATCGCAATCATCACGTCACACTCATTGATGTTGACGTTGGGTCCGTAGTTGCCGTGCATTCCGAGCATCCCAACGTTGAGAGGGTGATCGGTGTCCATGGCGGAAAGTCCCATGATTGTCCAAGCCGAAGGAATTCCGGTTTTCTCAACGAGCGCTTTGAGTTCGGCTTCGGCTTCGGAGAGGATGACGCCTTGGCCAAAGAGGATGTAAGGCTTCTTCGCGTTGTTGATCAACTCGGCGGCTTCTTTAAGCTTGGCTTCGTCGAGGATCGGCCGAGGAACATAAGTCGAAATGCTGGTGCATTTTTCGTAAGAGAAATCAAACTCACCGAACTGAGCATTCTTGGTGATGTCGATGACAACTGGACCCGGTCGGCCGGCCTTGGCAACGTAGAACGCTTTGGCGAAGACTTCGGGGATCTCGGAGGCGTCAGTGATTTGGAATCCCCATTTGGAAACGGGAATTGAAATGCCCATCACGTCGGTTTCCTGAAACGCATCGGAACCGAGCAGGTGTTTGGGGACTTGGCCGGTGATGCAAACCATCGGAGTCGAGTCAATCATCGCGTCGGCGACACCCGTGATCAGGTTGGTCGCTCCAGGTCCCGAGGTCGCCAAAGCGACTCCGACTCGTCCAGACGCTCGGGCGAAACCCTGAGCCATGTGCGTGGCGCCCTGCTCGTGTCGAACAAGGACGTGATGAATGTCTTTTTGATATTTGTATAGTTCATCGTAAACCGGCATGATCGCACCGCCGGGATAGCCGAACATCACATCGACACCCTCCGCGATCAGGCAGCGTACTACGGCTTCAGCGCCGGTAATGCGTTCAGTCGTCGGTTTCTCTTTTGCTTTGGGTTTAGTAGATGTGGACATTTAATCATTTGAAAGATGAAAGAAAGTTGATGGAAAGTTCATTATAGGAATTTGAAGCCAAATTGAGCATAACAATTCTGTTTTCGGTCAAAAACTGAGCTGGATAAGAACAGAACCAGATTTTTCTAGTTCGGAGGCTGAGCTCCCCTTAACCGTATTTTGGGCAGTCAAGATTAACACTGAACGACAAGCTGCGGACCTTGGAGGTTCGGGTAAGATTTTGCTCAAGCCAATTTTGACAAAAAATGTCAATAAATGTCGCGAAGGTTGGTCAAAATTACGACCATGCTCCGCAGTACCTGCAGTCTAACGATTCCAGAAGATTTGAGAAAGTAAACGTATTGATAGGAGGAGGCATGAGATGTGTATATGGGG
>CALJOA010000145.1 GCA_937981585.1 uncultured Pirellulaceae bacterium | reverse complement strand
CACCCAGAGTCGCGGCGGAATCGACCTAACTGGCTGTAGATATCGGGGGTGCTCCAGCATAACGGGTGGCAGTGGTCGAGCCCACAGTTGCCCCAAAGCCAAAATGACCCTTCACGCTCTGGGGGTTCCTCGCTCGTAACTCGCGATACGACCCCAGCCACCCAGCAACCGACGAACAATACGGCATGTCATTCCCGCGCACAGGCGGGAATTGAGCGTCTCAACCTTAAACACCACAGGCGCACTTGTGGTCCACTCCCTTAGAACTTGGTAACTAACTGGGCATAACTGGGCAACGAATCCAAGAGACAATGCCGCAACAAAGCCCGCAACCAGCACAACTCAACACCGATAAAAGACAACACTTTTGAGCCTAATTTGGTTGTGTTTTTCGGGCCTTCAGGTTAGTATCAGTTGTGAGCGATGCACCATTGGACGGCGATTGAGTCGGATTCTTGAGCGCTAGTGGCTTTTCTGCCCAACTGCCTTGTTGACACTTGAAAAAGCGACCTGGGACGTCCTTGAGACCTGAACTTTGCCGCTTCAGGACTCATCAATCCTCATGTATGGAACGAGGGTTCGGTCGGCGGAATGACTTCCCCGAATTGAATTAGACCCCGCGGGGAGATCGGATGCTTCTCTTCGGGAACTGGACCGAACCCCAGCTTGCTTGGGGCCGACGTCCCAAACCTAAACTGGATTTCCGGTTTTGGAGGCTTAACTTGGTCACGGCAGCTTCACTCAAAGCGTACACTTCCAAAGATCTCGCCCAGATGGCGAAAACAAAAGGCGTCACAGGCTGGCACTCAATGCGGAAAGATCAGCTGGTCAAAGCTCTTCTTAAGATCGCCAAGCAAAAAGAAAGAGAAAAAGCCCGAGGTGCTTCGACTTCAAGTCGAACAACAAGATCAAAATCGAGCTCTTGCTCATCCTCTGGATCCAAACAACCCGATTCCGCGATCGCCAAGAAGATCCGCAGCGAACGCGAGCGTCAGGAAAACCTCAAGAACCTTGCCGCGTCAATGGAATTTGGCAAGGGCGGAACAGCCCCGGACAATGACCGACTGATCCTAGTTGTTCGAGACGCCTTCTGGTTGCAGGCTTACTGGGAAATCACCCTTGCCACCGTACAACGAGCCAAGGTCGCGCTCAACGGATATTGGCACATGGCCAAGCCGATCCTGCGGTTGATGGAAATAACAAGTGACGGAAACACCAACTCCGTCGAGAAGATCGTCGAAGAGATCGAGATTCACAGCGGTGTGAACAACTGGTACATCAAATGTTTAGCTCCAGGCAAAACTTATCGCGTCGCCATCGGATACCTCGCAGTTGACAAGTTCCACTTGATTTGCAAGAGCAACGAAGTCACTCCCCCGGTCAGCAACAGTGGAGAAACAGACGATCATTGGACAGACATCACCAACGACGCCGAAAAGTACTACGCCCTCAGCGGCGGATTTGAACAAAACACTGTAACCGGCGATCTTCAGGCGGTTTTCGAGGAAAAAGCACGACAGCCCATGCATGCTCCAGCCTTTGAGCGACTTGGTTCAGGCATCAACCGGGATGGCCAAGGGTTTAGCTTCCAAGTCGACGCCCACATGATCATTCACGGTAGCACCGACCCCAGTGCCAGCGTTACGGTTGGCGGTGAACCCGTCCGGCTGCAGAATGACGGTTCGTTTGCTTTGCGAATGAACCTTCCCGACAAACGACAGGTCCTACCGGTCGTTGCCAGTAGTCGAGATGGAACCCAGCAACGAATCACTGTTCTGGCGGTGGAAAGAAACACCAAGGTCATGGAGCCAGTGACAAACGAGATTCAACATTAATAACCAGCACCACTTTGGTTCCCAATAGAAACCGACTCGCAAGCGAGGGAACTACGGCCTGAACTTCTATCGCAGCCTGTCAATGCGATCACGTCGACAACGCAAGAAAAAAACCACTGCCAACATTTGGCGGTGGTTTTTTTGTTTCAAAAGCGAGTTCGCGTTCAATTGCAGCTTGTGTTTACCAACCGCATCCTCGGACGCCAAACCCGCGGCTATACCCTCCGCCGAAACCACCGAATCCGCCGTATACGGTCGGAGCCCGATAAACCGGAACTGCTCGGTACACGGGGCGATAGCTAAACGATGGCCCGAATCCGCCGACTCCACCGTATCCCCCGAAGCCTCTGTTGAATCCCGGTCCGACCCCGAAACCGCCAAAGCCGCGATTGAATCCACCAGTGCCGATACCAATACTGATTCCGCTACCACCGCGAAACCCACCCCCATAGCCGCACTGCGCGTCAGCCTGGCCTTCAAACAAAACCAACGCAAAAATCGCGACAACTAAAATTGCAAAACGCTTCATAACAAACTCCCAACAAAATGATTGCGGACCTTGGAACGAAATACGGAAACGAGACCAAGCGACCCAATCGGGCAATGAATCTACTATACAACTTGCGCTAGACCATCGACGAGGTAAATCCCAAATAGGACTCCCAGGACGATTCGTGATTTAAAAGCATGGGATTTAATTGCCACAACAACTAATACCAAAGAACCTTAAACACCTACTTAACAGAATGTTACGACAAACTGAAAACTCACCTTTGCTCGCCATTCTAACTGGTGGTTGGATTCGTATTTCAACCGCCCAACTGACACGAAATTCAATTTCAAAGGCAAAACACAAACAAATCTCACACTCGCAGCGCTGCAGTTCCTGCAGCTTTTGATCGCAGGCCGATCGCTTTTCTCACTACATAAAAAGTATAGACTCATCGGGTGACAATAGATGCCCGATCGACCCCGGAGATGCGATGACCAGTTCCCAGTTCGAAGCGATGAAACAGCTCTCCCCCAAACGCAACACGACAACAGCCAGCTCTGTTGAAGAACTTGCCCAGGAGCAACTCGAACATTTTTCGATTGATCCTCAGTCGGATTACGGACAAACGTTGATGACAACGGTGACACGCATGTACCAATGCCAAACCGACGTCAATCGTTTGTGGCAATTGACGATGGACTCGATCAATTCACTTGATCAAGCCGACAGGATACAGCGATTCAACTCGAAAAAGTTTCTGTCGTTTCAGTTGGCCAAAATCCTCGACACGCTCCAACATCCGTTTCGAAAATCGTACCAGTCATTGGGTTACGAAGGCGAAACGTTTGCAGCCAAGGGCCCTTACCCGGTCTTCGACAACGTCACGGCGTTATTCTCTGCGACTCCCGTGATCACGCGAACTGCGACTTACATTTACGCCTGCGCCGAATGGATCGAAGACGCGTTTCGGGGCAAAGAGCTGATGCTCGAAATTTACTCGCGGCTTCTAAATCCAACCAGCGTTTGCCTGGCAAATCACATCGTTGACCTCGAAGCCGGCCAATATGCGGGCGAGTATATGGCTTGGAATTTCAATAGCGGCATGGCGGCGATCGACTCGGTGCTGGCGCACTTGCTTGGCCGCGATGACATCTTGATCACCAGCCGAAACATCTATGGAGGTGCCTATCAGTTAATCCATGACTGGTACGCCAAAACCGGCAACCTCGAAATATCAGTTGAAACCTTTGACGGATACTCCGGCCCCGAATTTGAAACGTTCCTCAAGCAAACCCAGACCAAACACGCCGACCTGATCGCCGCTGGGAGGAAGATTTACGTTTACCTTGAATCGCCCAGCAACCCCCAAGGCTACGTCCTCGACGTGGCTGCGATTTCAAAAGTCGCCCATCAACACGGACTCAAGGTCATCCTCGACAGCACCGTCGCAACGCCAATGCTTTACCGACCGCTCAATCGCGCCGACGTTGATGAGCGACCCGACTTCGTAATTCACAGCTACACTAAAGACCTCAGTGGATGTGGTGCTGTGATTGCCGGTTGCGTCATCGGGCGCAACAGCGACATGTTTATCCCCAAGGGCCAGTCGGTCGGCGATCAATCGTGGGACCAGACAATGTTCTGGAACGTTTACTACGTCAAAGGAGCTTTCCTCAACGCCGATTCGGCGTTCGAAGTCATGCAAGGCATGAAAACGCTGACCGTACGGATGCTTCGCAAGTGCATCAACACTCAGATCCTTGCCGACTTTCTCAATTCGCATCCCGAAATCGAAGTCCACTGCAACTGGCTCGACTCTGATTCCAACAGCGAGTTTCGGAAAAAGAACCTCTATCTCCAACTGCCCGCTCCTCTGTTCACCTTTGACATGGGCAAGATCCAGCGCGACGCGTTTCAAAGATTCTTCGACTCCCTATCCCCAACCTTTGGGCACATGATCAGCTTGGGCCAGTCCAACACAATCGTCAGTTGCCCAGCGCTCACAACTCACTCGGAGCTTGATGAACCGGCTCTGCTCGAAGCCGGGATGACGCCGACGACGGTTCGCTGCGCCGTTGGCGACGAAGACCCAATCGATTTGATTCGGCATTTTATCTCGGCTGCCAAAGGAACGATCGACATCGTCCATCCGGGCTATTCTGATCAGTTCATGAGCGATTCGGAAATCCGCTCAATGATTCGCGACCGCTACGTCACAACCCATGCGGCTCACGTCGACGCGCAGCTCGGACGACACTTGGATGATGCGTGACGAGACACTGCCTATCCGTCTACCTAATGTAGAGCTACTCACTCGATTTCCTTCCGACTCGACCGACCGTTGGACCCCATCGCCGTGACTCGGCTAAGCGGCTTTCCTTTCAACAATTCGTCAATCTGCTCGAAAGAAAGCTCAACCTTTTCAGATGCGGACTTTTGAGTTTGAGTTTGATAAGCCGCGATCTCGTCACCGACATAAAAGCCAACCCACGGAACTCCCGTTTTGGCCGTGACGGTCACCTTTTTGTTAGCTTGATCAATTTCGATCTTCGGTCGCGAATCAGATTCGTACTGCTGCTCGTCCAGCTGAAACCATCGGCTATAACGCAGAAACGTTGCGCTGATCGGAGCAAAGTAAGCCTCTTGATCAGGGGCGAAAAATTTCCGCTTTCTACGATTGGCCGGCGGATCGTAAAACGTAAACGCTCTGTTGAACCGATCAAAACCGCGCGTCATGATATCGCGACTGTCTTTGGAGTGCGGTAGTCCAAACGCGTGGCCAACCTCGTGCAGTGTTGCTCCAATCGTCGTCGAAGCCAATCCCCAATTGGTTCCCCGGCCAGCGCTATCATCATGGACCTGTGTCGGATCGACTTTGGTGTCGTCATGAAAAACAGAGATCGCATCCTGCACATCGCGCGGCCAACTGAATACTGATGCACTTCCGAACAAACCCAACTTGCCTCCGCCAAGGGCCGTATGTCCGAGCATCTTCCCAGTTTCAGGATCCTTGCGAGTGTACGCCGCCAAGACGACATTCTTGGCAAACGGATCATCGTGCTCCTTTCCAATCCACCGGTCTACATAGGCCCACCATTGCCGGTCTGGCATTTCGTAGTAACGCTCGCGTGTCTCGGGGGATTTAAGCGTGTGAACAATGACTTGTCCCTCGTCATCGCGCTCCAAACGAAACGCAAGCCGTCCCAAACCAAGCTCGTACATTTTTTCGGCGGTAAACGTTTGCATCAGCAAACCAGCGGTGCGTAGACGGGCCTCATAATCCTGAGGCACTTCATCGTTGGGTGCGGCAAACGATGTATCACCGGTCTTGTCAGTCATCCAGATTAGCCGCACGTAATGCGGATTGGTTTGCGGCTTGTAAGTCAGTTTCAACTGCAGCGGTTCAACCTTGGCGTCACTGGTCTTGAGCTCGATCAGATTGTCGCCCTGGACGAGCTCCACGAGTGCTTTGAATTTCCCCTCGTGGATCGCCACCGCAACTGGCTTCATATTTTTTGAAGCGTTCTGGTTCTTAATTTCGATTGCGTCAGTTCCTGCGGGAACTGTTCCACGGACCAACACAACAGAAAACCGCACGGTCGAATCGTGTTGGTGGTTGTCGATCGTTATCTTGGCAGGCGATGCGGTGGCTGGCCTCGACTCCTGTATTGCTAGGCTTGAGAAGCAGTAGGAGTTAAGGGCACAACAAACGGCCAAACAGCCAACAAACCAGAATCCTGTTTTCGTTTTCATCGACGGCCTTGAAAAAATATGGAACTATTGCCACTCCGTTTGAAGCTATGCACAGTGATCGATTGTAGGTCGGGCACTCACTCTTGATGCGCTCGACAAAAATGGTGGGGTAGGCTTCAAATCTGACTTTTGCCGGGCGCGTCACTCTTGTCCGACTTGAGTTCGACGGGATTGATATGAAAGTTCAGCCACCGGAGAACCGTTTGCAACATACCGCCTGATCTCCTAACTAATCACGCTCAAGACCACTAAGACCGATTGTTTAACGGGCAGGAGTGCCCGTTAAACAGAACTACCATCCGAGCGTACTCTAATACTCTTGTTTGAGTGGCTAAGCGACGAATTTCTTGACGATAATTGAAGCATTGTGACCACCGAATCCAAAACTGTTGCTCATCGCATAATTGATGTCGCGACTCTTGGGAGTGTGCGGCGTGTAATCCAAATCGCAATCCGGATCTGGATTGTCGAGATTGATCGTCGGAGGCACCGTCGATTCGAGAATCGCTTTGACGGTCAGCACCAACTCAATCCCACCGCTGGCGCCAAGCGAATGTCCAAGCTGGCTCTTAGTGCTACTGATTGACAGATCATAAGCGTGATCGCCAAAGACCGTCTTGAGCGCCTTCGTTTCGGCTTTGTCGCCAAGCGGTGTACTTGTTCCATGTGCGTTGATGTAGTCGATTGCTTCGGGGGCAATCTCGGCATCATCGAGTGCGGCTTGCATCGCAGCGGCGGCCCCGACGCCTTGCTCGTCCGGTGACGTAATATGGCCGGCGTCACACGACGAACCAAAACCGGCAACCTCGGCCAGAATATTGGCGCCACGTTTCTGGGCGTACTCCAAATCCTCGAACAACAGGACTCCGGCGCCTTCGGAAAACACAAATCCGTTTCGCTCTTTGTCGAACGGCCGGCTGGCTTTGGCCGGGTCGCCATCGGACATCGAGAGGGCTTTCATGTTGGCAAACGCCGACAAACCCAGTCGGCTCATTGCGGCTTCGGTCCCACCGGTAACCACCAGATCACAGATATTCGATTGGACCAATTCAAATGCATTTCCCATCGCGTTGGTTGCGCTCGCACAAGCCGTCGCGACACTGTAGTTGGGTCCGCGCAGACCATAGTTGATCGCAATGTTTCCGCCGCCTGCGTTGAGCATCAGCTTGGGAATCGTCATTGGCGAAACGCGACCGGGGCCTTTGAGAATCAAGCGTTCCATCTGCTCCGAAATCGTCGTCAAACCACCGATCCCGGACCCCAACACACAGCCGTGCCGGGAGGCATTGGGACTCTCCCGGGGTTCAAAATTCGCTGACTCAAACGCCTTTCCAGCAGCCACCATCGCAAACTGGGAATAACGATCTACTTTCTTGGCTTCCTTCTGCCCCAACACATCGCTGGCATCCCAATCATGAACATCGCCGCCAATGTTGACTTTGATATCATCGTTCTTGAAGGTTTCGATTTGATGGATTCCGCTCTCACCATTGAGCACACGTTGCCAACAATCGTCGACATCGTTGCTCAACGAAGTTACCAACCCCCAACCAGTAATGACGACTCGACGTTTCATGTTCAAACCTGTCAAAATAAACCAGTCCATTTCGATTGAAGACGGATGGCGAAAAACGAGTGAGTATCAAAAAAAACCGCAGGACGATCTATTTAAGAGCGATCCTACGGATTGTTTTAGAGCACTTTGAGTGCACAAATATGTTTGCAGCATCCCGCGCTAGTCAAAGGATCTTCGGTCAGGTAACCGTCGAAACAAGTTTGATGACTAAGCCGTGGTTGCAGACTTTTCGATGTGGTTAATTGCTTCACCGACAGTTTGAATTTTTTCAGCCGCGTCGTCGGGAATATTGATATCGAATTCTTCTTCGAGTTCCATCACCAACTCAACTGTGTCCAGCGAGTCAGCTCCGAGATCGTTCACGAAGTTTGATTCTCTTTTGATTTTGTCTTTGTCGACTCCAAGCTGCTCAGCAACAATGTTTACGACGCGTTCTTCGACCGATGACATATATCGGCCTCCTTCTAAAAAAGCTTTGCGGAATACCGTTCACGTGATTTACTCATACGAAAGCATCGAAGATGTGTTCGCTTGCCATGTAACGGAACCGGCCCGTGAATGGC
>CALJOA010000144.1 GCA_937981585.1 uncultured Pirellulaceae bacterium | reverse complement strand
ATTGCTGGAGCAGTCTCATTGGCACTTTTGATCGGTCTAACAACTGGAATCGGAGTCTTTGTTGGCAACAAGTTAGCGCAAAATCGGGCTTCAGAGTCTCAGTTGATCCCGCCAATTCCTCAACTCCCGCTCGATTTGCATGCCGGCACCGCAACCAGAGCCAAGTCGCTGTCGATGGCGACGGGACAGATCGACGATCGCGTCGAGGGCTTGTTCGTTTTAGATCACATTTCAGGTAACCTTCAGTGCTGGGTTCTCAATCCAAGAAATGGTGAGCCAATTGGATTCTACTCGGCCAACGTGAAACAGGATTTGGCATCCACAGGAAAATCCGGCGAGTCGGACTACGTGATGGTTACCGGAAACTTTTTCTTTCAAGGCGGCAGCGGAAACTCGACACCAGGCCGAACTGTCTGTTACGTGGGTGAAGCCAGCACCGGAAATGTCGTCGGATACGGCTTGATCTACGACACCCAGGCGATCAAACGTGGCAATCCTCAGCAGGGCCCACTCAAACTGGTCTGCAAAGGTTCAGCTCGCGGCGAGCAAACCGTGCGAGACCAGTAAGAAAAAGCTCGGCTTGCTGTACCGGCCAGGCACGCCCAGTAAACAATTTTTCGGTTCCAAATTTCGCTTTAAAAGTCTCGAATCTGGAATCGGGCTCTCAGTCTGAGACAGAAATGGCTAGTACCACCCCTAATGTACGGGGAAATTCCGATATATTCCGTACAACTGAATCATTTTAAAGTTTGGCACGGCACTTGCCTTATTGTTTGTACAGTGAACGGGTCCAAACCCAAACCGATCTCATCTCCCACCGTCTCAGGGTTCCGTTCATCCTGCCTAGAAAATCGCAATCGTGACTCTCCCTCACGGTTGCTTTTTTTATGCGCCGCAGCAAGCCCCTACCTGC
Source organism: uncultured Pirellulaceae bacterium (assembly GCA_937981585.1). Classification (GTDB taxonomy): domain Bacteria; phylum Planctomycetota; class Planctomycetia; order Pirellulales; family Pirellulaceae; genus Mariniblastus. Next base: position 30,463 of record CALJOA010000144.1, on the reverse strand, counting down.
GATGCTTGCTTAAAGACGATCGTGGTGGTAACCAGTTATTTTGGAAACGAACGAGATCAATGAGCCATACCGAACCTGAAAATCCTCGTCAGCCAATCAAGGGCGAGCTTGTGGACGAAACGTCATCCAATCCTTATCCATCGTCAACGATAATGAACGTGATAATCGCGATTCTGTGCGCAATGTACCTGATCAACCCGACGATGGGAGTAATCGAGTTTATTCCGGACAATTTTCCTATCATCGGAAATCTTGACGAAGCTACTGCCACGGCCGGATTGCTGTACGCACTTTCACAGCTGCGCGTCATTCCCTGGGCTCGAACAAAGTAGGCAAGGGCGACTTGGCTGCGAATCGCACGGGTCAAGGCAGTGGAATATTCCGAACCTAAATGACTCAAATTAAACGACTTAAATGAAATTCTCCGAGCTACCAGATTACAAAGCCGCCGTGTTTGCGTCAGTTAGCGGAGACCTTGATCAAGCCAAAGAGGCTTATGAACGACTGCTTGATCGAGCCGAATCCAACGATGACGACGTCGCCATCTCTTTTTTGATGCAATCGCTTGCCAACGTCGAAGCTCGAATGGGAAACCATGACGTCGGACATGAACTACATTTAAGGGCCATTGGTCAGTCATTTGGAGTTCCATTGAATCTGATCGTGTACGCAAAGGGTCTGGTGCAGCATTTTAAAGATGCAGAAGCCGCCGAAGTAAAACTGCAAGAAGCCGAAGCGTTAATTCAATCGGGAAAGTGGAACCGCCGCTCCGACACCATCCCGCCAGAATCCTACGCTCAGCAGATCGCTGAAGTCCGCAAGATCATCGCCGACAAAACCTAGATCGCGTCTTTGAGTTTCATCGGAGCAGGATGAAAATCAGCCATCACGCGCAATAGCTGCCGCCAGTTGGAGGGCCGACCAGGGGTCAAACGCCCAAGGATTCGTTGACTTTGGGCGCCCGTTAACCAAGGCACATTGGCAGGCATCTGATCGATGTGGAACAGCCCCAAAACAGCTGCCACGACGGCGCCCATCTGTTCGCTGGCAATCCCGAGCTTTCGCACCGATGCGATGCTGGTGCCAGAAAGCCGTTGGTCTAACAGGTTGATCACACTGGCTTCAAACTGCGGGGGACAAGAAACGTAAAGCTCATCCAACTGAGCGATCGAGACATTAGATTGCCGCGACAGATCCTCAAGAACCAATTGGATAATCCAACTGACACCCGTTCGGATCAGATTTGAAAACGAATCCGAATTGGTTTTTAAATAACGATCCGATTCGGCGACCAGCTCACGACTGACTACTTCAAAATGTTCAATCGCATCGCTACGACCTCCACCAGAGCCTTCGCTGTCTTGCTTAATCGAACTGGCTATCTCATCCCAGCGTGACCTCAATACTTCAATCTCCGCTCCATCGGCATAAAGCCGGTCGATATCGGAAACGATGTAGTTTGCTGGAAAGTACTTTCTGGTCAGCAGGTCGAGAAACTGAAAACCGATCGTTTCGGTCAAGCGTATCTCGGGAATCTCTGAATCCAGACCATCCGAGGCCGGCAGGGTGTACATGGCGCTGGTTTCGCCAAACGCAATCAACCCTCGAGACTGATTAGCAACTCGCGGATTTCGATCGGCAAACATCATCCAGTAGGGCAGGGCTTCGATGTTTCGACCGCTTCCACCGACGGTAATATCTCTCGCGGGCAACGCATCGATGACCGACACACCAGACAGTTCAGCTAGTCGGTTCGCGTCACACATCGAACAGTAACTAACACGGCCATCAAAATCAGTCGTCCAAACGCCCGGATCGCAAACTGAAACAGCAAGGACCCGATCAACGTACTTTCCGGCTTCGCATTTCAGCTTCTCAACCACGGTGGCTTGAGTCTCGCTCAAATCGGCCAGCAAGGGAGCCAAGTCTTCATGCCGTTTGGAGTCGGACGCAAGAAATTCCAAACAGCCGTTTCGAATTGGCTTGGGAATCTCACTTGATGCTTCTACTACATGCCGCAGTCGCAGGTACTTTCCATTGCCCTGCGAGACCAACAATGCTCCGCGTACCGAATCGAACCTTCGAGAAATCGAAAGCCCGGCCGAAAGCCGATGGTTTCGGTCCTCGAGCGCCCGGTCGATTCGCCCCGCTGGATCAGAAGGATCTGAAGATCCCCAGATCGAAATATTGGGAAAGATCATGATTGGTACCACAGTCCAGAAGAAACAGCAGCGTCAATGTTCAAGCCAACGTTCCACCTTCGATGGTTCAACGTGGCTACTCAAACTAAGAGTTTTCAGTTTCGGTCAATGCTTGAGTTGTAATAACAGTCCGAAGCGCGAAATAACAGCCCGAAACGCGAGTGAGGGTTCCTCCGGTAGACGTTCCCTCGCTGGCGCTTCGGGCTGGTATTGGTACGTGAAATCGAACCAACCATACCACCGCGTGCAGCCTTCCTTGGCAACGCTCACAGCAGTTTCAATGGTCGGAGATTATCCCAAGTTGTTGCTAGGCAACAACGCGAAGCATCGGAGCAACTGGCTCTCGCACGAGATCGAGGAACTCTTCGAACACGCGAACGTCGAGCGCCGAAGCGGCTTCGTTCTCGGGATGGAACTGAGTACCAATCGCAATCCACTCTGGATTCTCGCTTTCGATCGCTTCTACGACTCCATCGGGGCAACGCGCGGTAACGCGAAAACCAGGAGCTAGTTCGTCGATCGCCATGTGATGGCGACTGCTAACGCGAATCTCGCCGTCGCCGTAAACTCGCTCCATCAGAGAATCAGTTTCGATCTCAAGGCTGTGACGATGGCCTGGGTCTTGAGGATCGCGATGCGGGATGGCAGTTGGAATGTCTTCAGGAATATGCAGGAACAAGTTTCCCCCGCTGGTAACGTTCAACAACTGCATGCCAACGCCGATTCCAAATACCGGCAGTCGACGTTCGACGATCAACTGCATCAAGCGTCGATCAAACGTCTCGCGTCGACGATCCATCTGGCGAACGGTTGGGTGGAGCATAAAACCATCACGACGCGGATCCAAATCGGCTCCTCCAATCATCACAAAACCATCCAGCTTGTCCATCAACGCGTTGATGTCGTCCTCGTCTTCCATCGGTGGGACAACAACAGGAATTCCTCCAGCTCGCAGAACGCTATCATAATAGCCAGCTGTAACTACCGAAAAAGAAGGTTGGTTGCCCTTGGCACTTTTAAAGTCGGCGTTGATTCCAATTAGTGGTTTTGCGTGCATCTTATATCTCCGTATACTTAGGGAAGACTCATCATGAGCCAAAACAATTGCGAAACTGACTTGTGTGAACTAACTTCCTTGCCAGGCGTTTCGGAAAGTACTTAGAAAAGTAAGAAAGAACCGCTGTTTGAACTAATCGCAGTTTGCCGTATCATGGGTGGCATACTGGTTGTTCGATTGTCGGTTCGGCCTTGAAGGCATTTGGCGAATTGAATTTGGTTGACTTTCAACCCTCTTCGCTTCACCGACTCCTGCCCATCCTAAGCACTTGTCGGAATTCCTTTTGTTTGGAAAATCACTTGCAGGTCATCTGCTTTGACGAGCATTTTGAAGCGATCAAAAATGACGTCAATCAACTCTATGGATTTAGGTGTTGCGACTGCCGCAACGTCGATATACTGTGCAAGCAACGCTAGCAGTGCTAGCGATTCTGCTCTTTTTGAGCCGCTCAGGCCGACTCGGCAAGTATAATTCTCGCTTGGCTTTGGATCGCCAAACTCAAGTTTCCCCGCGAATTCCGTCTTTAAAAGTCCAACACAACCAACTCATGCGCTACTCCAAAGTCTGTATCGAATCGTTTGGCTATACAATTCCCGAGGAAATTTGGTCTACGGACTTCGTTGAGCAGAAGCTGGCCCCGCTATACGGGCGTCTCAAGCTTCCCGAGGGGCGACTGGAACTGATGACCGGCATTCGCCAGCGCCGGTTCTGGCCTGCTGAATCTGCTCCCAGCGAAATGAGCGTCAATAGTTGCTCCTTGGCTCTCGAAGCCGCCGATCTTGATCCGGCCAGCGTTGGCTGCCTGATTCATGGTTCGGTCTGCCGTGATTTCCTTGAGCCTGCCACAGCGTGCACCGTTCATCATCAGGTCGGCCTCCCACGGGACTGTTTCATTTTCGATGTTTCCAACGCGTGTCTGGGAATTTTGACCGGGATCATTCAAGCCGCCAACATGATCGAGCTGGGTCAAATCAAGTCAGCGCTGGTTGTTGGCTCTGAGGGCGGTCGTCAGCTTGTTGAACACACAATCGCTACGCTCAATCGTGACACGTCACTAACGCGAAAGTCGATCAAATCGGCAATCGCAAGCCTGACGATCGGGTCAGCAAGCTGTGCAGTTTTGCTAACCGATGCCTCGATCAGCAAAACCAACAATCGGCTACTAGCCGCCGCCGTCAATGCAAACACCGAGTTTCACGATCTGTGCCAAAGCCATAGTGATCAGGCCGGAGCGGATATGCTGCCCCTGATGCAAACCGATTCCGAACGACTGATGCACCACGGGGTTGAGACCGGCGTCGACACAATGATTGAGTTTCTAAAGCAAAGTCAATGGTCGCTCGCCGACATCGATCGCACGATCTGTCATCAAGTCGGAACTGCGCACCAAAAGCTGATGCTGGAGTCGCTGGGTATCAACCCTGAGCTTGACTATTCAACGTTTGAGTGGCTGGGCAACACCGGTTCGGCGGCCTTGCCTATCACGCTAGCCAACGCCTGCGAAAACGAGTTTATCAAGCCAAACCAAAACGTAGCACTTCTGGGTATTGGCTCAGGAATCAACTGCATGATGCTGGCGGTCAACTGGCAAAAGACATTGGTCAAGTCTTCGCAGTGGGGACCTCACGGTGCTTCGCAGCGGCTAAGCAAAGACGCGATTGCCAGCCAATAGTTGCTTGACCGGTTTTGTTATTAACCTGTCTTCACGGCAGCGTGAACGGGCAGCAGCGAGCCTGGCGAATGTGACCGTTGTTGACCTGAACCTTCCAATTCTAAAACAACGGGGACGGGCTGTTGATGGCTGCGATGCCAAATGACAAGTTCGGCGTCTTCAAACCAGTGGCCTATTTTGCCACAAATTTCACACCTCCCTTTGTCTTTTCCGATCCAATGAATTTGCTTGTGTTGGCAACGGTTGAACAACTCCATGACTGACCTTTCCCAAAAGTGCTGGTGAGCATTTGCTTTGAAATAGCAAGCTTGGAAAGTATCGAAAGGTACCGTGACACGTCCGGTCAAAGGAGTTCCGGAAAGTTGAATGCTTAGCCACAAATTACCAACCATTACTGGGCTAAATCCCAATCAGCAGCTCTAATCGGGACAACGCTGGCCAAGCGATTTCCCCTGGACAGAATGTCCTTTACTTGAAATTCCACTGGCCATAGCCGGGAAACACGCTGCGAAGCAGTTTTTTGGCGACCGGTTTGAGTGGAATCTGCTTGAGGCTTTTGCGCAACGAGTACTTACGCTTGGCCACTTCGAAACCAAGCTCGCTAAACCCGATGCGACCGCAGCTGACATTCTCGCGACCGTTGCAGAACCTTGCCTTGTACGGATCATCACCAAACCCAAGATCGACTTTGGACACGTTACGCTCAACCGCCTCTTGGGCAACTCGCAACATTAACTCGGTGCCGGGTGAGTACTTCGAAAACTTCGGCTCAAACACCGGAAACCAGTAGTGCAGAATCTCGCCGGTGAGCATTCCAAAATGCACTGCAATGAGATCGTCACCGGCCCACAGCACCGACAAGATCCCTTGAAACCCCGGCTTTCGGACTTTGGAAATTTCTCGCAGCAATTCAGCAGCCCATGGAACACCAAGGATATCGAACGTCATGCTGCGCTGGTACTTGGCTCGCTTGAGTTCGATCAATCTTTCGAGAACATCAGTTGCTTGACAGTCGAATTCGAATCGAATCGGACCGATCTCCCGTTCCAACGCTCGTGTCTTTTGCCCTTGGCGTTTGATGGCAACGCTGTTCTTTCGCGCCCAATCATAGTAGATATCCCAGCCATCGCTGAGGTCCATGAAATATGAGTTGAGAACTTCGAACTCGTGAGCTTCGAGATCGCCGTTGGTCTTCAGGCCTGCATGAAAAGCGTAAGAGGTCAAATCCATCGACTTCATGATTTGTTTGATCAAGCCATCAGGGTCAGGTACCTCACCAATGGGGGCATGCAAGTCGCTCAGTCGTCCCCCGACAGGCATCGCCTTGCGAGGGGCGACTCGTTGAAAGGGAAAGAAAGCTTGAATGCAATCCGATTCGTCGACCGCAATAGCGATCTCAACATCTTCCCGAACACGACAAACCGCTTTGGTAAACTCAATGTCGAAGTAGGGACTAGCGAACTTGGGGGAATGATCACGAACCTCTCCCCATCGCTGTGCGATGCTACCGCACAACTCGGATGGACCAATAGCATCGATACGATACTTGGTGGCGACGGCTGTCGAAGCCGTGCTCTCAACACTTGCTTGACCGACAGACGAGATAACTGCGGATCGTGATGACATTGGGAGACGTAAAAACAAAGTTGGGTCTAATTTTCAGGAGCCAAGAGGAACAATCATCCTCAATTCTCTATTGTCCTTACAAAACTCCTGAGATACGGAATTTTATATCCGAAATATACCAAAACTGCTTAGTTTTGATAGGTATTGGCTCCATGCCTCCAGGAGAATCGGCACAGTCCAAATGTGCTTAACGTGCCCAAAAAGCCCTAATTGGGGCTCAGTGAAAAGAAGCTGCTCCTCGTGAGGGTCTCGTTCCCTTGGGCCGTCAAAACACTGGTCAACGCCTGAGGGTTTTTCCTTACCGCCCGAGCCTTGAATGCAGCGCTGACAATCAGGACCCCATTTTCATCCATTCGCCCCAGCGGGATTGCTGAGGTTGAAATCGCCTCACGGTCAACAGGACAAACACCTGGTTGGGTCCAAACAACTTGGTGCGCCAACTCACTCTCGACAACAATCGCGGTCCAGATCTTTTTGTCAGTGATCTCCTTTAAGGATTGGGGGGTAATTGCCGCGGCAGAAGCAAACATACCCAGCTCACCACCTGGCAGATGCAGTCGGGTAGCCGTGGCCTGGTCAACGGCCTGGCAAGAAAAGACGTCAGGAATGGACTCGGCGATCTTCGAATTAAATTCACTATCCCAGTCTTGATCAAAATCAAACTTTTCGTAAAGCGATTGCTGCCCAAGAAAGGGAAGCAATCCAACTCGCCAATTCAACTGCGGCGGAACCGCAGTCTCCCTTCCTTCTTCGGGTTTTACAGTTCCCGGCGGAGGGAAAAACCCGTGCGATTCGTGATAAAGCTTCATCGCAACAGCTATTTCTTCCATCTTCGCGACTCGACGTTGCAACTCAGCACCGCGCTTGGCATCGGTGGCAAGAGCTTTGACAAATTTAGCCGTACTCTTGGGCCGGGACAGCCGAAACGAGACTGAGTTCTCAGCTCCCTCGACACCGAACAGATCGTTCTCCTCAATTTCCTTGGCGAAAGCCTCCCCTGCCTGAGGAGTAGCCAGTGGGAAAATCGAATTCGATTCATCTTCGTCTTGGCCCGACTCAAATCGCTTGCCGAAAATTGCGGCCAGTCCATTGGAATCCGCGTCTCCACCAAATCCAGTGCCCGATTGATTGATCGCTTTTTGCGACGCGCGGACGATGTCTTTCACAATCTGTTTATCATCAACCTTGGCTTGGAAACTCAAAAGATCTTCCGAATCATCCCCCTCCAGAGTCAGTCTGAATTCAACTTCCTCCAGCACATCCGACAATGCGGCAATCTTCTTGGCTTCTTCGCCTCCAAATTGTGCCGCCAGCCCGAAAACGGATTTCAACGTCTCACGTACCGGCCCGACTGAGATCGTACCCTCAATATCCGCATCAAAGTCAAGCCGACTCATCTGACGCGACAGGTCCGATGGCTCTTGCGGACGCTTCATTTTTTCGACCAGCTGATGGCTGCCAATAACGATTTGCCTCTCGCCCATCAGCTCCGCTACAACTTGATTGGCTTCGTTGAGCTGCTGGTTGGAATCATCGGAGTGAAGGTCGCTAGGCTCTGGACCTTTGGATCGGATTGAGCTGGCAGCCGCGAGCGACTGGGCGTTGGGAGCTGACATATAGTCGATGACCCAAACGAGCATGCCGTCGGTTTTTCCTTCCATCGCCATCGACACACTTTCGCGGTCAACGAGCACCCAAATCCGATCTATCTGATGCAACTTCGAATTGGCTTGACCGGCCAATTCACCAATCTCGTCTTCCAAAAAATCCAAAGGCAGTTCTTTGAGTTCTTTATTCGAGATAATCTGCGCGACGTTAAGGCAAACACACGCGAAGTGATCGGGATGAACAAAATCGAAATTGATGTCGCTGGATTTTGCAGCGGCTCTTGGAGACTCAGAGGTCCCAAACACTGGCTTCGACTTGGAATCTCGAGGAACGGCTTCGACAGTGCTCTTGCCACACCCGACGATCAAACCGAAAAGTGCACAAACAAACCCAACAGCGACGAAAGAAAGCCATTTGGAATTCATCAGAGGGTTTGTCTCCGGCATTGATTCATTCAGGGGCAGGGGCTCTTTATATTCTCCCCAATTCTCCTTACCCATCAACTGCCGCGAGAGTTTTAACGGCACTAAGTTCTGGCGTTGCAAGTTTTTGCAGCGCCAATGGCAACCCGATGCGTTAGCGAGGGCGAAGCTGAAACTGAGTTCGCCCTCGCTTAATGCGTAGGGCTACTACTCCACATTCCACATTCCACATTCCACATTCCACATTCCACATTCCACATTCCACATTCCACATTCCACATTCCACATTCCGCATTCCGCATTCCGCATTCCGCATTCCGCTACGCCGCGTTGGAACGATTCGTTCGAATCACTGGCAACGTGGACGACTCCACATTGGAGGCCGCAACAGAACCGCCTTGCTGGCTGGCCGAAATCGAAGCCAATTCAGGTGCCCCAACGGCTTGTTCGTAAAACCGACGTGGCACAAACCGCCGCAACTGCGGCCACAGCAGCAACGCATTGTCGCGGAAGTAACGCGAGCGAAAATAGAATTTGGAAAAGCACGTTCCGTGAAGGTGTTTGACTTGATCGGACGTCAAATTCTCATACTTCATCACCGGCTCGTATACGCTGTACTTGGTAAAATCGAAATCGGCGATCTGGTGTTTGACCTCTTCGTAGAACCCCGTTCCCGGGTACGGCGTGACGATGTTAAAATTCGCAAACGTCGGATTTACTTTGCGAGCGTAATCGAGAACATCGAGAATGCTCCGCTCTGTATCGTGAGGAAAGCCGACCATGAATCCGGCGACTGAACGAATCCCAAGTTTTCGACACAGCTCCACGAATCCGCGTTGGCGATCATCATTGATCGCGACCCGAGAGTACTGTTTCAACGTGGCTTCGTCGGGCGTTTCGATTCCGATCGTGATACTCGTCAAACCAACCGACTTGAGCGCTCGCAGCGTTTCTTCGCGCATCAAATCAACGCGTGTCTCGATCGAGAACTGAACTTTCTTCTTCATCCGACCAATCGCATCGACCATCGCAAGGACTTTTTTACGGTTCAACCCAAACAGCGGATCGCGAAACTTGAACGACTGAAAACCGTAGCGTTCCATCGAGTAACGCATTTCATCAACGACTGCCAGCGGATCACGAAAGCGTGTTTTGCTTTCGATCATAATGTACGGACAGTAGTTACACTTAAACGTACAGCCGCGGCTTTGCTGAATGTAAGCCGTTGGAAATCGCCAAAAATCATAATTGACTCGAAACTTTTTGTACTTAAAAAGTGACCAATCGGGCATTGGCAATGAGTCCAGATCGGCAACGCTTCCAACGCTGATCGTCGGCTCGCTGGTCTGCATGACTTCGTCCCACTTCCAAAGCAACTGCTCGGGTTCGCCTTGGACAACCGTCGCATTAGTCTGAGCAAACGATTCTGCCATCCCAAACGCGACTTGCCCGACGACGAGCACTTTGGCCCTCGGCTGGGCTTTCTCAATTCGCTTGATCGCCGCGATTTCGGATGGAAGCGATATCAACGCCGGATTAAAAATGTAAACGTCGGCCGCTGGAACGGTTGTTTCATTCTCCGACTCCAAGTGATAGGTCACTTCATGGCCGAGCTTTTTCAGGACCGCGACCAGGTAAGCGAAGTTCATCGCAGTGGGACGATAGTCGCGGCGGTACATTCGTTGAACAATTTTTCCACGCAAGCCGCCGGTGCCTGGATGCATTCCGACACCCATGCCGCCAGCGAAATCTTTCTGGACATCATTGAGACGCGTGTCCCAAAGCAAGACCTTCGTGGTTGACATTGGTTATCCTGAAAAAATTCTGCGAGTAAGGGCAAACGAAAACAACATGCTCAACGAGAAGGTTAGTCGCCAATCGCGTCGCGTTGCTAGGCCGATTTTGGGCGTGAGTTCCCTGTTACAGCGGTACCTGCTGTCGCGGTAGGAAACGGAATGATGTGTCGCGGTCGGTCATCTGCGTTTTCGTGGGTGGCTTCTACGGCTTCGTCAGGCAAAGACTTGTTGATTTTTTGTAGCGGCTGAGCTGAAGCAGCAACCGCCCCGGGCAAAGGGGCCTCGGTCGTGTTGACTGGCCAATCCCCAGCCGGCATATCGCGTCCGATCACCAGCACTCGCCCGCCACCACCGATAAAGTAGCGAATCCCGCGCCATACAATCTGGCTTCCAAACATTGATTGAACCAGCGCCACCAGCGTCATCAATCCTGTCAATGGTCCGGCGAAAATGTCAAATTTGCGGGCTTTGCGATGTTGACGCCACTGGTGGAATGCTCGCTTACCAATGCTTTGGCGAATCGCTCCACGAATGACGCCCATCAGATAAAGCAGACCTGCCGAAAGCAACCCTACTGCGCCCCATGAAGAACCGACCGCAACGCCCCAAACTCCAAGAGCAAGGCTTCCCCAAAAACCGATTTGAGAACTCACGACCAGAAACAAAGCGCCATACCAGTACTTGGGCGAGTGTCGTCGGCCAATCAGAAATTGCCGACGCAGGAACTCTAGCATCGACTTGGTTGTGAACGAAACCCGCGACGTGCAAACACATTGTGGCTCGAACTCTATTTCCAACTTCGCTTTTTGAATCGCTCGACTGGCCACCAAATCATCACTTAGCACGCCAAACCAGGCTTCCCGAAGTCCAATTGCATCAAAGATTCGCCGATGAATCGCCCAGGAACCGCCCCAAACCAGATAGTGTTTTCCACGCCCAAGCATCGCAGTCAACGCATTGTTGATCGCACAAACGACGAGCGTGGGAAAGTTGTTTTTTCGTGGCATCATCCAACGATATCCGGTGCGAGCACCAAGATTCTCACGGCCAATTCCGTTCACCAGCCAGCGCAACCACGTCTTGTCAGGGTTTGCATCGGAGTCGGCGAAAACCAGTACGTCGATTTCGTTCGAAAGCTGCTTTGTGGCTTGACGAATGTTGTGAACTTTTTGACCACAGTTTTCAGCTCGCCCAGCAATGATCAGCCGGCTTTGAACACAACGATTTTCCTGTTGCAGGTTTTGAATCAGCTTGACCGCGGGATCCGTTCCTCGCTCAACGACAAAGAAGATCTCGTAGTTGGGATGATCCTGCCGCATAAATGAGGTCAAGTTATCACGCAACTGGTGCTCCAGCCCTTTGCACGGAATGATGATGCAAGAACGAGCGTAGGTATGTGCGCTGGGCGTGGAACTGTTACGATGGACTTTCCAGAACCGCTGATTTTCGCTGACCAAAGCGAGAAAAACACCGGAGTAGATCCAGCTGATTACGCCAAAGGCGATCGCAATCGAAATCAAAATGGTAGTTGTCATCCAACGACGGCTCTAAATGCTCGCACCCTTATGAGACAGACGACCGAACCGACAACCAAAGAGCGCGCGGTTTGGGACGGACCTTGAAGATCTGATCGGCATTGCCGTTTTGCCAGTCCAACCAAAATGTAAGACTTTGACGATTGCGACAAATTTAGTGCTGCTAGCGAGAGAGCGACCTCTCCAATGCGGCCAATTTTTTCTCGGAGGTGGAGAGGGCTTTTTGACTCTGGTTCAATATTGGCAGCGTTTGTTGGTTTTGCTAACCTACCGACTCGCAGCGAGAACCTACGGCTTTGCTGTCGTTGTCTCGCCGTGAATGAGATCAAGTAACGGGTGTTTTTCCGCCGATTCAGATTTGTAACGGTAGAGATACTCTTGTGGTCTCGATGATTTTGTAAAGCTCTCGGGCGATTCGACCGCCTGAGTCATGGTAAGGAAGCCAATACACCTGAGGACATGGTCGTCCTCAGTAATGACAAAGGACGTCATCGATGGATCCGAAAAAAGAGATAGATATCAATGTCCATATCCGCTGGATGATTCGCAGGGACATGCCCGAAGTGCTCTGTATTGAGAAATCAAGTTTTGAGTTCCCTTGGTCTGAAGAAGATTTCATCCGCTGCCTTCGACAACGGAACTGCATTGGCATGGTCGCCGAATACGACGAGCGAGTTGTCGGGTTCATGATCTACGAACTACACAAAGATCAACTTCACGTATTGAACTTCTCGGTCCGCCCCGACGTTCGTCGCCGCGACATTGGCATGCAGATGGTCAACAAGCTGATCGGCAAACTCTCTCAACAACGACGCAACCGAATTGTGCTTGAGATTCGCGAAACGAATCTAGCGGCGCAAATGTTCTTCAAGAACCTCGGGTTCAAAGCCGTTTCAGTCCTTCGGGACTACTACGACGACACGGTCGAAGACGCTTACGTGATGCAGTATCGTTTCAAAAGCCCGGAGCACAAAGCTCTCGAGCCCGTCAATCGAATCACGCGAATCGCAGGGTAGCAGCTTCAGAAGCGATTCAGCACCGATATTGAATCGGCAAAAATAAATCAGACCAGGGCCTCGCAACTATCTGCGAGGCTTTTTTTGGCTTGCGAGAACGGTGCTGTTGATCGGCAGACCGATTGTCGACTGGAACATTTCAAATCGCTGCTCACTTTAGCGGAACGGCGCAAGCCGTCCGTTGACTCCTATCATGTCCATGCTGTAAATCCAGCATTAAAGACTTTGTAACCAACTGATTTTGACAGGATGAAAATGATCCACAGGATGAGGGGCCGTAGACGCTCACGTTGTCATGTTCATCCCGATAACGAACTTTCAGTCTTCAAGCTCTCAACCTAAATCCGTACTCCTATCATGTCCATCCTGTAAATCCTGTCTAAACAACTTAGAACCAAACGTGTTCGACTGGAGAATCATGATCCACCGGATGTGCCGCAGACCGCCTCACATCCAACGTCGCCTTCTCAAACAAGGCCGTAAATCCGCTCTGCATGCTCTCGCAATTGAACCTCGACTTCCTCTGCCGTTCGGCAACGCACTCGAACTGTCAAGATCGGATGACCGACCGCGATCGACTGATCAGGGCAGGGGACATCTGCAACGGTCGCTCCTAGCCGAACACCGCCGAAGAAGCCTGGATCAAACTCGACCATCAATTCATCCGAAATCTGTTCGGCAATTCGAATATCACTCGATGTACGGTTAAACAAGATTGCTTTTCCTTCAACATACTCTCGTTCCTTTTGAACGTTCAAACCTTTGGCACGTAGAGCCTCGCAACCTTCCAAGCAAGCCTTCACGTGCAGGTCGACGATACTTTTGAACTCAGTGTTTGCTACGATTCGCGACTCGTACAACTCGGCGGACGCCACCAAGCGAGCATTCACGTCAACAGGCCACGCACCAAGATCATTCACGATGAAGTCGATCCCCCAAACCCCGACAAGCCCGAACTCTTGAGCGATACAGTCACCGATCGACCGTATTTGGTCAATTCTCTGTGGCCCCAGCTGAAGTCCCGTCACGCCAATCGGACGTTCAATATCGAATGGACCAATCGAGCCACAATACTGAAACGGCTGGGCTCCCAAATGAGTTTCACCAACCAGCTGCTGAGTTACGCCGATGATTCTTGTAGCCGAGTTTACGGATTGGCTGGTCGAGATTTCCGAACTCGAAACATACAGAATCGAAACGCTCTCTCCAATTACTCGCTCTTGAAAGTATCGTTGATCAGAGCAACGCTGCATGGATTCAAGTTTTGCGGCACCGCGCATGCCAGTCAGCTTCGCAACCCCCAATCCACCAGAGCTACCAGTGTTCTTGCTCAGCCAAAACTCGGTATCGAATCTCGGATCGACCGATCGAATCGTTTGTGGGATTGTGACTCCTGATTTCGCCAGCCGCTGTTGCAAAAATTGATACACCGCGACCGAATCGCGCAACTTTAACAGGCTCTCCGAGCTGGGCCCAAGCAGCTTGACTCGGTCTTCCAGAGATCGAACCAGCTCAACTCGATTTTCGACCCCGCCGCAAACAATTCCGGCTTCGCAGTCCCCGTATTGCCCAACGACACTAACAATCTCGTCAAAGCTGGATAGTTTGGCCACAGAGCTAGCAACACCTGACTGATCGATCATCCAGCAAGTATCGCGGTCGGCAAACAGATCCAAAGCGGCAATTCGATAGCCGGCCAATAGCGCGCTTTGCACATAGGCTCGGACGCTTGCTCCGGCGATCAAAAGTCTCACTGTCATCGAAATCGGGATCCTCAAAAACTGCGAGCGACGGGGCAGCAGCCATTACCCAATTTTCTCTTGCATGATTGGTCGGCAACGGCAAATCCGGAGGTTGGCAAGCACGTTTATGTCTGATAACCTATCGGGCTAGTTGAGTGATGCAAAGACGTTGAGACTCCCGAGACTACCGTTAGATCGGTGAAAAACGAACACGTTTTTAACTTCATTTCGCAATTCAGTTGCGATAGATTTTATCCATTTGAACCCAATTTCTGGAGAATTAAATGTCAATGTATATTGGCGAAGCTCTTGCTGGTGGCGACAACGAAATCGCCCACATCGACTTGTTGATCGGTAGCAAAGATGGTCCTGTTGGAACGGCGTTTGCAAACGCACTTTCAACCCAGAGCGAAGGCCACACAAACCTGTTGGCTGTTCTGGCTCCCAACGTTGCCGTTAAACCTGCAACTGTCATGATCACCAAGGTTACGATCAAGGGAATGAAGCAAGCCGTCCAAATGTTCGGCCCAGCTCAGGCAGCAGTTGCCAAGGCCGTTGCTGACAGCGTTGCTGATGGCGTAATCCCAAAAGACAAGTGTGAAGATCATGTTATCGTTTGTGGCGTGTTCATTCACCCAGGCGCCGAAGATGACAAGAAGATCTACGATTACAACTACGAAGCCACAAAAATGGCAATCGCCAACGCGATGAACAACTCTCCGTCAGCGGACGAGATGATCTCTCAGAAAGAAGAAGCCGCTCACCCATATCGCGGGTTCTAGTTGAAGCGGAGTCTAATTCTAATCGAACAAGCCCGTACCGATGGTGCGGGCCTTTTTTGTTGATTGCTTCATTGCTCCAAGGCTGTTCATTGCCGTCAATTGAAAACTAACATGTCCAAACCAAAAATCCTGATCCAATTTGACCCCGATCCCCACGCCAGCACGTTCGATTCGATTGTGGCGATCGACGCTGGTGTTGATCAACTCCTGACACAAGCTGCCGTGCAACCAGAGCAAGTCGAAGGGCTCGTTCACGGGGCGATGTTTACTCGAGGTCCCAGCGACCTCAAATCTACGGCTTTGTTTTTCGGAGGTAGCGACGTCGGCAAGACCGAAGCGCTTGTCGAAGCCGCGAAAAAGTGCTTTTTCGGCCCCATGCGAGTTTCGATCCTGGCTGACCCCAACGGCTGCAACACGACGGCTTCGGCGGCAGTCATTTGTGCTGAAAAGCATATCCAATGGGATGGAAAAATCGTAACAGTTTTGGCTGGAACCGGTCCAGTTGGCCAACGCGTCGCCCAGATCATAGCAGGCCCGGCAACACCCGATTCCGATTCAACAACGATTCGTGTTTGCTCACGCTCAATCGAAAAAGCCGAAAAGATCTGTCAACAGTTATCGACGGCGACCAAGGGCAATTTCGTTGCGACTCAAACGTCCAACACAGACGAGTCGCTTGCCGCGATCTCTGACGCCGATGCAATTTTCGCTTGTGGCGCCGCCGGGATTGAACTTCTTCCCGAATCATGGGAACAGTCAACATCCGCCTCCGTCGCCGTTGATCTCAACGCAGTACCACCGGCAGGTATCGCCGGAATTGGAGTCATGGACTCGGCCACCGAGATTGGATCAACGATTTGCTACGGTGCGATCGGCGTCGGTGGATTGAAGATGAAGATACATCGCCGTGCCATCGAGATGCTGTTTGAATCCAATGACCAAGTGCTGGAAATCGAGCAGGTCTACCAAATCGGCAAACAGAACTTCACTGGTTGAGCAGCAACGTTTCAAAAGCAGAATGTTGGCAAAGCGAAATGTTTGAAAGCAGTCGATCAACGGGGAAATCAGCTCATGATTACGACAGAGTTCGAGAAACAGTTGACCAGTACGCTGTCAAAGATTGAACAGCAAGGCATCTATAAAAAAGAGCGATTGATTGCCGGGCCGCAATCTTCCTCGATTCCAGTTCAGGCAGCAAAAGGTAAAACAGAAGTTCTCAACTTTTGTGCCAACAACTATCTTGGGCTCGCCGATCACCCAGATTTAATCGCGGCTGCCAAAAAATCTCTCGATCAATACGGCTATGGGATGGCATCGGTGAGATTCATCTGCGGCACCCAAACGATTCATCGAGAGCTTGAGAAAAAAATCGCCGACTGGCTGGGCTATGACGACTCCATTCTTTACGCGGCGTGCTTTGATGCCAACGGCGGGCTGTTCGAGCCGCTGCTCACCGCTGAGGACGCGATTGTCTCCGACTCGTTGAACCATGCTTCAATTATCGACGGCATTCGACTATGCAAAGCCAAACGATTTCGATTTGCCAATTCCGACATGGACGACCTGAAGGCAAAACTCTCCGAGGCGAAAAACGCTGGCGCACGCAACATCATGATTGCCACCGATGGCGTGTTCTCGATGGATGGCTACATCGCCAAACTACCTGAGATCTGTGACCTCGCCGATGAGTTTGGCGCAATGTTGATGGTCGATGACTGTCACTCAACCGGATTTCTGGGCCTTAGTGGTCGTGGCACTGCAGAACATCACGGTTGCATTGGACGTGTTGATTTGTTGACTGGTACGCTGGGCAAAGCCCTTGGCGGCGCGATGGGTGGATTCACCTGTGCGAGCCAGTCAATCATCGATCTACTGCGACAACGCTCTCGACCGTACTTGTTTTCCAACAGCCTTGCTCCGGCATTGGTTGGAGCATCGCTGGCGGCCATCGACTTGGTTGGCAGCCAAGAAGGGGACCAGAGGCGAAAACGGCTTTTTGAAAACGCCAAACGATTTCGTACTGGCTTGACCGAAGCAGGCTTCACGTTGCCGCAGGGCGAACATCCCATCATCCCGGTGATGCTAGGTGATGCAGAACTTTCCCAACGCATGTCGGCAAAGCTTCTTGAAAAAGGGCTTTACGCAGTAGGATTCTTTTTTCCAGTAGTCCCTAAAGATACCGCCAGAATCCGAACGCAAATGTCCGCCGGTCATTCGCCCGAACAGGTCGATCGAGCGATCGAAGCGTTTGTATCAGTTGGTAAAGAACTCCGTGTTATCTGAAAGACGGACCAATGAAAGCCCTCGTCAAATCGAAATCCGAAGCGGGCATCTGGATGGAAGACGTTCCAGTTCCAAAGATTGCGCCAAACGAAGTCCTTATCAAAGTCAATCGAACTTCGATCTGTGGCACCGATATGCACATCTACAAATGGGACGACTGGGCCCAGGCTAACGTACCTGTACCAATGGTGATCGGGCACGAGTACGGCGGCGAAGTCGTCGAAGTTGGTTCAACGGTGCGACGTGTGTCCGTGGGACAACGGGTTTCAGGCGAAGGGCATGTCGTGGGAAACCGCAGTCGCAACGCGCGCTCAGGCCGCTTTCACCTCGACCCTGACACCAAAGGCATCGGAATCAACCTTCCCGGTGCTTTTGCTGAGTACATCAAACTGCCCGAATTTAATGTCATCCCGCTTCCAGACAATCTGCCGATGGATATCGCGGCGATTCTGGATCCGCTGGGCAATGCAGTTCATACCGCACTGAGCTTTGATCTGGTTGGCGAAGACGTCCTGATCACCGGTGCCGGGCCGATTGGAGTCATGTCGGCAATGGTTGCCAGGAAAGCAGGTGCACGACGGATCGTGATCACCGACATCAATCAATGGCGTCTGGATTTCGCAAAGAAGATTAACAGTGGCATTCACGCAGTCAACGTCAGCAAGGATGATTTGAAAAAGACGATGGACGCGATCGGCATGCGAGAGGGGTTTGATGTCGGGTTTGAAATGAGCGGTGCGGCCCCTGCGTTCAATCAAATGATCGACGTGATGATCATGGGCGGCAATATCGCAATGCTTGGTCTTCCCCCCAAACCGTTCAATACTGACTGGGGCAAGATTGTGCTCAAAGCGCTAACCGTCCGCGGGATCTACGGCCGCCAGATGTACGACACGTGGTACAAAATGCTGGCGTTGCTGGACAACGGACTCGACATGACTGACATGATCACACATCGATTTGATTGTGACCAATTCCAGGACGCTTTTGACGTAATGCTCAAAGGCGATTGTGGAAAGGTAATTCTCAACTGGGAGTAATCGAATCTGGCGTTGCCGCCAAGACTATTGTGCGCTTCGCGATTTTTCTTGTGGACAGCTATGCCGCTCTGCGCTCTTCACGCTGGAGATCATGGTCTTTGGCGTGGGATGTATCTTCAGCCAACGGATCGGTGGGTTCGGCTAACTCTTCAAATTCAGGATCCTCCTGATCCCCACTCTCCATCTGACCGGCTGCCTGTTCGGCTGCCATTTCGCGAAAGATGACGGCATCAAGATCCTGCTGCTGCAGTCCGTGGTTTAGCGCCCACAACTGAGCTTGCTTGTTGAACGAGTAGAAAGCGCAAATCCAAGCCGTCTGCAAACCGACTTTCCCGTCCAAAACCGAACCTTGCAAAATGTATTCGCGAAAGAATCGCCAAATCGGGCCGACCAAAAGCTTGAAGTACGTTGCGTCTTTGCCCTTCTCGACCCACTGCTGAGCCTGGAGCTTCGCGTAACGGTCATTTTTCTGATAAAGCTGATCGTAGTCCCAACAGGAAAAATGCAGCATCTTGGACTCGAGCTTTCCGACGCTACCCGATGTAATTCTAATTTCCCCGTGGTCACTTGGCCCGAAATATCGACCGCGATCACGGTGAAACAGCCTCAACACACGATCAGTGCGAGCATCGCCATACTTCAAACGATGGCCAAGAAAATGATTGTTTCGATAGATCCAATATCCATCGTGCTCGGGGCCACGACTGAGACACAACTGAATTTCGTCAGCCAACTCGGATGTAATTCGTTCGTCAGCATCGACGATCAAAACCCATTCGTTGGTCGCCTGGGGGATCGCCCAATTCTTGAAATCGCCTGAAGTTCCGTACTCACGCTCAATGATCCGAACGTTTTCAAACTGCCTGACGATCTCGAGCGTAGCGTCTATAGAACCAGAGTCTGCAACTAGAATCTCATCCGCGATCGAGAAAAAACTCTCGATGCAGGCGCGGATATTCAACTGCTCATTCTTGCAGGGAACAATCACAGTGAGTGGCTGCTTCATCGCCTGTTGGAATTCTCTGTTTGAGTCCGTTTCGACCAGGTGCTTTCGACGAAGAAAGCGAGTCATTGGCTATGGAAAGCGGGAAAGTAGAGAACACCCAAAGATATGTCAACGTAAGTTTGCTATCGGGCCCGTGTCCCGCTGCAGACTTAACTCCTCCAAATGCTAGCGAGACAGTCAGAGACTGTGATTTTTTCAAAACACGTCCTAACAACACTAGCCGCTTTGGCGTTAGCCGGCTATCGCCAAAACGGCTGATGTTGATAGGCAATGTTTTGAAAAGAACACCGCCTCGTCGCGCGGGATCTCAGAAACCGTCTCGATCACCAGTTCGCTCAACCGCATACCATCGGTCTTTTCAAGCGGCGCCAACGCCTTGGAGATGTGCACCATTTGTTCGGGTCTAAAGATCGATATGGCTCATCTACATTTCGAGTCTGTGCTGGAGAACACAATCGACTTTCAGTTTGAAGGTTGCTCTGATATTCTTAACCTGTCAGCAAATGGAGAAGGACGTGAACAAAGACGCAACTCGAGAAACAACCGGCCTTCCAAAAAAATTGATCTTCTGGACGCTGTTCTGCATCGTCCTGGTTGCGGTCATGTATTGGCAAGTCTTTTGGCTCACCGATACGCTCAATCTGCCACCGGCGATTCCGACTCTGTCGGCAATGTTTCTGGGGCTGGTGACAATATTGGCCTGGGGATTTTGGCTGTTGTTTTTCGCCAAGCGACGACTCACAGGATTGCTGGTCCTACTTATCCCGACTGTATTTTTCACCCTCTACTATCCGAACTTCAAGGGCTCCGCAGACTTCACTGATTTTAAGCCTAGGTTTTGGGGGCGCGACGCGGATTTTGTTGAAGCTTCTAAAACTGCGATCGTAGATGTTGCAACAACTGGTTCGCTTGACTTTCCACAGTTTCTCGGCCCCAACCGCGACGCAAAGCTCGATTCAGTCGAGCTCTCCGATAGTTGGGAAACTCCACCAAGGCAAGTTTGGAAAATAGATATCGGCGACGGTTGGTCTGGCTTCGCCGCCGTTAACGGATATGCGATCACGCAGGAACAGCGCGGCGCGGAGGAATGCGTGACGTGTTACGAGATCAAGTCCGGACTGCTCAAGTGGATCTACTCCCAGACGCGACGGCACGAAGACACGATGGCGATGGGCAAAGCGGGTCCTCGCGCAACACCGACGATCCACGAAGGCCGAGTTTACGTGACCAGTGCCACTGGTGTCCTGGATTGTCTGGACGGCTCAAACGGGGAGTTGATCTGGTCAGCCAACGTTCCCGAGCTTGTCGGGATCAAACAAGTAGAAAAGACAAACAGCATGGGACTGGCGTACACGGAAGAAGATTCCACAATGGCGTGGGGGCGAGCGGCTTCTCCACTGATCAGCGGTAATTTGGTGATCGTTCCTGCTGGAGGAGTCATCGCCAAAGACTCTAATCCCCCCAAACTCGGTAAATCTTCAGCCACGATGATCGCCTTCGATAAACATACCGGCGATGAGAAATGGCGCGGCGGGAAGCGGATGGTCGCCTACGGCTCGCCTCGACTTGCTTCGATCGGCGGCACCAACCAAATCCTTTTGACAACCGAGAAGGATTCTGTCGGACATGACGTAGAAACCGGTGAAGAGCTTTGGAGCCATGAGTGGCTGGGAGAGAGCAACGGTGCGGCAAACTGTTCCCAAGTCACCGTCGTTGACGATGGGTTGTTGATTCTTTCCAAAGGCTACAGCCAAGGCGCCGAGTTGATATCGGTAACCAAAAACGCTGACGGCAAATGGACGACTGAGTCGAAACAGAGAGACCCTCGACTGTTAAAAACCAAGTTGACCAATCCAGTGATTTTCGATGGACACGCGTATTCACTGTCCGATGGCTTTCTCGAATGCAACGAAGCCAAAACGTTTGAGCGAAAATGGAAACAACGTGGCCGATTTGGCAACGGACAAATCCTACTCGTTGGTGACAAGCTGCTTCTACACTCTGAATCCGGAACTCTGTATCTGGTCGCGGCCGACCCCGAAGGCTATCAACAACTGGGAAAGATGAAAACCATCCAAGGCATCTGCTGGAATACGCTGTGTCTGTACGGAGATCGTTTGCTCGTGCGTAGCGAACTCGAAGCAGCCTGTTATCAGCTTCCCCTAACCAATCCTATCGCCGACAACCAACCATCTGTATCTGATGAATCAAAACCTGGTGAAGACCAATCCGAGACAGGGGAGTCGGAATGACTGATTCCTTGCAAGGAAAGACAGCGATGGTAACCGGTTCTTCTACCGGAATCGGAAAAGCAATTGCGCTCCAACTCGCTCGCTGCGGCGCAAAAATTATTTTGCACGGTCGAACCAACTCCGAGGCCATTAATTCAGTGGCCGAAGAGATTTCGTCGCTTGGATCAGAATCAACGCAGGTCTTTGCGGATTTTTCCCTGATTAAATCATGGGATGATTTCGTCGGTCAGGCTTGGTCGTGGCAAGACAATGTCGATATCTGGATCAACAACGCCGGTGGCGATGTCTTGACGGGCGATTGGCCTGATCGAGATCTTCAGGAGAAGCTACAGTTCCTAGTTCAGGTTGATGTCACCGCAACATTGATGCTTTCCAGGGCGGCTGGCGAGCGGATGAAAACGTCATCCAGTTCGGGGATAGCTGGAGCAAAGTCGATAATCAACGTCGGTTGGGACCAGGCTTGGCAAGGCATGGGTGGAATCAGCGGCGAACTTTTTTCAACGACCAAAGGCGCTATCATGGCGATGACAAAAAGCCTTGCTCAATCTTACGCTCCCGAGGTGCGAGTCAATTGTATCGCGCCAGGCTGGATCCAGACTCAGTGGGGCGAAGGGGCATCAGAATATTGGGACCGGCGCGCCAAACGCGAGTCGTTGATGAAACGTTGGGGAACGCCTCAAGACGTCGCCAAGGTGGCAGCGTTCCTCTGCTCCGATGAAGCGAGCTTTGTCTCAGGCCAAGTTTTGCCAGTTAATGGCGGTTTTGATTTTGGCCACGCCGATTGATATTCTTTGGGTGCGCTTCGGCGGGAATGACGGGACGGGAATCTCAATCCAAAATCACGCCCGATTGGGCAGCCGAAAGGCCCGATGGGTCAGTTCCACCGGAGATGGTGATTTCCGGGAAAAGAGCATGCGGCGCTGCCGGCCCGTGCTGAATATCGACTTTGCCTTCCCGCCCCAATCGCAACACTGAATTAACGATGTTCTTTCGAGCCAAATCTTCGTGCGTTTCGTCAACGTATCCAATCTCCGCGATCTCATGCGACAATAGCTCGCGCGGCGCTTCGGCCATGTTGTTGAGGATCTTGTCGATCAACGTCGTTTTCGCGTTCTTGAGCGCGGGGGCCCAACATGACGTGTCCACGTTTCGCAAAATCCTCTTGATGTCCTGATCCGCAAGGTCAACAAGCTGTTCGATTTTGAAAACTGATTGCTGCAGTCTATCGGCAAGATCAGGATCCGTTTGCTCAACTCGGGCCAAAAGTGCTTCGCGTGTGGCCGCATCAGAACAACTGAGCAAATCGGCCGCCGACTTAAGACCGACTTTTTTTCCAACACTACTATTGAGAAGCTTGTTCAACCGCATCCGAATTCCGTAGCTGAGTTCGGTCACCTCATCATCCCGAATCTCATCCAGCTCGCACATTCGCTTGAGCACCGAGATTCGCTGATTCGTTTCAAGGGTTGCCATCGTTTCAGAAGCGACATCTGGGGAGAATGTTGAAAGCACAATTGCGATACTGCGTGGATGCTCATCGGCCAAGACGTGGCTTCGCAGCGTTGGAATCGTCTCTTCCAAAAAACCAAATGGACTCTTGTCACAATCAGAACTCGGCGGATTCTTTGGCGCCTTCAAAAGCGCCCGATCGAGCTCGATTTTGGCCCTTTCAAATTCTGGCGAAACCGGCTGGCATTGAGACTCGCTGTAGGAACTCTCGTTCGATCGTAGATGATTGGAATCCGATCTCAGTTGCTCAACGCAATGATCGACCTGTTCGGGAGACACTTCGTCGAGCAACTTGGCCGCATCGAGAACAGACTTCATATCGCCTGCTTGAAGCTTCGAAAGCAACTGCGCAGCCAAGCTTTCTGGCAAACTGCTCAGCACGATCGCTGCTTGCTTGAGGCTGTTGGAACGGATCATGAGATCTGGATCTTAAACAGGAACGTTATGTTGAATTTATTGAGAGTTATTTGAACGAACCAGGTGAACCGAAGGCCCGCCGATTCGATGGTACTGTTTCGCTTTTTGATTCTTGACTAGCACTATTGGCGCTAACCGGCGCCGTGCTTTTTTGCTCACTGATCAAACGACGCATTCGATCCATCGCCAGATCACTGACCGCAGCATCAGACGCAGATTTGACAGGAGCGGATTGACGAACGGCTTCGATTCGCCGCGCGAGATTGCGTGTAACGCTGATCGTTGAAGTTTTGATTCTACCCTCATCCTCAACACCGTTTTGATAAGAAGCCGCTACGACACCTTCGCTTTTGGAATTGGATTCGGCTTCGTAGTTGGCCTGGCTAAGCACAGCAGGACTGGACCCAAGCACTTTGAATGGACCTTTGTTGGAAAGCTGTCGCTCAGGAGTTTTTCCGTGTAGCACGTTGACCGACTGGCCACCTTTGAGAACCTTTCCTTCCGACGTTTTGAAGATCGGAATCAAGGAGATCGTCTTGCGATAGCCGCCAGCCTTTTCCCATGGAATCCAGACGCTGTATGAAGCACCCAAACCATTAACCGTTTTGTGGGTTTGGAACTCAGAATCCCGAAAGACGAACTTCTTGTCCGCGCTGACATCGTCAGATTTTTTGTTGGTATCATCGAAACCATAAACGGTCAGTTCACCGTCGGCTTCTACCGCGTTGTTGTCAGCGTCGTAGAAGAAAATTCGACCACCGAATCCCCGGGCCTTCGCGCCTGCGGTCTCGTAAACCGAACCTTTCCATGTCACGACCATCGTCACGGGCTCGGCGGGCTCGGCTTCCTTTTCTTTCTCGGCCTTTAGTTTTGCGACCGGATTCCACATTGAATCCTTGCCGCTCAATCGCATGGAGTTCTTGACTCCAGCACAACCCGTCAATGCCAAGGCCGCCGTAAGGCTGGTAAGAACCATTAGCGTTTTGAATCTGGATAGTGAAGTCTTCATGGAACGTCCTGATTTTGTTGTTTCAATTTCTAGAGCCATTGGGGCCATAGCAGGTTGCCAACCGAGGCCAGCATCTAAAAGCCCCCCGGGTCAACACCCATGTCTTAGCCCAATCTCTAGCCTACGGTTTCTCACCTCGAGCTGTGTAAGACACACGGCGAACTGAAGAACTTCCTCGGTCGACTTTTGATTGAGGAGGCGAGTCAATCACCGGTTGCGGAGCGTCAATGAATTCGCCCTGCTGCTCCAACATGTAAGGATTGCTCCCTGTTGGATCCGCATCGGGGTAGAAAGTCTCAACGGCGCCAGCATCTCCTTGATAGCCTCTGTACTCTGTGTTCCCGTAGACTTCGGCAACGTCGCACTCACACCAATGCATCCGATCCATTTCGTCGTAGTTAGCCGCGTTGATATCTTCATCATCAGTGATCAAGTAGGGCGTCATGATGATCATCAACTCGGATCTTACGGCCTCGTCAGACTCGAACTTGAATAGTGGCCCAACCACTGGCAGATCGGACAGAATTGGAGTACCTCGTTCGATGTGCGTTTTCTCTTCCTGAATCAATCCGGAAAATACAACCGTCTGACCAGACCGAGCCATCAACGTTGTGTTGGCTTCGGTTTGGATGATTTGAGGAGCGATAATCGGCTCGCCGTTGGCTCCGAAACCGATCGTGATTCCGGTTGCATCAGAACCAACAGCCGATTTCCTTGCATTGACGGCCATGACAATCATCCCGTCAGGGCTGACTCGAGGCGTGACTTCGAGAATCACACCGACATCGACGAACTGGATATCCTGGGTCACGTTGCCAATCCCGTTGACGGTCGTACCGGCAACTCGAGGCACTTCGGCGCCGATAGTGACTCGTCCCTGCAAGTTTTCGATCGTCATGATGTGTGGCTTACTGAGAACTCGAACACACTGACGGTCCTTTAACGCACGCAGCAGAATGTTGACCGACTCGTTTCCGGCTGAAAGAACAAGTCCACCGTATCCAAGATCGCTGTTGATGCGACCTGTTCCGAGATTGGACAACGCCTGTCCGGCGAGGCTACCACGAGAGTTCGCCGTCAAGTTTGGAGCAGTGTTGCTGTTAAACGGAAATCCAATCCCATCGGTAATCTCACCAGCGGCATTGAACAGCGTTCCGCGATCAAACAGCAATGAATCCTGAAGCCCGAGTTCAACCCCGAACTCTTCGAGGGCGTTCAGATTGACTTCAGCGATTAGGACTTTGACTTTTACCATCGGTGGACGTCGATCCAGAGCACGGATGATCTTTTCGACTTCCGCTCGGTACTCCGGTCGAGCACTAACGATCAAACTGTTACTAACGACTTCAGGGACAACAATCACGGTTCGGTCAGACGTGCTGACACCGTTGTTTTGTCGCGGGTCGGTTCCAGCAAGATCGACAACTCCATCCAGCCAGGCGTTGATCGCTTCGGCCACGTCGATCGCGGGAGCATTGCTCAGACGATAAACCTGCGCTGGCATCTCGTTGGTGGCTTTCGCGTCGAGCCGGTTAAGCAGATCTTCGACGACTTGCAAATCGCCGGCTGGACCAGATGCAATAATCGTGTTAGTTCGCAGGTCGACCGAGAAACGAAGGTTAACCAGCGTCTGGCCATCCGAAGCCGCGGCTCCCTGTAGCGGAAGCTGGTTCAAGTTCGTGCCGCCCTGGTTCTGTTGAAGGTTCTGATCTGAGCCGAATAGGGCCTCCAGCATATCCAACAGCGTCTCAGCATCGCCGTTGACAATTTCAAATACCTTGATCAACGTCTCGGCATCGGGCAAACGATCAAGCTGATAAACCAACGCTTCAATCAGTGGCATGCTTTCCTTGGGACCGGTGACGACCAGCGAGTTGCTGTTTGCGTCGGCCGTAACGCGAACGTCAAACATGATTCCGCCGATGATCTCTCGACCGGACTGGTCTATGGTTTTAAGACTCAGCAAAGCCGAACGGAGCGTCGAAGAGTTTGCTTCGGCCTGAACATTTTGAGTTTGGTTCTGCTGATTCTGAGACGTCGGATTGGCCCCCAAACCAGCGTTTCGCTGCTGTCCATTGATTGCGTCTTGAATGACAACAGCCATGTCTGCTGCAACGGTGTTGCGAAGCGGAATGACTTTTACCTCGTTGACTGCATTGCCGTCGATCACGTCAATGGTTTTGATAAACTCTTCGGCTTGTTTGATTGATTTGTCCGCGCCTTTGATGACAACGGTATTGCTGCGGAAATCTGGAATTACGGTTACGGGGGTGCTCGGAATTTGATTGTCACCCGAACCAGTTTCGGCTTGTCCGAAATAGGCGTTCAATCGTAGCGCCGCATCAGCTGCCGAGATGAATTTCAACCGAATCGCCTTGAACCCGCCGATTTGATCCTCAGTTGCGGCGTCGCTATCCATCGATGCTACGATGCCTTTGACCGCCTCAATTGCGTCCTTCTGGCCAACCACGACGAGCGAATTGGGGTTCGCCAAGGGTTGCACTTGAACGGGCCCTTTACTCGAGGGATAGCTACTTTCGTCGTACAATGTTTGAATCTGCTCCGCGATTGATTCGCTTTGCAAGTTCTTTAATGGGATACGTTCAACGACCGGCTGAACCGCGCTCGACTTCTTGTTGATGTCGAGGATGATCTTCTGAATGATCGCGACGTCTTCGGGATCACCGATCAATTGCAGGATACCTGTCTCTGGATCCTGAATGATCTTGATAGTGTTTTTGATTCCTTGAGTACCTGCGGGAATTTCCTGCTGGCCAGCGAGTGCCGCCAAAGCTTGATTGGGAAGAGTGCCCGCCGGCAGCTGCACTCGGTCTTGACCTTGCTTACCTCGCATTCCGGCCAGATAGGCGACTTGCTCAATGGTCGCCCCTGGGTTGGCTGAACTATCAATCAAACGAGTCTCAGTGACTGACCCGTCGACTTGTTGTTGCGGTACTGAATCGATCTTTTCGATGATCGTGTGCCAATTGTCCTTTAGATCTTCGCCGCCTTCGTATTCAACGGTTTCGGTCTGGCGGTCAACGACCATTGTCATACGGTTACCTACCATGCTTGGCAACTCAACCCGCACATAGCGACCATCGTCGGTCGTGGAAGTCCTGAGCCGATCCCCCCAAATCTGAACGACGCGCTTTTCAAAGCGATTCATGTCGATGTTCCTCAGACGATGCACCCCACTTAGCACTCGTGGCTGGATCAGTTTCGGCTGAGGAGAATTCGTAATCGGAAACGGCTTAGTCGCTGGTGAAGCCGCGATGGGGCGCGCCGCTACACGAGTCGATGTTCGCTCTTGTGCACTACGACTCTGCACTAGTGGAACGAAATCGTCCTCCGCGATCGGATGCGTTTGGATTGCAGGGCCAAACGCTGGCTCATTGAACGTGGCAAGCGTAGCTCGATACTTCGTGTCTGGCGTTTCCGAGATCGACGAAAATCGAGGTACTCGAAGCCCTGCCTGTGTCGACGCCGTTGATGCTTTGTGAACCCGCGATCGTTGAACTGGAGCAGGTGCGGTTTGGGTAACGGATTGCTGAGGCAACACCATCCTGGCTGAAGCGGTGGCTTGCGGAACCCGTTGATGGAGCGCGCCAAAAAATTCGTCAACGGAACCAGATGCTGTTTGGGTCGGCAGCGGCGTGCGATTAGTCTCAGATGTCATTCGCAGTCCAGGTGAATCGCTTGGACTCGCAGTTCGGTTGGTAAGCGCCGGAATTGGGCTGAACTCGATGTTCTTCTCGGTTGAGAAAAACTGGTTCAATGACGTTTGTTCAGGTTTCACAGCCCAATCGTTGTCGGCGGTTGCGGTCTGAGTCAAGAAAGACATCGCTGCTAAAGCGCTGAAGTACGTCAGCGGCCGGCGTACCTTGAGTGCGGTGCGGATGATTGAGAGAGGCATGTCTTAATCCTGCTGGGTCGATAGTTAAACAACCCCAGTGTTGTTTGCGGTTCCGCAATGACCACTTTCGCTTCCAAAGCGTAAGAGACAACCACATGAACTCCCGCAGGAATTCAACAACATTTGAATCTGGGTCATCGTTTCGGCGTACGGGTTGCCGAAGACGATTCTTCCTTTTCATCGGCAGCGACTCGCCACTCGTTAGAATAAAATCAATCAACACAACTCGGAAAATGGGAATCTCTTACCACCAAATGTGAAGCTGGAGAACGACGCGCGAGTTTGTCGCGTGTGAAAAACACTGCAAAACAAAAGCATTTGCTAACCGTTAAAGTTTGCCAGATCCGGATCGGGGAAGACCAACGTGGTCAGACCGCCAATAAATGCTAATTGAGGTTAACTCAACAGTTCTTTAGGTCTGAAGTGTGAAGAGCTGGCTTCCGGTCACTAGGGCGTGCCCGAGAAACGCCCCACACCAAAAAGCAAAAGGCCAAGCAGGATCGACAAGGAGCAAGCAAAAGCCACCAAAATGGATAGCTTTGCAACCGTCAGAGTTTGCTAAATTCCGGCCCCAGCGACGGAGCCCCCGATAGAATCTGATTCCAGAGTTTATTAGCGTCTATTAGCGTTCAGAGTTTCAGATCGGGATCGTCGAACACTGATTCTGTCTGTGAACTCACTCCCTAAACCGCGTCCAGCAATTCCCAAAACCTTGACACTTTTGAGGGCCCGCCCTAACCTTGAATCTCCAAGTCTTTGCCGAAACGGCTTTAGTAGGCTAAACAACGTTAGGCTAAAAGACTGTTCCGTTTGCGGCCTTCAACAACGAGGCAATGATGAGCTACCAATTCCCACAACAGCAGGCGCCACGACGAAAAGGTGGTGGCGGATTGTTCTTCCTGATCATTTTGGGAGTCGGCGCTTTTTTGCTTTTCTCAAGACTCGGAACTGGCCCCGCTGGTGACGGCATCGGCCGACAACCTGCTGAGCAAAGTTCAACCGAGCCGCTTGACAACGACTACGCGCGGCAACCTTCTGGCGCCAGAGGTTCAAACGAGCGCGATTCTAAAGTCGGACAAGCAATGCCCTCGACCGGTGGAACCGGCGCTGCCAAGGGTTGGGAATTGGAAGACGTTACAGCTCAGCACGATCAATCCAATCCACCGATGCTTCGCCCGAAAGATGCCAAGACCCAAAAAGGAGACTGGGCGATCGAAGAAGTGGACGGCAAAAAGCCAGCAGGTAACCAGTTCAAGTTTTCAGACCCCAACCCCTCCGCTCCTGCAAAACCCGGAGGCGACTGGTCAATCGAAAACGTCGAACCCAAAAACAACGCCAAGACTGAACAAGGCGATTGGGCGATCGAAGAGACCAACGCGATCCAAAACTGATTCTCACGCGGGGCAGGTTCGAACAACACCGGATTCGACTATCCACCAGCCCGTCATTGCCGCGAAGGCAGCAATTGGGACCCGGAAGCCAAATAGTAAGGACCCGCCGCAAGGAACCGACTCGCACTGGTAACGGAAAACCCCAATCGGTTGGAACCTTGATTCTATTAGCCGTTTTGGCGA
>CALJOA010000143.1 GCA_937981585.1 uncultured Pirellulaceae bacterium | reverse complement strand
CCTCATTCCTCATTCCTCATTCCTCATTCCTCATTCCCAAAGTCAGGTACCCCGGAGTCGAACCGGGAACCTCAGGCTTCCAAAGCCCACGTGCTTCCATCTGCACCTGTACCTGTTTGTTGATCCAGAAATCAGAGTTCGGGGAGAAGGAATTGAACCTTCACAACTTGCTTCAAAGGCAAATCGCCTACGCCTGTGGATCCCCAAATGACATGCCAGTTCTTTGCCAACTGACCTGTCTTCATCAAAGCACCGGAAGTTGGAATCGAACCAACGGTAGACTGAGTAACAATCAGCCTGAGACACCAACGTCTACCCTCCGGTGTATAGCAACGGGGAATTCAGAGTGCCGATTGCGGAATGACATTTCCATTCCACATTCCCCACTCCACATTCCGCATTAGCTTCAGTTGTACGGGTGAGATTCGAACTCACAGGCACCGGTTTCTGAGACCGGCCGCTCAAGCCGTTGGCGTACCGCACAATATTTCCAATCGGGAATGCGGAATTCGGAATACACTGCCGCATTCCGCTCCCGATTCCGCATCCACAGCGACCCATACCGGATTCGAACCGGTGATCTCCACCTTGACAAAGTGGCGTCCACTCCAAACTGGACCGATGGGCCTCATTCCGCATTCCCCATTCCAAATTCCAAATTCCGATTTGGAGAGAGTGCCCTGCGAGAATCGAACTCGCCTAACCAGATTGGAAATCTGGCGCCTCTGCCAATCGGCCAAGAGCACATAGTCATTTAGAACTGGAAGGTCGGAAGTGGAAAATTTCAGGTTTTGAGCCTTCCCAACCCAGATTTCCAAATTCCGCATTCCGCATTCCGCATTCCGCATTCCGCATTCCGCATTCCGCATTCCGAAGGACTCGAACCCTCACCGAACTGGGTAAAAGCCAGCCATGCTGCCGTAACACCTCAGTCCCATTTGGTTTTGTTGTTCTCCCGCTGATTTGATCTGATTGTTTTTCAATTGGCGCCGAAGGAATCGAACCTTCCACCTGTTGCTTATAAGACAACTGCTCCACCACTGAGCTACGCGCCAGTGAAGTGCCAAAGTAGGGCCGGGGGGATTCGAACCCCCATCGTGCTGATTAAAAGTCAGCTGTGTTAACCATTGACACCACGACCCCAAATATGTCGGATCGTGACCTGCGTTTAAAAAGTGCCTGCATTGAATCGTCCTGTTCGTTGTTTGTTCCAAGTTTCAGTTCAGTGGTAGCCCCGAGGATCGAACTCGGCACAACTCAGTTATCAGCCGCGTCTGGGCGACCAGCCCTCGACTACCGTTTCATTTTTCCTATCGGGATTGCATCTGCCTTTGGCAATTTGCGCACCTTCCTCGCAGTGGTTCGGGAGGCGTTCGAATCCTCACCTACTGGGCTTCAACCAATCGCTCTACCGCTTGAGCTACCGAACCAAATTTGTTTGGGGTTGCCGTTGACGCTTGTTGTCGGGCACAAAAAAACCCGCATCAGATGACGCGGGCTATTGAAACGATTTCGTTTATGGCCAAGCGTCTATAAGCGCAACTCTAGCGCGATATCAAAATTGCCTTCTTGCACGGCGGCAAGGGCAACGGGATACCCGCGCTTGGTTATGACTATCGAACTTGACCGTAAACTCATCATCGAAATTTGAATCCTTAATTATTTGTTGTTTGCCAGCGACTCTTGTTCGCTGGTACTTGTATCGTGTCAGAAGAAGGACGGTCCAAGCCGGATTAGGTTCGCCGAAAATCCAAAATTCACAACCAAGCTGGCGAGACTGGATAAATAGTGCCGCCATTTTGCGTAAAGTTCAGATACTTATTGGGGATTCTTATTGAAATTTGTTGCCCATTTTTTTGCTTGCCATTACCATTAAGCTCTTCATTTGGGCCAAGCTCCCTCAACACACAGATTGAACCCCTTTCCGATTTTGAATTTACTCCCATGTCTGCCATCGGAAAAATAGCACTGACGATATTGCTGATTCTGGGGATCGTTGCAGCCGCACTTTGGATCTTGGGGGGCAAGCAATCGGAGTATTCAACTGCACTTTCAATCGACGCTCCTCCCGAGGCGATTTTTCCGTACTTGACCAAGCCGGAACGACTCAAAAGCTGGACCTCCGGACTCAACGAAGTCGCTGAGTTTTTCCCGACACCTAAGATCAATGGAATTGCGAGCGGTCGTCCCAAGAAATCGCAACGAGTGATGTCAACCAACGGTTCACCCGTGAGCTTTGAAGATCAGGTGATTCGCTACGAAGAAAACCAATCAATCTCAGTTCAGTCGATCAATTCTCAACAGGTCGTAACCTATATCTATCAGCTCGAGCCACGGGATGGTCAGACTTTTCTGTCCTACCGCATCAAGAAGGCAAGCTGTGGAGTCGGACGATTCTTGGCTCCCCTTTGGAGTAGTAACGATCAGGATCGCATCGATGCCGATATCAGAAAACTGAAGGACTTAGTTGAGAAAACGCCGTATCCGAAAGTCAACAGCAACAATGCTGAATTGAATCAATCGCGGTTTAGTTCGACCCAACCAACTGGCTCAACTCAATCTTCTATTCCGGCCTCTGCTCCGGCTGCACCGGTATCGGAAGAACCCGGTCAGCGCAATTTGGAAATTGCTGCACCGGTTTCAAATGAAACCAACCAGCGCAACGCCGAAACTCCGGTGAGCGGTCAACCTTTCAGCTTCTAAATTTTGATTTGACTGAGTCTTTGGCGCAAACCCGTTGTCATTCCCGATCCGTTGCTGAACGCTTCAATGGCCCCGATTTCACGGTGCCCCCACAATTGTGTATCCTATAGTGCGTGCTCATGGGTTTAATTAATCCATATCCATCAAGCCCGCATTGCCGAGCAGCGACGAGGAACACCCAAACCCATGATCAAAACGATCCTCGATAATCCTCTCCTCCGATATCTTTGCGTCACGATTCTTTGCTTTTCGCTCCTAATGGTAACCGGTTGCAGCGGCTGCACTAACAAGGACGACGACAAAACCGCCAAGAAAGAAGACGACAAAAAGAAAAAAAAGAAGAAGCCTGACTTCGAAAGCCGGCGCGCGGTGATTCTTCCCGGCTACTTTCCCAAACCAAAAACGGAAAAGGAGATCGCTGAAGAAAAAGCCAACCCCGCGGTTGCCGCGTTCAATAACCTCAACCGTCCTGCGGTAACCAAGAACAGAACCAAACTCGGACACTGGGTAACGACGAACTTTCAAGCCGTCGCCAACAACTTTAATGCTGAAGGCCAGCTTACGACCTACAGCCAAACCGGCACCAACACGCCGGTGCGAATACCCTCGACCGACTACTACATCAGTTCGACTCGTCCTGTCTCGCTTCCAAAGGGAGAGTGGAAGAACTTCGAGACCACGGTCTTTCTTCCCACGAGAACGATTCGCACGCGCTCAGCAAGTATCAACTATCAGGTTAGCCGTAGCGCCAGTGGATTGCCGCAAATCCAAAGTTTCGATGGTGCACCACTAATGAAACCGCATCAGTTTCATTTCCTGATTCTCAGCACCCGACCGGACGATTACCGCTATCTGGAATTTGCCGACAGCATCCGTCTAAGCGACAGAAGGAACGGTTCTAGAATCGATCCGTTTTATTTGATCGTGCCGTCGATGCCTGGCGACCCATTGCCGCTGCCTCGACATGCACTGAACTGGACGACCATCGCGTACCTAGTCTGGGACGACTACGACCCGGATCAGCTTGAGCCCGAACACCAACAAGCGATTCTCGACTGGCTGCATTTTGGCGGACAACTGATCGTCAGTGGCCCCGACTCGCTCGACAAGCTACAAAACAGTTTCCTTGCTCAGTACCTGCCTGCTCATTTTGAAAAGTCACGAAACCTGACCAATGCCGACGTCAAAGAGCTCAATGACAATTGGACCGTAAAACTCAAACGTAATCCGGCCGAACAACGGCAGCTTCAGATTTCCGAAAAAGTACCGCTGCTAGGCGTGGACTTTAAGCCCCATGATGACGCTGAGTTCATCGATGGAACCGGCGGAATCGCGATCGAGCGAAAACTTGGGCGCGGGCGTATCGTGATCACCGCCTTCTCGCTCGGCGCGCCCGCAATTCGCAAATGGAAAAGCTTCCCAAGCTTTTTCAATGGGGCGTTGCTAAGAAAGCCCGCTCGAAATTTTGGCAAAGTTAGAGGCAATGAATCGGCTGTGGTGTTTGAATGGGTTGATGACCCAACATCGATGTTTGACCCGCTGCTGGGCTCAACGCTGCGATTTCTATCCCGCGACTTATCTCGAGATGGTACTTCAACAAACGTTTCACTTAACTCAGGCATTTCTGCTGACGACGACATGCCGCTGGAACCGGAGAATCCGGCGATGTATGGAATTACCTACGTCGACGACAACCCGCATATGAAGATCAACCGGTCCAAGAACTCGGGAACCAACAGAAACCTGGACAACCATCGTTACTACGGAGGTTATCAAGACGCTCCGCAGTCAGGCACCTCGGGCTGGAACGATCGCAGTGGCATTTCACATGCGGCTCGAGAAACACTCAAGCTGGCGGCTGGAATCAAGCCACCCTCTTCAGGCTTTGTATTGAAAATGTTGGCGGCCTACCTACTGGTATTGGTGCCACTGAACTGGGTGATCTTTCGGTTGATAGGGCGGGTCGAGTACGCCTGGATCGCTGCGCCATTGATCGCGATTGCTGGCGCATTTCTGGTTATCCGATTTGCCTCGTTGGATATTGGATTCGTCAGCAGCAATACTCAAGTCGGAGTTCTCGAGATCCAATCTGACTATTCCCGTGCGCACCTTGCCGAATACTCAGCGCTCTACACTTCGCTATCGACTCCCTATAGCGCGGAGTTGGACAACCTGACTGCTCAATCACTCCCATTTGCGATCGACGACAACCCCGCGGGTTTCGACCCCAAGGATTCGCTGAGCCAAGTCCAATTGAAACGAACGACCAAGAATCGGCTGGAGGGATTTCAAATTCAATCGAACACAACCGGACTGGTTCACACAGAATATTTGCTTGACCTCACTGGTGTCGTGTCCTTCGTTCCACCCAAACCCGCTGAACCTGATACCGGCTTGGTCGGCAACGCAACCAACATTGGTGTCACCAACGCTGGAGTCATCGGTCGTGACCTGAAAGGAAATTATCGAGTCGCCTGGATTGGCGATCTACCTGCTGGCGATGAATTCGACCTGTCGTTTACAAACACGACGTTGGAGGAGCTCAAAAATCCTTGGCTCAAACTTCCTATATTTGGAAGTACCAAACGTGCTGCTTCGGCCATTTGGAAAAACAATATCCCCGAGGCCAAATCGGCAACCTTGGAGCAAATCAGCATTTTCCCTGAGCTGGAATCGCGTTGGCCAGAGTACCAGCAAATGTTCCTACGAGACGGCGCCGGGGAGTTTGATGAATTTGAAACGACGTATACGCAAGGGACCTTTGAAGCCGTTTATCAGTCCGTAAATAGCAGCGCTGACATCAGCCTTGGCCGAATGTTTGATGCCGTTATGGACAACCTTACACTCGCGCCGGGCGAGTACCGGTTGGTCGGCTCCAGCGACCAGCGACTTGGCAGAACCAGATTTGAGCCTGATTCAACTCAGGTTCAGCAGCAGACGTTGGTCGTGGTACACCTCCAACATCCTGAACTGCCGGTAGCCAAACCTGACGTTAACTCGCTCGTAGAATTCAAACAGGCTCGGTCCAATTTGAGCATTGAAGAAGAAATGAAAGAGGAAGAAGAAGAATTGCGTAAGCTTCGGGACGAAGTCCTCAATTAAGGCAGTCGCGGCTAACCTCCAGAAAAACAAATTTTATGATTGAACTAAGCGGATTTGGAAAAGACTACGGTGAGTTTACCGCTGTCGAGAACCTAGATTTAAAAATCGAAGAAGGCGAGATGTTCGGGTTCATCGGTCCCAACGGAGCCGGCAAAAGCACGAGCATTCGCTTTCTCGCTACCCTGCTGCGCGCCAGCCGCGGAGACGGCACTGTAAACGGCTACAGCGTTTCCGAAGATCCGATGAGCGTTCGACGAAGCGTTGGTTACATGCCCGACGCGTTCGGCGTCTACGATGGAATGCGCGTCTGGGAATTTCTGGACTTTTTTGCTGTCGCCTACAAGATCGGACGCACCCAGCGCAAGCAGGTAATTCGCGACGTTCTCGAATTGCTTGACCTGACTTATAAACGTGACGACTTTGTCAACGGACTGTCACGGGGTATGAAGCAACGTTTGTGCCTGGCCAAAACGCTTGTCCACGATCCTCCCGTTCTGATTTTGGATGAACCGGCCAGTGGTCTCGACCCTCGCGCCCGGGTCGAGGTTAAAGCGCTACTCAAAGAACTCCGCCGAATGGGAAAGACGATCCTCATTTCCAGCCACATCCTGACCGAGCTGGCTGACTGCTGCACCTCCATTGGGATCATCGAACGTGGCAAGCTCCTGATGCACGGCCCAATTGATGATGTCTATCGTCGAATTCGTGGCAACCAAGTCGTCGAAGCCCGTTTTGGATCCAACCTCGACAAAGGCCTTTCGATCATTCGCAGCAACCCGAGTGTCCGAGACGTGCAGGTCGATGGGGCAAAAATTAACATCGAATTCGACTCCGCCGAACACAATCCATCCGAGCTCCTCAAAGCACTGATCGACAACGATGTCGAAGTGATCAATTTCGGTCAAAAAGACCCAAATTTGGAGGATGTCTTCATGATGGTGACCAAAGGCTTGGTTTCATAACAAATGATCGCTCTAAATTCATAAAATCGGTATAACCTCACAAAATCCCATGGGACTTTTGACCAATTTTTGGCGTCACTCGATTTCTATGACGTAGGCTTGGATATGTCTGATGAAACCAAAAAGCTTGGCGAATCTGCCCCTGTAACAGACTCGTTTAAAAAGCGAATTCTAATCGTTGACGATATCGAGCTAGTCTGCCAAACCGTTTCAGCTCAGCTCAGGTCGGCTGGTTTTGAAGAGGTAACCTTTGAGTCGGACTCGCGAAACGTGCTTCAGCGAATCGATGAATCCACACCCGATCTCATCTTGCTTGATATTTTCATGCCCCATGTTTCAGGCTTGGAATTGCTACAGTCGATTCGATCCAAATCAGAGTGGGACGAGATCATCGTGTTGATGCTCAGTTCAGCCGGTTCTGAAGAGCAATACCGGTCTCTGGAATTGGGCGCATTAGGATTTATTCAAAAACCAATAACGGCAGTCAACTTGGTGCAAATGATCACCAAGAAGTTCGAATTGGCGAAACGATTGGGAATCAG
Organism: uncultured Pirellulaceae bacterium; assembly: GCA_937981585.1. GTDB lineage: Bacteria > Planctomycetota > Planctomycetia > Pirellulales > Pirellulaceae > Mariniblastus. The sequence goes on along the minus strand of CALJOA010000143.1, from coordinate 4,362 downwards.
CTAAGTACGATGGAATTTCAATTCAGCAGAATTGACCCAGGCCCAAAATCTTCATCGTTGCCATTTTCCCACTGCCGCCGGATTTCTCTCAGCCCGTAGCAGCAAAGATCAAAACGATCGCTTAGCCGCTCAAGCAACGTCGCAGGCGGAGCCGCTTGATCGGCAGCTTCTATCTCACTGGCAATTCGGTAAGAGCGTTTGCCAAACGAACAATAAGTCTCAAACTTGCCCGAATCCTGTTCGCCGTCGCGAAGTGCTTCGGGATAGATCCCGGCCCAAAACAAAGTGAAATCGCCAATATGCAAATGCAACTCGCGCTTTGCATCGCCCAACCTTGCCGACGCCTCAGCAACCATCTCTGGAACACTCATCAGCGGCTTTCCAGTAACACCACGAACGCGGTGTACCATATCACTGCGAACCGACCGAAGCAGTAGCTCGGTGAGATAGTCGATCATCGGCGGATCAACAACGCCCAACTGTGAGTGAAACGTATTCTCGGCCAAACCGGCGAAGTAACGTTGAATCGCTGAACGCGGCTCAGAACCATCTTGATGTTCAGTCATCAGAACCTCCGGAAACTTCTTGTCCCCATCTTGCACTGCTGATCGTTGACTCGGCGCTACGGCACGAAGCTCGTTTCAATCCCTGAAAGCAGGAACCTTCAGCAGACACCTTCAATTCAACTCTACTTCCGATTTCCGAATTTGGTCAAGAGATTTTTTTGAAAGCAAGCGAGCAAAACCCTTGAAATTGCCAGAAATCAAACGATTTGGCTTGGAACCTGGGGGCCTGGCTTACTCAATGCGATGGGAAACTGACTCGACAAAAATCGAAATCAACCATTGATTGCTGACAACATTGAATTCGAAAACTCACCAACGTCTTTGATCACATCGGCGGTCGCAACATTGTCGGTGGTCGCCTTGGCGATTCGCCGAACGATCGCGGAGCCAACGATCATCCCGTCACAGACAGGTTTGAGGGTCAGAGCATGCTCGGGTTGGCTGATCCCGAATCCGACACAGATCGGCAAATCGGTCTGGGACTTAAGCCATTTCAAATTGTCGATCAGATCGACAGGCAGTTCGCTTCTTTCGCCGGTGATCCCAGCTATCGAAACGTAATAAATAAAGCCCGTTGTGTGCTTGGCGATTTCGATCGCACGTTCGCGTGGAGTTGTCGGAGTGATCAGTTGAATCAAACTGAAATCCTGGGCCTTGCATTTCTCGGCTAGCTCGACTGACTCATCAACCGGCATGTCGGGGACGATCGCACCAGAGATGCCTGCGGCTTTGGCTTGCTTGAGATACTCGTCAATTCCAAGCCTGTGGATAATCGCGTAGCTGATCATCGAAACAATCGGCATTTGGATTTCCGATGTCACTCCCGAAACCATTTCGAAAATGTCTTTAAGCTTCGTTCCACCGTTAAGCGACCGGGTATACGACGCTTGGATCACGGGACCGTCCGCGATCGGATCGCTGTAAGGAATTCCAAGCTCCGCCAAATGACAACCTGACGCATCGAGGCTCTTCAACATCTCTGCGGTAAACTCAAGGTTGGGATCGCCAGCAGTAATGAATGGCATGAAGGCCTTTTTGCCCTCGGACTTGAGTCGTTTGAAAAGGTCGTCGATTGCTGACATGAATAATAGGTTGGTTGAAGTTCAGTTCGAAGATCGGCCGGAAGTTGCATAATCTATTGGACTAACTGCCCAATTCATCTCGAAGCCGTTGAATCTCGGCGGCATCTTTGTCACCGCGACCCGACAAACAAACGACCACGATTTCGTCTTTGCCACGCTCCTTGGCTACTTCCATCCCCTTGGCGATCGCATGCGAAGACTCGAGCGCCGGCAGGATCCCCTCGGTCCGAGCGACCAGATCAAACGTTGCCAGCGCCTCATCATCGCGGCAACTGCGATACTCAACGCGATCAGTGGCTTTCCAATGGCTGTGCTCTGGTCCAACTCCTGGATAATCCAAGCCCGCCGAAGCCGAATGGACATCGTCGGTTTGACCGTCTTCATCTTGAAGAACGTAGCTGTAACTGCCGTGCAAGACACCGGGTTTCCCGTACGTCAAACTTGAAGCATGTCGGCCCGGCGTATCGTTCTCACCGCCGGCTTCAACACCAATCAGCGGTACGTCAGTCTCGGCGACAAACGGATAAAACATTCCTGCGGCATTGCTTCCGCCACCAACGCATGCCACAACGGCATCAGGAAGCCGGTCAAATCGCTCTTGGGATTGGGCAATCGTTTCGCGTCCGATGACGGCTTGAAAATCTCGAACGATCAGGGGAAACGGATGCGGCCCCACTACCGACCCGAGGATGTAATGCGTATCGGCAACCGAAGCCATCCAGTCACGCATCGCTTGATTGACGGCGTCACGAAGCGTTCTTGATCCTGTTGTCACCGGGCAAATCTCGGCGCCCAGCATTTTCATGCTTTGCACATTAGGCTGCTGCCGGCGAACATCTTCTTCGCCCATGTAGACGACACAGGGAATTCCAAAATGGGCACACGCAGTTGCGGTCGCGACTCCGTGCTGACCGGCGCCAGTCTCAGCGATCACACGAGTCTTGCCCATTCGCATCGTGAGCAGCGCCTGTCCGAGCGTACTGTTAATCTTGTGGGCGCCCGTGTGATTGACGTCCTCTCGCTTGAACCAGATCTGCGCTCCGCCACACTTCTCAGTTAACCGCTTGGCGAAATAAAGCGGCGAAGGCCGACCGACAAAATCTCGCAGAAGAACATCAAGCTCTTCCTGAAAACTGGGATCCTTCTGGGCCTTGCGATATTCGTCCTCCAGTTGATCGAGCGCCGCAACGAGCGTCTCGGGAACGAATCGACCACCGAACTCTCCAAACCGACCCTTGGCATCAGGAAGACTGGCGTCGGGACTGGGTTGGGCTAAAAAGTTACTGGCCATTCAATTTGGGTGAGCAAAGTCAAAGAAATATGTAAAAGGACAACGCGTGGCCGGCGAGAAACCGGACGCAACCGGAGAACGAGAAGCCAGAAAACGGTAAAGAACGATTGTCGAAAGAGAGGCCTCAACCGTCAATAGTCAGCTCCCGCCTTTAGCAACTGTGGCTTCCACTTTAACCAAACCGCGACCCGATTGTGCGGATAACATTGAACGACTTTTCGAGCCAGATCGTCCCCGTCGAGCTCCTCGGAGTATAAAGACAATTTGAAGCGAAAAGGGTTCAGAAATATCTGTCGACAGGTATAAACAAGACCGACAGCTTCTCCAACTGCTTCATATCCCAACCTGATCCGATCCTTATGCCAGAACTACCTGAAGTCGAAACGATGCGGCGAGGCGTACTGGGCATTATCGGCGGTAAGGTCGTCAAAGCCGAACGGACTCCATGCCCCAAAAAGCCAATCGTAATCTCGCCCCGTATCGATCGGCTCAGCAAGCGGCTTGTTGGAAAGACCATCAAAAGTGTCGATCGTTTGGGAAAGCGTGTCGTCGTTCGGTTTGAAACTGGCGACCGACTGATCTTTGAGCCGCGCATGACAGGCTTGGTTCTGATATCCGATCCGCCAACAACGGAGCATTTGCGATTCTCTCTCAAATTGAAAAATTGCCCAATCAAGAAGCTGTTGTATTGGGACCGTCGGGGATTGGGAAACGTGACGCTGCTGACGGACAAACAATACCAAACCAAACTCACCGACGGAAAACTGGGGCCTGATGCGTTGGTTGTCTCAGAGGAAGAATTTCCGCAGCGTTTCGGCAAGACGCGCCGAGACGTCAAAGTCGCGATGCTGGATCAGTCGATCGTTCTGGGAATCGGAAATCTGTACGCCAGCGAGATACTGCACTTGGCGGGCGTTCACCCGCAAACCCGCTGCGACCTGATCAACAAAAAACGGTGGTCGCTGATCTACAAGCACATGCTCGACGTGTTCGCCTTGGCAATCGAGTACGAAGGCTCAACGTTATCCGATGGAACGTATCGCAACGCCCTCAACAAATCCGGTGGCTATCAAAACGAACACCGCGTTTACGATCGTGAAGGCGAGAAGTGCCCCAGCTGCAAACAGTCACCCATCATCCGTATCGTCCAAGCACAACGGGCAACGTTCTATTGCAAAAAATGCCAAACGAAACGATAGAAATAGAGGCCCAGCACTCAAATGGTAACCCGAAGCGTTAGCGAGGGCGAAGCGGCACTCAAACTCGCCCTCGCTGACGCGTCGGGTTACCAAATACCCAAACCATGTATTTGTGGGTTGAAGCTTGTCTTGCAATCAAACGATAAATTGCACTTTTCATCAGAGTCGGCGTTTTCAAGCTCGGTACCAGGGGTTTCAATCCACGCGCCCGTGAAGGGCGCGAC
>CALJOA010000142.1 GCA_937981585.1 uncultured Pirellulaceae bacterium | reverse complement strand
GCCACGAAAAAAAAAACGGCTCTCATTGAAAGCTGATTCCAATTCGCGTCGAAAATACTGCGTCCGACTGAGCCCAACTGACTCAGCCATTTGTTGAACGTGACCCAACCACGCATTTTTTTCAAAGTGGTTTGTAAGGATTGCCAACAAATCGAGCAATGGAAGTTACGAAATTTTGCCGGTTTAGATCTCGCAACTGCTTAGACGCTAGCGAAATACATCGCTAGCGACTCAACCGTTTCTGACCAACGATCGATTGAAACGACGAAACAGGGAACTGCATGATGTCGTCGGGAGTGAGCTTCCGCTGGTGGATCGCCGAAGCGACCAAAGCATGCTGGCATCCGGCATCGATCAGCGACTTCAAATCGTTGACTTCCCGGATCCCTCCGCCGGATGTAATTTTCATGTCGCTCAATTCGCTTTTGATCTCGCGAATCAATGGAACGACACCATCGTCTTTGCTCTGCACACCTTTCATCGTGCCGACAGAATCGAGATCCAGAACGATCAGACTTCGGACGCCTTGTTTATAGGCTTCGTGGACAAGCTCAATCGGCGCCAGCTCTGACAGTTCGCCCGGCTGGGTAATCGTTTGGCCCGATTTTCGATCAAGGCTGAAGATCGGCTGAATACCCTTTTCGATCAGCTGACCAAACGTGGAAAACTGATCCAGACTCGACAGCGTTTCGGATGAAAGAATGACTTCAAGTCGCTCAGGCGATTCGATTTTCTCGTGAATTTGCTCGAATCGATCATCGATCATCCAGTTCGCATCGATCCACAAACCGAACCCGTGATTGAGCAGCTCGTTGTAGACGCCCCAATTCGGGCTGGCTCCCGCAAAACTGTCGATGTCGGCCAAGTAAAGCCAATCACAACTCGTCTGATTGAACATCGCTTTGGCAACTTCAATTGGCTGACTGCTAAACGTCAACGGAGTTTCGACTGGTCGATACTCATCTCGATTGCCGGCTTTGGCAAGCACGATCTGCCCGATCATCAGGTCGAGAACGGGGATAACTGCGCGAACAAGTTGTGTTGATGACATGTGATGTAATCTTGTGCAATTATTTTTGTCAGCCGGATCCCGGACTAACGTTTTGGTTTGGGCCGATAAATCAGAACTACTCAAAGCCTACGACCACAACATCCCTACCAAAAAAGTGCGATCTCGCAACAACTGGGCTCAGTTACCACGGGCGCCGAACACGCTGGCTATCATGAGGGCAACTATTGAACTGGTAATTCGTTGTTGGCGGGACCGCCGCGACCGCAGTTACTGGAACCCAACTTGGCGCCCAGCAAGGGGCTTGGGTTGGTAAAGCGGCATGTATCGATAATAGACCTCAAGGGTCATCACAGCCATTGCTGTCGTATAGAGCCGGCCACCGACAGCACCATGTTCGTCCGCAAAATACCAGCTCCCGGCGGAATGTGTGCCCGCATTATCTTGTGTATTTATCAAGTAATCTCTTAACTCGACATTCCACTTGGGCCAGTCTTTGTCGCTACGGTGATGGAGAACCAGCGTAGCATAGTAGTTAAAATACATGTCAGATTTGGAGGGTTTCCGCTCGATCAGGTATTGGCATCCTAGCTCGATTTGGTCGTCTTCCAATGACGCCCCTAGGTACATCCGGGAGAGCATTCCAACCGCCGTCGTGATCGGCGTTTGGGCCTCGGGACGTTGATAGCCAAACCTCCCGTCGCTGGTACCAAGCGATTTTACGAACGAGTCCGCGAGATCCCAGGTAACCTCGCCCGTCGAGAAACCAGCTCGCTCACAACTCTTGAGCGCCATCACTTGCCAACCAGTCACCGTCATGTCACCCACCGTTCCAGGCACATATCGCCAACCACCTTTTTTGTGCTGGGCAGTCTCGATGTACTGTCGGGCTAAATCGATCGGTTGAACCAAGCTCGTGTCGCGGGTCATGATGTAGGCTTCGCTAAGCGCGATTGTCGCGATCGCATGCGAGTACATACCATTTTCGCCATGACGCAAGCTGCCGCCTCGGGGACCGACTCGCATCTTGTCAACCAAAAACGCCAAGCCCTTGCGAACTTCTTCCTGATAGGGACCGGTCCGCTGAGTGTAGCCGGCGCCCAGCAATGACATCAGCGCCATTCCCGTCGCCGCAGTCGTCGATTCCTGCGTGCCTTCATTTCGACAACCGCCATCGCACTTGCCATCGTCGTGATGGAAACGCCAACTACCATCGTCCCGCTGATGATTGATGATCCAGCGCAGTCCATTTTCGACAGCAATTTCGCTCGCCCGCGATCCTCCGCGACTGGCTGCCAGTTTCGCGCGCGAGGCTTGCTCGCGACCTTCAAGCCCTCCACCCGAAGGCAACGTTGCAACAACTGCGTTGATGGCCGTGTTTTCAACGGGAGATGGTTCGAAGTCATTGATGACGACGCTGGGGAGTATATCGGTATCGGCCGCGACTTCCATTTCCTCGTCGGTCGACAAGGCGTCGGCGCTTTCTTCCAACGGCGATTTGTTTTCCAGCGGATCTACAATCTCAACAGTTTCAACAGTGTCGGTGTCAGTTGGCTTGACCGGAACAGGTGTCGCGTCAAACTCGGCAACGATGCTGATGGCTGGCTGCGAAGGCAACTCGACGCTGTTAACAATAAACGCCAGTGCAAGAAAGACACACAGATGAACCGCAGTGCTGGCCAGGAAACTGGGAACCGGAACGAAACGTTTGCCAAACCGATCGAATTCGAAGATCTCGTCTTCACCACTCAAATCTTGCAACGAGTTGTTTAGCAACTCTTCATCGACGACGGGCGGATTGAGAAACGAGTATTTAGTGGCCCGGTGACCTGCGTCAGATTGACCGATGTCGACTGCTGGGCGTCGCACCCGCGGTGCGAAGGCGGCGAGGTTGGGCTGAGATTTGGAAACCGAGCTGGTCTGGTGGTTGGGTTGGCTTGAAACCTTCTTCTTTTGAGTTCCCGGTGTTTCGGTTCGTTGCGTTCCTTCAACGATTTCGCTTTTACCTTCTTCTTTGCTAACTGCAGTCGTTCGGCGCCGACGCAGCTTTGGATTGGGAGCACCGAGCGAAGGTTTGGAAGGACGTTTCTCAGGCGATTGATTTGACTGGCCAGCAGGCCGGTTCGAATTGTGTTTGCCAAACGAAGCCGACAACTCGGAACCCAAAGCGGAACCGTCGCGCGGTAAAGACGATCCGCTCGATTCTGGCTGCTTGGTCATGTTGATTCCCGATAAACTCGCGCCCTTCGAATATAGTCAGCCGACACTGAGATAGTCGGTTTGGAATGACTTTTCGGTTGAGATCGAGTTGATAACTTCGGGATTTACCTGCGCATTTGGCCATTGGGGCCGCTGGAAATCACATCTGACAACATTTGATCCTCCAACGCCGGCGCCGCAGGCTCCCCAGAATCGCCAACAAATCGGACCAGTTCAAACTCGCCCGGATGAGCCGTCAATCCGATCTGAAGATCTGCCGTCGGCGAATCCGGTTTCGAATCGCTCTTCCAAACATTGCGATCATCGAAAATCTTTCGCTTCACCGCCATCGCCCAGATCGTGTTCTCATCGAGTTCCTTGACTGCGATTTGCTTCAGCGGAATTGCAACCTCGACCGTCCAGCTCGTTTCGTTTTCCGACTGCGCCACGTACCAGTCAGGATCCCAGCCCAGACTTCCGGAGCAACTGTCGCTGACCCAGCCTCGATGATCGACAACGAACTTGAACGCCGAGCGATAATCTCGATCGATATCAATCGTCAACTCAACTCGATCACGGCGTGACAAATCAGGATCACGCGGGCGAGCTTGTTTCCTCAGGTTGTAGTAGTGTCCGGGGACTTTTTGGCAAACAAGCGCTAGATACAGAAACTCATCATCGTGGGCCAGCATCGTAAGATCGCGGGAATCAGATTCGGTTTGGGTTGATTCGGACCCAAGACCAACCACCGATGAAATCGCGTTGCCGGTCTGGTGCACGTTCTGCCAACACGCGTCGTTGAGTTGCCCATCGAGCTTGGGACGCTGGTTGGTCGCTAGGCATGAAAGCGCAGCGATGGGTCGAGCACTTTTGTCAGTAAATCCGCCAAGAGCAAGTTCCCGCTGAGCGCCCAGTGGAATCGCGGCACCGGAAGTATCGCGCCGCTGAGCCAGATTCTTCCAACGGCTTTCACTGGTAATCTTTCCGCTGATCTGCCGGGCGAGTTGCGCCTCCATCATCTGATATTGCAGGCTTGCAACCAACTCTGGATCGCGACGACCAAGCTGTTTGAGAAACAGACCTGCCTTTTGATGCCGCGACTCAAAGAACTTGCGTTTTGTTTCTGCGATCGAATCGACAGAGTCGTCAACCTTGGCTTCATCCGATTCAGATTTCAATGCTTCTTTGACTGGTTCCCAAACCAATTGTGAAACGCCGCCCGCCTGAATGATTTTGGGCGTCGTCTGGAAATCACTGTCGGTGTTGACTCCAGCGAGCGTAACTTGATTCGTCGAAGGGCTGGGGTTGGCTTTGCCCAGTTGCCCGGAGAGAACTCGTTTCGAAAACTCAATCTGTCCAAATTCGTCGCTGCCGTAATAGTGTGCCAACCACGAAAGCGCCGCCGGAGCAAACCCATGCTCAGACCACCTCATGACAAGCAGTTCTGCAGACGCGGCTGCCAATTCCGGATTCCCTGCGGTGAAATACCTTTCGGCAAGCTGCATCAACCAAACTCCGGCGACATCACTCTCCATCTTCATGGCGAACGCTTGAACTTGTTGACGCCAAACCATCACGTCTTGCGGTTTGCTGGACTCAAACTTCAAAAACTGATCGAACGTTTTTTGTTTTGCCGAAGCCTGATGAATTGCGGTCAGGTTGCCACGCCGTTTGTGGCCACCAGCACGCTTCGTATTGGGATTGCCAGCTAGGCCAGACATCAAATCACCTGCCTTGAGCCGTCCATTTCGAGTCAACTCGGTGATTCGGTAACTCAATGTTTGCTTTGGCAGAACCGTCTGCCCAGAGATCGCCCGGCTGACCGCGATCTGGTCTTCGATCAACATGCCAGTACTGGGAAGCAACTGACGCGCATCGATGCTGACTGTCCCAACATCATCTCTGGTGGCCAAGCGACTGACTTGCCATGGCTTTAGACCAGCGTCAACAACTTGTTGGTCGAATGCGTTTCGATCGGCCGCCAAACCGATGGCCTGGGTCACCAACCGTTGAAACCTGACGTTTCTGTTTTGATCGCCCACCGGACCGGTATTCAAGACAACCAAACGTGGCTGCAACGATCGAATCAGCCGTACCAGTTTCCTGAGCGAGTCTGGCGAATCAAGACCATCAGTTGAATCTATCAAATCGCAGCTCGCGCCTCCGAGTCGATCGATTGCCTGGTTGATTGCCTGATACTGTTGCTTGGTCGCATCAAAGAGAACCGAAGCACAAAGGTGATTTTCCTGGGAAGCGTATTTAGAAAACAACTCATACCCAACCGCGTCGGGGCTTGAGTTGATGACAAGCATCGCTGCAGTCTGATTTTTACCTCGCTGTAGCCCCCAAGTCTGTCCGCCGTCGTTGGTTGAAAGAATGCATCCGTTTGCACCCACCGCCCAACCGTGCTGATCGTCGGCAAAACAGATTTTGTTGATCCGGCTTTGAACCGGCAACCTGCGCGCGATCGCTTTTCCCGATTCCAAATCAACGGCAAACAAAAGCGATCCCGGATCACCTGCAAACCAGACTTGGTTGGAAGTAACGGCCAGCGTTTTCAAATCAAACTGTTTGATTAGCGCGGCGATTCTCGCGTTTGGTCCGGCTGCGTTGGACGAGCCCAGCTCCAGCGGAACGAAACTCCGCCCGCCATCAACTGTCTTGAGCATCGTGCCTCGCTCACCAGCCGCCCAGCCTTTCCCGTCATCGGACATTGAGATTTGATTGATCCGAGATAATTCTCGTTGACGGATGACGGACGCTTCAAAGTCGCTGTTCCTGAGTATGCCAAGATTCCCCTCATAGTTGATCGTCAGCAATCCCTGTCGCGTTTTCACAGCGTCGGTCCAACCGGGCAGTTTCGTCGAAGACTTGCTTGACCAAGTTTGACCTCCATTGGAGGTGTGGAACACGCCGGTTTGAAACAGGTTCCCGGTTCGCCCGACCGCCCATCCAGTAAGCTGATCGGTAAACTGAATCTTGTTGATCCGCGGAATAACGAGGCTGCGAATCGATTCCCACGTCTGCCCGCCGTCGTTGGTTCGCATGATCACGGCTCGGCTGCGACCGACGTAAGGGACCTCATATCCGCCTGCGATCCAGCCATGATCGGCGTCGATAAAACAGACTGATTCAAAACGGCACCGAATCGGTCGTTGCTGGGCTCCAGAAAAATCGTCAGCGATTCCTGTAAGCCGACTACGCGCCCCGGATCGCATGTTCTTCAGTTTCTGCCCAAGCGAAATATCATCGACGATTAGATCTGGGGCTTGGGAGATTTCAGTCCACTGCACTCCCCCGTTGGTAGTTCGGAGAATGACGCCTTGCGCGCCAACGGCCCAACCAAGCTGGGAATTAAGGAAGAACACATCCGTTAGTTCAGCGTCCGATTTCCAGGCAGTCGGCAACGACTCGTGAGGCATGTTTTGATCGGCCTGCGCAAGATTGAATGGCCCCAGCACAGACAAAAGCCCGAACAGAATCAAGCACTTGCAACGTAAAGGTTGAAGCCAACGTGATCTGGTGGATCTGCCTGATCTGAAAATCAAAGCACGATCGGACCGCACTATCGTGAGAATTCGCTGGATCATTTTGCCGCCGAAATGGAGAAAATTGCGGCGCAGATTAGCGAAAATTCAACCCTGAAACTATAGAAAGCAAACCGTAGATACCAAACCGCTAGCGGATTGAAATGGTAACACGCGAGCTTGTGATTTTTACCAACCGTCATTCCCGCGTAGGCGGGAATGACGGCTCAAAGGTCAGCCGAGTCCGAGTGGCATTCTATTTTCCTAAAGTAAGTGCAATTAGGCGCGCTAGGCCGCGTTTTATAAGTTGCTTCTTAGGGAGGGCGAAGCTCCTGCTGAGCTTGAAGCGCCAGATGACGCTGGCTCAGCAGGAGCTTCGCACTCCCTAAAATTCATGTTTTGACATTTTTCAAACGCGGCCTAGCCTCGGTTAAGCGCATGACAAACCGGGGCTCGCCAAAACGGCTCAGTTTATGATTGTGTCGGTTCGTGCGTTTCACAATGCAACGCACGTTGGGCGCGCAACTGGGTTTACAATTTGATAAACGCAAACCCGTCACATTATCAATAATCGCGGTACTGGAATATCAGGCATCCCAGCGACAACATCGCAAACATGAACAGCAAACCGCTCCAAAGCGGAACCCACGGGTCCTTGGTTTCGGCTGTCTTGTTTCGGTCGAGGCTTTGGTTGGTTTGAGAATCACCCGACGACGACAAATGAGAAACGACTTTGTAAAACTCGCCCGGCTTGGGGCAAATCTTGTAAAACGGACGCAACAGATAACGATAGATCCATTCCACTCTCCCACCGGTGGGCGAATGTCTGACGACCATTTCGTTGTTAGTCAAATCGTAATGCGTCGCACGATCGGTGTTGTCGCAAACCCAAAGATCTTCCTCAGCAAACGTAAACGTGCAGACTTCTCCTTGTCCGACAACATCGGCCAGCTGCATTTCTTCTTCGCTGCTGGTGTCGAGCATCCACAGGTTTCCGTTTCGGTACAAGACGCCAAAGTACCGTCCACTGGCTGAGCCACAAACCGATTCAATCCCCGTTCGATTTTCTGGTTGATACTCGTTCTTCTCCGTTACCGACTGGGCATCGATCGTGATGACCTTTCCGTTTCCAAACGCCAAAACGATCGTTTGGCCTTGATAAGCCAACCTGCACGTCATGCCGACGCCGAAACCGAGCGCCAGATCCAGAGTCGCGTGTTGGATGTATTGTTGATCCTGCGACTTGAAAATCTGGAGCTTTCCTCGTCGGTAAATCGCGAACTCGTCGCGAGTTTTACAGTAGTCAACGTGTTGGGCTGAGCGAATTGCCAAACGATCGCCAGCCGGTCCGATCCGTTCAAACAATTCCCCAACTGATTCGCCGGTTTGAGGGTCGGATTTCTTGGGCGTCTGTTTATCCGGTTTTGGCTTGGTCGGTTTTGGCTTGGTCGGTTTTGACTTGGCACCTTTGCCTTTGGGGCTTTGGAATTTCAACAACGAAGCCTCTACGGCGGCTTGGTTAAGCCGGTGAAACGCACCGTCGGAACTGGCGACAACAGTCCCATTGGCTGTCTCAAACAGACGAACCGCATCGTTTGGCAACTTGCCAACTTCAACAAATTCTGGATCAGCGCCGTCAATTACCTTGCCCACCAACAACGGCTTCTTCCCCGATGAAAGCGACTTGCCCAGATCGTAGTTGCTGGAATAAATCTGCGAGTTGGTTGAATCGAATACTGGCGGTAGAAAATTAAGGACACCCGGCATCGCGTCTGGAAGCTCCTTAATCGTAATCATGTAAGAGTTGGCTTCGAACTGAATCTCAAGCTCTTCGCCCATCTTGGAATCGGTGGCCGGTGCCCATCCGTTCTCGCCTTCATCCCAAACCTTGAGACGATGAATTACGTCGGACGCGTAGACTGTATCGTTGACGGGCAACAACGAATTGAATTCACTATTGGTCATCTTGCGATCAAATGGAACGAACGCTGTGCCAATCGAGAAACAGAACACCCAAAATATCAGCGTCAGAATCACCGAAACAATTGGGCTTCGCCACATCAGCCCCACAACGGCAGAAACGGAAAAGTAAATTGCGAACACAATGATGTACAGCGGAATGCTAAACAGCATCGCCCGATCCCAGACTCCCATCGCCAAGCCCATCCAGAGCCAAAGGCCAAAGAACAGGTAGAACGCGCAAAGCCCGATGAACACGCAGCCGCCAAAGAATTTCGAGGTAAACAAACCCCAGCGCGATATCGGTTTGCTCAACAGCAGATTTAGCGATCCCGGTTCGAACATATCTGGAATCATGTTGGCGGTCACGATGATCGCGATCAACAGTCCGATCGAGAGCACCATCTTTTCAAAGTACCAGGCCCACGACATCCAAGGGATGAACTTGGTTAACATTTGGGCGAACTGCTGATGGGTCATTGAGATCGGAATTGGAAAATCCCAGACCGCGTACTTGAGCGTCAACGCAGATGAGTTTCCTGAATCGATCAACCCGGGGAAGGCTTGCGCAAGCAGGAGACGGTTAAGTCGTTTGGCTCGGACCTCGGTGAGGTTCCTGACACCAGTGTTGACGAACTCCTCGGCTTCGGCTGGCAGCACTCGACCCTGCCAGTCGTCAGCGTGATAGAACTCGGGGTCGGAAATGATTTCGTTTAGCGCCTCGATCAATTCGGCTTGAACGAAAACGCTTTCCAACCCACCTGGTGGAGAACCTAGGGGCGTTTCCTTTTCGTCTTGCCCACTCTCGACGACCTCTGTCATTCGAGTTTTCAATGACTGAGACAACATCGACCAGACCCGAGCCACCGGCGGCTTGGTCTCGTTTTCCTGTACGATCTGGCGGACCAATGCGTCGGGTCGTCGGACGTTGACGTTGGGATTGAGCCGCCAATCAAGCGATTCCTCAATGTGCAGCGGCGCCAGAACCAGTAACAATAGAGTGATCATAATCAGCAGGACATACAGCACCCGTGACGCCATTGCGGCGCGAAACGAGTCTTTGATGATCGCAAGATACGGTCGCATCGAGTTCTATTCCTGGAGAAAGACTTCGTCCATACGCGTTTCCACGCTGTCGTCGGGCGAGTCTTGGGTGATGATTTTCAAGAAAGCGTCTTCAAGTGAAAACTGCTGCCGGTTCATGCTTTGAATACTGACTCCGTTGTTCCGCAGTTGATCGACCAACGCATCGATGCCGTTCTGATCCTCCACCGACAACTGAACCGTAAACGACTCGTCACCAGTCCTGGACTTAATTTCGAAATCGTGGTTTGAGAAAGCGGTATTGATAGCGGCTGGCTGGCCGAGGACATCGATGTCGACGACCAAGCCCGTTTTGACTCCCGCTTCAGAAGCCACAAACTCGCCAATCGAATCGACCTTGCCACTGTATTTCAAGACGCCGCGATTGAGGATCGCGACTCGATCGCAAATCATCTCGACTTCCTGAAGAATGTGGCTGTTGAGAAAAATGGTGACACCGTCGTCTTTGAGCCTACGAATGATCGCCCGCATGTCGGCTCGCGCCTGCGGATCAAGCCCGTCCGTAGGCTCGTCGAGAATTAGCAATTTCGGATCGTGCAAGAGAGCCTGAGCCAAACCCAGCCGCTGCAACATTCCTTTGGAGTATTTTTTGCAACGGTCTTTGGCGCGGTCGGCCAGCCCAACAAGTTCGAGTAGGCCGTCACGCTTTTCTCGAATGATAGACTTCGGCAAATTACTGAGACTTCCATAACACTCCAGAGCAGTATAGCCGTTGAGGTGCGGCGGAATCCGCAGATGCTCGGGTAGATATCCGACCAAACGCCGACCACTGCGGCTCCCAGCGGGTTGGCCAAGCATCGTTGCGCTGCCGGAAGTTTTGCGAATGATGCCCAGCAGAATCTTGATAAACGTCGTCTTCCCCGCACCATTGGGACCGAGCAACCCAAAAATCTCGCCTTGATTCACACTGAACGTCACGTCGGTCAGGGCTTGGAATCGCTTTCTCGAAAGCAAGCCGTCGGAGTAAGTTTTGCAAAGCAATTGTGAATCGATCGCCAAACTGGCATCGTCAACTACCGCCGCTGTGATCGGTTCTGATTCGGTTATCATCGGTTTTGAAAACCCGTTTTGTCTCTGTCGATTGGATCCCTGAGCGGCTAGATTGTACCGGATTACTTCGCCAGTTGTTTCAGCTCATTGAAATGTTGGTAACCATCGACGCCGGTATTCCATCTACCTATGAACAAAAGCACAGACCAATCTCAATCCCAACCGGCCACGCCATCTGACGAGATGCTCAGAGAACCGGAAGTCCTGCTGTTTGAGACTTCGCCCTATGGGACGCTTGACGCGATCGTTCAACACGACTCGCGATCGGTCTATCTTTATCTAACTCAATCGCCCAAACAGGGACACGGGAAGAAATTTGGGACGCGGGCTTGCTGGGTTCGTAATTTGAGCATCGGTCCGTACGTGATCAACCAAGACGAGATGCAAGCCGGCATACCACCGATGCTTCCTCGAACCGATTGTGTCGTTCGCGATGGCCAGCCTCTCCCCAACCCGGATCAACTTTCGATCGTCTGGTTTGAAGAAGGCAACGGCGTTGCGCTGATTGAAACTGACGAAGCAGGCAACCAACAGACCCTTGCGATCATTCCACCGTGGAGTGGGCTGGAGGGCTTTCATGGCTATTCGGCTCAGTGTGCCAACCAAACGCCGCTTTGCTGGCCCATGCCTGACAATCCAAAACTGGATCAGCGGATCAAACAAGCCGCACAATTTTGGGATTCGTATGGGTCAAACGTTGAAGCTGCCACAAAAGCGCCTTCCGACCCAACCACCACTCCCTTTTCTCAGCTCCAGGGTGCACTGCTGGATTTCTACGATACTCGATTCCGTGCCGGCAACGCCGAACCTGAATACTTCACCATCGATGGTGGCACGTTTCCGCCTCGGGGCTTGATTCAATATCGAACCGAGAAACATCTGATCCTTGCGACGGTAGGAATGTCACTTTGCCCCCAACCGGCGGTTGAACTATTCAGCGATCAACCCTACCTTCTTCGCCGAATCGAAATAGCAATTGAGTTGCCAATTGCGATTGCGGATCAGCCTGAACAACTCGCTCATGTGGCGAGTCAAATCAGCAACTTGGCGAGCTATCCCTGGCGGAACTTTACTTGGCTGGGCGCCGGTCACACATGCGAGCTAGCAGGCGTCTTGGAAAACTGTGGAACTGCGCTACTGGGAAAGGATTCCGATTATTTCATTAGTCAGGACCCAAGGCTCCCAAACTTTCGAGGGGATCCAGTCAATCTACTGTGGCTGGTACCGATTTCAGTTCGTCAAAAGCAGCAGTTGGAGTCGAACATACTGTCGGCGCAACAAATTGGTGAACGTTATCGAGCCATACATCAAACTCCCTAAAAACCACGCCTCTGACTAATTTTTATTAATTGGAGTTCTTGTCCGATTTGCCTCGTTCTTTGCCGAATACTTGGATAAGATAAGAATTATTCTCATTCACATGAATCCATGTAACTTCCTTTCGGAACTCAGTTTGCAATGGCGGAGACGCAACACGATAGCCTTGCTCATACGACCAAAAAAAGCGGGAGCGATCCGCGCCAGACTTTGATCGAACAGCTCAAGGCCGACGATCCCGCTGCATGGGAGTTGCTCTACGAACTTTACTCTCCCGTGATTTGTGATTGGGCCAAAGAAAAAGGTGTGAGGTGCCCTCACGAACGAGAGAACGTTGTTCAAGACGTTTTCACGAAAGTCGTCAAGAACATTAACAGTTATCAGGAACTTGAGAATCGCGGATCGTTTCCAGGTTGGTTGTATACGATAACGCGCAACCACATCTACTCAAAAGGCTCTGGTGATCTGGCCACTGTTGGTGGATCGAACTGGCAACAGAGAATGTACGAAATTCCGTTTCCCAAAAATCCAACGTCTCAGCGGTTCGATTCGGTTTGGGAGCGACGACAGAAACAGTCCGATCAGAAAAGCAAATTTGTCTCAACGATATTTGCGTGGATCGAACAACGGTCCAAATCCAAAAATCGGAACAAGTCGGTTTTGAAAGGGCTGTTGATGGATAATAAGCCAGCCAAAGAAATCGCCGACGACCATAACGTGACGACCAATGTGATCTATCAAATCAAATCAAGAATGGTTTCGCAGATCCGCAAACGATTTGGTGATTCAGCAGAGCAAGCCGAAAACAGCGGCGGCTAAAGCCGGATTTTCGAAAAGGTAATAGCTGGACCTACTTAATCCTTCATCTGGCGGGATCGCACCGATACCGCCGTGAGCTTGAGCACCAATCGTTCAAAAACCGGTTGACACCGGGCATTTACCGCTTAAAATTTCTCCATGCAATCGAACGTCCACACACACCACCATCATGCACATCATCTTTTCGGATGACGGTTGTGGACTTTTATTCTGACGTTGCGAAATGCAAATCACAGAACGCTGGCCACAGGTCAGCGTTTTTTTTTGGCCGATTCACCCAAACTACACTCCAATCCGCGAAACAAAGGGCAATCATGTCTTCTAATCCCGACCCCGCCGAAGTCCGATTGGCACTTCCCAAAGGACGGATGTTCGACCAAGTCGTCGACCTTCTCAAGTCGGCTGGAATTTCGATTCGTAACTCTCAACGCGGTTATCGACCAAATATTTCGCTGGCCAACTTTACCGCCAAAATCCTCAAGCCGCGTAATGTGATCAGTATGCTCGACGCTGGTTCACGCGACCTGGGATTTGCCGGCCAGGACTGGATTGAGGAAACCGGCACCGAATTAGTCGAACTTCTCGACACCGGGCTTAACCCAGTTCGATTGATCGTCGCAGCACCGCACCAAATCCTTGAAGACGGAAAGCTCCCGAATCGAAAGATCACGGTCGCTTCAGAGTATCCCAATCTTGCCCAACGTTGGATCGACCAAAACAAGCTCGATGCAGAAGTACTACAAACCTTCGGCGCAACCGAAGTCTTCCCGCCCGAGGACGCCGATTGCATCATGGACAACACGTCGACCGGCTCAACGCTCCGGGCCAACGGGTTGGAAATCATCGATCAGTTGATGACATCCTCCACGCGGTTGTACGCCTCCAAAGCCGCAATGCAGGACCCAGCGCTCAAAGAACAACTCGAAGATTTTACGATGTTGATCAAAGCCGTTCTCCAAGCCCGTGGCCGCGTGATGATGGACCTTAACGTGGCTCAGGAAAATCTGGAAGCCGTCTGTGGCTTTCTTCCTTCGATGCGAACGCCGACTGTTTCCCCTCTCAGCGACACCGGTTGGGTTGCCGTTCGGGCAGCGATCCTGAGAAAAGACCTTGCCGAGATCATCCCCAAACTGAAAAACGCTGGAGCCTGTGACATCGTCACTACTTCTGCCGAACAGCTTGTCCCGTAACTTTGTCCAACTGCATTAACTATATCTGAGTCCTGTTTCTGAGTTGGCGAAAGACCAATGGCCAAGAACCCCAGCGGCTACAAAACGCCCGAATTCAAAAATGAAATCACGCTGCAGCTCAGCCGAAACGAGTCGCAATGCGCCATCGATGATTTGGATAATCAACTAGGCAGTCTCGGCACTCCTTACGTTTCGCGATATCCCTCGCACGTTGAACTGCAAGAGTTGATTGGAAAGTGGGTTGGTGTTTCAGGCGATCGGATCGTTGTTACCGCAGGCGGCGACGAATCTATCGACCGCGTCATGCGAAATTCGATTTCAGATGACCGAAACAAAGTCGTCACGCACGCTCCATCGTTTGAGATGGTCGATATCTACTGCCACAACTACGGCGGCAGCGTTGAAACAACTCAATGGATCGAAGGAGATTTTCCGACCGACAAGTTGATCGGGCTGATCGATTCAAGCACCGCGTTGGTTGTGCTGACGTCTCCCAACAATCCGACCGGCGGTTACATCTCAACCGAGACAATTCTCAAAGTCAATTCCGCCGCAAAATCTGCCGGCGCAAAACTACTGGTCGACAACGCGTACATTGAATTCGCCGATGACGATCCCACGTCCGATTTGACTACCGACGACAACATCATGATCGTTCGAACGTTCTCCAAAGCCTGGGGGCTGGCGGGACTGCGAGTTGGATACTTGATCGCCCCTACAGCAGACTACGCCACTACGATTCGCAACTCTTCGGGACCATTTCCAGTCAGCGCGGTTTCGCTGGAAACTGCCAGACGGGCTTTGTCTGATTATCAGGATCAAATGAAGTCAAACCTTGCAGCCGTTCGGGCGATTCGCGGACTGGTTACTGAATTGATCACGTCATGTGGTGGCAAACCGTTTCCGTCCCAAGGCAATTTTGTGTTCGCCGAGTTTTCTAACGCCGAAAAAATCTGGGCGGGACTGGGAGAAGACGGAATTGGAATTCGCAAGTTCACCGGCAACCCGCTGCTCGAAAACCGAATCCGGGTCACCTGCCCTGTTCAAGCCGGCGATTTCTTGAGACTCGCTCAATCACTTTGTCGCGTAACCGAAACCGAATTCGAGCCACACAAAACCGCTGTTGGCGCTGCCCTCAAGCCCAGCAACGTTGCCAGCGAAGCGACCCAAACGATCCCGCTGGCAGCAGGTTCCGCTGCGTCGGGTGATCGAACCTGGAGTTCCAATCGGGAGACCAAGGAAACCAACATTGATCTTGAAGTCAATCTCGACGGGACTGGCAAAACGGAAATTGAAACTGGGATCGGATTCCTCGACCACATGCTTACCGCGCTGGCATTCCATTCCCGGATGGATCTAAAACTCAAATGCGTTGGTGACTTGCACGTGGATGATCACCACACAGCCGAAGACTGCGCCCTTGCACTGGGAACAGCAATCGATGCCGCGCTAGGCCGACGAACCGGAATCAAACGGTTTGGTTATGCTTATGCACCGCTGGACGAAGCGATGGCACGGACCGTGATCGATCTTAGCGGTCGCCCCTGGCCGGAGATTCATTTGCAGTTGGAACGTGAAATGGTTGGTACGTGGGCCTGTGAGAACATCACTCACTTTTTCCAATCACTAGCAATGACGCTTAAGTGTTCGCTACACATTGACGTGCTGCGCGGAACCAATGATCATCACCGGGCCGAGGCCGCGTTCAAGTCGTGTGCCAAGGCGCTTCGCGAAGCCCTCACCAGAACCGATGGCGAGGTTCCCAGCACGAAAGGCGTTTTGTAACGGTGGACAGAGTTTGCCTCTGTCAATTGGTAACCCGGCGCGTAAGCGAGGTACAGCCCTCGCTTGGGGCGCCCGATTATGATTCCGAACGACTGATCCGAAGAATGAAACAATGATCCAAATCATCAACACAGGCGTGGCCAACATCCGTTCGCTTCAAGCCGCATTTGATCGGCTTGGCGAGCCATGGCAGCTCACCGAAAGCCCATCCGATATCGAAACTGCGTCGCATGTCGTACTGCCCGGAGTCGGCGCGTTTGCGGCGGCCGTCGAGTCGATCGACCGGCTGGGACTTCGCGAAACAATCATCGAGCGAATCAACACGCCGCAGTTGGCAACGCTTTCGATTTGTCTTGGAATGCAGTTGCTGGGCCGCAGTAGCGAAGAATGCGAAACGTCAGTTGGGCTTGGTGTCATTCCGCATGAGATCAAACGATTTGGTGACAACGTCAAAGTCCCACAGCTCGGCTGGAACGTTGTTCAGCCGCAAACCGAAGGCCCCTATCAAACCGGCGAAGCCTATTTCGCCAATTCGTTCCGGTTAGTCGAGCCACCCGAGGGCTGGGGCTACGCGAACTCCGAGTACGGAGGACAATTCATCAGCAGCATTTGGCGCGGCCGAATGTTAGCCTGCCAGTTTCACCCGGAACTGTCCGGAGAATGGGGCCAGAAGGTTTTGCAAAACTGGATTGCCGGTGAAACGTTCGCCAACGGAGGCCAAAGTTAATCATGCTAAAATCCAGAATCATTCCTTGCCTCGACGTCAACGACGGGCGTGTTGTCAAAGGCGTCAAATTTCAAAACCTTCGCGACGCCGGCGATCCGGTTGAGCTTTCGTTTCACTACGAAGACCAGGGCGCCGATGAATTGGTTTTGCTTGACGTAACCGCAACACGCCAGGATCGTATCGCGATGCTGGAAACCGTGGAAAAAGTTCGGCGCAAGTTGGGGATTCCCCTGACCGTCGGAGGCGGTATCGGATCGGTCGAAGATGCCGGACGACTTTTGAATGCCGGAGCCGACAAGGTCAGTATCAACTCCGCAGCCGTTCGCAATCCTGACTTAATCCATGAAATGTCAGTGCGTTTTGGCGCACAATGCACCGTCGTTGCGATCGACGCAAAAATGACCGATGGAATGTTTCAAGTCCTGACGCGCAGTGGAACGACAGCCGAAACTCTCGACGCAGTAAAATGGTCGGCGACAGCCCAAAAACTGGGCGCGGGCGAAATTCTACTGACTAGCTTCGATCGAGATGGAACCCGCAGCGGTTACGATCTACCGATGCTCAACGCCGTTACGGAAGCGTGCAGTCTGCCGGTTATCGCTTCTGGTGGCGCTGACTCGGTTCAACACATGGTCGAGGCGTTCGAGCATGGAGCCCACGCCGTTCTTGCGGCTTCGATTTTTCACGACGGAAACATGACCGTCGCCGAAGTCAAAAAACAACTGGCAGCCAAAGGAATCGAAGTTAGAGCGTAGCGTTCAAAATTAGGAAAAGGGAAGAACACTAATCTGCAATCGCGTTGTAAACCTCGAATGCCGCGCCCATCAGGTCGTAACCTTCCTGCTTCAACATAACTCTACTCGTTTCTCCATTAGTGTTTATTAGTGCAGATTAGTGTTCTTTCTACCGCGAATTATATAGAGCTCCTTATTTGTTCCCAAATTTCAGATCATGATCATTCCTACAATCACCTACCAATCTTCAGTTGACCCAGCCGAGTTGGTCCAAAAACTGACGCACTGGAGCTTGTTCGGGACCGTCGCCTTGTCGGGCGTCGAACCTGCCGACTGTGAGTCGCTGGAAACAGTCGTCAAGCGAGTTGGTGGACTGGTCGATTTAGGAATTGAGCTCAGTCAGTACGACGAGACGGTTGCGTTGGCACTGCTCAACGCCGGCGCGACAACGATTCTCTCCAAAGATCCACAGCAAGACTTCGGCGCCGTACCGGACGATCGAATCAGTTTTGTTATCGATGATGACTCGCCCGACGCAGCGATCCCCAGCGGTTATCTAGTTGCCTTGGCACAGCCATCGGCCGATCGAATCGGCGAATTGGAGATGGCAAGGTTCGATTGCTTGATCGACGCCCAATTGCTGACCGCTGATTTGATAACCGACTTTTTCAAGACCGTCCTGGTCAGTGATCGCCCGGATGAGTTGTGGTCCACAATCATTGTTGACCCGCTTGGGACGGCGCTCGGGCTGGCATATTCGAATTATGAAAGCCTTCACCACGCGATTGAAAATCGGGTTGGGACTTATTGGTCTCGCTCGCGCGGCGGGCTTTGGATCAAAGGCGAAACCAGCGGCGCGACACAGCAGATGATCAATATCCGAATGGACTGTGACCGGGATTGTCTTCGCTTTATGGTCACTCAGGACCCGCCGGGTTTTTGCCATCGTGATACGCATACCTGTTTTGGGGCCGAGCGCACGATCCAGGCGGTAATGGAACGGCTCTCCAGTCGCATCAATGAAACGGACGAGAAATCGTTCACGCGAAAATTGGCCAACGATGCCAAAATGTTGGAAACCAAGCTGCTCGAAGAAGCCAAAGAGCTTTCCGACGCCAGCCAACAAGACGACGATTATGAGATTGCGTGGGAAGCCGCCGACGTGCTGTACTTTTCACTCGTTGCGATGCTCAAAAACGGTGTCACACTGGAGCGAGTGCATCAAGAGCTTGCCCGAAGAATGAACCGCGTCGTTCGGCGAAAGAACAAACTTGAGAATCCGGAAAGCAACTGATGTCGTCACCCTTCAAAATTATCAAGGCTGAATCGTTTCAACCCGGTGACCCTACGGCGTCTTTGGATCCCGAAACGATGAGCGCCGCCGAAGCGATCGTTGCCGAGGTACGCAACGATGGCGAAGTCGGAATTCGCGTCTACGCCAACAAGTTTGGCGAACGGACCGACGACCAACCGCTGTTGATCGAGAAAGACGAATTGAAAGCAGCGATCGGCCGAATCGATCCGGCAGATATCGAACTACTAAGACGCGTCGCCAAGCGGATCGGTGACTTTGCCAAAGCGCAACTCGATTGCTTGTCCGCTCTTGAAACAGAAGTCCCCGGCGGAATGGCCGGACATACGATCGAACCAATTGAACACGTTGGTTGTTACGCGCCGGCCGGACGCTACGCGTTGCCATCGACGGTGATGATGACGGTCGTGCCGGCCGTCGTTGCCGAATGCGACAAAATCACGCTTGCGACTCCGAATCCTTCGGACTTGATGTTGGCTACGGCGGCAATCGCAGGCGCCGACCAAGTCCTCGCCATCGGAGGTGCGCATGCAATCGCCGCGATGGCTTATGGGTTCACTGATTTACGGCGTTGCGATCTGATCGTTGGGCCGGGCAATCGCTGGGTTACTGCGGCCAAGAAAATCGTCAGCGGTGATTGCGGGATTGATATGTTGGCCGGCCCGTCCGAGTTGGTGCTGGTCGCTGACGAAACGGCCGACCCAGAAACAATCGCTGCTGATCTGCTTGCCCAAGCCGAACACGATGTTGACGCAAGGCCGTTCTTGGTGACGACGTCTCAGTCGGTTGCCCAGCAAGTTGTTGCCGCACTTTCCAGCCAACTGGATCAGTTGCCGACTGGAGAAACGGCCAGAGAGTCGCTGGCAAATGGAGCCGCAATCGTTGCCGAGTCGATGGAAGATGCGGTTGCAGTTTGCGATGCACTTGCGCCCGAGCATCTTGAACTTCATTGCGAAGAAGCGGAAACCATCGCCCAGGTGATTCGCAATGCAGGTTGCATCTTTATCGGACACCAATCAGCCGAAGTCTTCGGAGACTACGGTGCCGGACCAAATCACACATTGCCAACCGCTGGAACATCTCGCTTCAGCGCCGGACTTAACGTGTTCACTTATGTACGCGTGCGGACGTGGTTGAAACTTGATTCGGCGCCACAGTCATTGGTTGACGACACCGCCCGACTGGCTGAACTGGAGGGCTTGATTGGCCACCAGCGCGCCGCGCTCAAGCGAGCAGGTAGCTAATGGAAGCCAGAAATAAAAGTGCTTTGTTGCAGCCCAATTTTAGGATGTGCCGTTTTGGTGTTTGGGCGCATTGGCGTTAGGCCGTGTTGGTGCTTGGCCGGGTTTGATAAATTGCTTTCTTGGGAGGGCGAACTCAAATGTAGCTTCGCCCCGCTCACGCGTCGGGTTGTGATTTAATTAGCCGTTTGGGCGATAGCCAAAACGGCTGATGTTGTTAAGGAGTGTTTTGAAAAAATCACAACCGGGTTACCATTTCAGGAGCTTTCGCGTCTAAAGTAAGTACCATTGGGCTACAGCCCCGGGTTGTGCTGCAAGAACCCGGCATTTGAGATGATTTCAAATTCGCCCGTCGAGTCTGGCAGACAATTTCAAGTTTTGAAACGCTTTTACGCCAGCGGATCGTCGATCGAGTCGATCCCAAGCTCTTCGATTGGTTGTGAGAGGATGTCTCGATCACGAACGGGCAAATCTGCTGAATCGCCTATTTTGCCGTCATAAGGCTGAACATAGATTCGATGCTCGCGGACGGAAATGATCTTGACGGCGTCGCCTTCATCAATTGCAAAGCCTTCACTGATGGCATCAAACTTCTCACCGTCGATCACCACGATTCCACTGGGAAGCATTTTTGTTTTGGCAACACCAAGCTTTCCAACCAACGAATCGTTGCGCTTCTTATAGTGTGACTTTTTGGGTAAGACGTCTTCTGGTTTGAGATCCTTAAGCAGGATTCGCTTTCCCAGTGGCGTATGCGGCCAGACTTTAAACATGATCGTCAGCAGGACCGGCAACGCAACTACTGCGATCATCAACATCAACGCGCCCGTCGTCAGGCTATCCATGAAACCAACAATAATTCCGCCAACGATTAACGTTGCCGCTACGATTCCGATAATCCCAGCTGAAGGAACAAACAGCTCCAGAGCAACCAAGCACAAACCGCCAAGCAAGAGAAACAAAGCCCAATACATTGTTACTTAATCCTAAGTGTTCTCTGATTTCGGACTGACAGGTTTGACGACAATTCGATTGCCTTGTGCTTCGACGACAACAACTTCCTCGCCTTTATCCACTAATGAGCCGTTGGACACAACATCGTAGACTCGCCCGGCGATACGTGCTTTTCCAGCCGGATACAATTTCGTGACCGTTGTTCCTGTCTCACCCGCAAGATGACTCCAGTCCACAACAGCCTCGGGATCTGTTTGAGATTCCAGTCCAGTGTCAATTCGTTTTCGAGGTTCCAACATCATCCGACGAAGGTACGGCGAATTGGGCAGAATTTTGCGGATCGCAAACGCACCGGCAATCACACCAAAACCGGCTCCCAAAACTGGCAACAGCGAAAAAGGGATCTGCGCGAGTTCTTGCGTTGTTCTGGGAATCAAAAACGACTGAGACGCCAGCACGACCGAGACAATGATCATCAGCAATCCACCAATCCCAAAGACTCCGAAGCCGGGCAACGCGAAAATCTCAATCAAAACAAATATCACCCCGACCGTGAACATGATGATTTCCAGCCAGTCCGCATTTCCGCCAAGATACTGGCTCCAAAAGAAAGCCACAAAACAAAGCGTCGCCAGAAAACCGGGCAATCCCAACCCGGGAGCCGACATCTCGGTTGAGAAAAAGAACATCGCACCGAACAAGAGCCACGGCGCAACGAAAGGCGAACTCAAAAATCGTGCCAGACGTTCAACCCAGCGATCGGTCGCGGTTGGCTGAACGACTTTTGGGCTGTTTTCGAGTTGGTACATCGTTTGGATTTGGCCCATATCCTCAGCAACGGTTCGGGCGATCGACGCACGCTCGGCCTCGACCGCGTTGATCCCATTCTCGCCGCCGAGCGGACGAAGCGGTGCCCAAGTCTCACGGTCTTCGAGCGATTCGAACTCCTCGTTGCTCAAGATACGAATCAGCTCGGCTTGCTTGTCCTTCTGCCGATACCGCGTCAGTGTTAGCTTGGGATCAAGCATCGACATCATCAGCGACCAATCCGACTGCTTCTTTTTCGCGACCGCCTGGACCAGTGGTTTAAGCTTGCGCAAGTCGTCTTTGGAAAGCTCTTCATCGTCAAAATCGACTTCGTCATCAGGGCTCCGACGTCCGCCAAGCTGAGAATCAGGAGCCATGATCAGATGGCTACACGAGAGCGCGACCAAGCCTACTGGTCCGATGGCAGACTCTCGAACGTAGGCGACCGTGCGAACTTTGTTTTGATCAAATTCGACCAATCGTTGTGCAATTCGCAGACATGCATCAACCTCGCCCTGATTGGAATCGATGTTCAAGATAATCAGATTGGCTTTTTGTCTTGAAACCTGTCGGCTCATTTCAAGCGTCAACCACTGAGCTGACTTTTCATCGATGTAAGACGGCAAGTTGATTTGAATGGCGATCCGGTCTTTGCCAGAGGCGACTTTGCTTTCGAGCGAACTTGGGACCAGGTCCAACTGCCGCGCCAAATCGGCTCGCGTCTCAGGCGTCAGTCGCACAAGCCCGAATTCTTCCAACTGCTCGCGCGTCAGTACTGCCAGTTCTCCATTGGCGGCGATCTGATCGCTGTTGGACGCGCCTTCTGTTTCAAGTTTGTCACGCTGCTGACTATTGACGTAGACAACTCCACCATCTGATTTGGTTACACGATGAAGACCTTCGCGCGCGTCGAGCATGCTGAGCACAACTTCCTCGGGAACTTCGGTCAGTCGTTGCTGCGCGATGGAGCGATATACTTCGCGGACCCAAGGCTCGATCGTCTTGTCATCGATTCCAGCAGCACCGATTGCCGTGCCTGGCTCAAGGGCAAGCTGATTTGCCGCAACGGCGACCAGAACCGCGTGACCATTGAGCTGAGTCGGTGGGTTAGTATTTTTGGATGGCAAATACGCGACGGTGTGGATCCGGTGCAGCTCGGGGCTGCCCAGGTACCTTGCAAGCGCGATGCAGGCTTCGAGCTCACTGCCGCGTCCGGTTTGAGTGGCGGCTTCAAACTCCAAAACGACCACCGGCTTTCCCGACGCGGGTGTAGCGGCTGGTGCACGCTCGGCTTGCTCCTGAAGCGTCTTTCGAACTCGTGCGCTGACGTTACTGTCGATCGGCAATTGAATTCGAACTGTTGTTCCCGACCGACTTGCTGGCCCGAGAGCATTGGCTTGATCGTCTTTATTTTCTGCTTTTTCCTGCGCCGCGACGGTCAGAGCAACCGGTTGGACTGAACTAGCGGAGCTAGCCCGATCGACCTCCGCATCGCAAACGCCAATCAATGTCGCAAGGATCGAAAAAAAGAACCAGAAAAAAAACATCGGGTTCGACGCAGGGACGCCATCAATGTTGGGCCAAAGCGATAGTTGTGTTGACTTGGTTGCGAGACGCATGGGCATTCAAACTGAGGGTGTTGCCAAGAAGTCCATCAGCCCGGTTGAGCTGAGGCCGATCGCCAAAGTATATCCCCCTGCCCCACTAAAAGGAATTTGAATTCAATGTAATTGATCGGAGTAAACTGTCTGATAGACTTCGACTGATGCTGTGACTGATTTAGTCCGGCGCTTGGTTTTTAGGCGGCTGAAACAAGTCGACCATCGTTTCTGTGAAATTCCCCCGAACTGTCCAACGATTCCTGATTGGGTATCTAATACTGCATTTGCTTGCGGCGGGAATTTTTGTGTTCGTGCTGAGTTGGATAACTCGCAATCAAATGATGGTTGCTTCTAAATCCAAGATGAGTGCTATGACAGTGCTTTTGGCAGAACAGATTGGCGAGCTCGAAGGCGGGCTGGAGAACGAAAGTCTGCCAGACCTCGTCAAACGATTTGGAGACAAGTCCGAAATGCGGATCACGTTGATCAAGCCCGACGGCATCGTCGTTGCAGACTCGGTCACGGGTGATCTGGACATTGGGCCTCACGCGACTCGCAGCGAAGTGTTGGAGGCCAAGGAAAACGGATTCGGTTTCTCTCAGCGCTTCAGTTCGACACTGGACCAACAGATGATGTACTTTGCCCGCCGAGTCGATTCCGACAACGAGCTTGAACCGGGCTATGTTCGCGTTGCCACTCCGATGGATGTGATCAACTCGTCGATTCGTTCGATTCAAAAGTACGTTTGGCTGTTTGCGATTGCGTTAGGTGCTTTGACGGCGTTGTTGATGTCGATATTTTCGGCCAAGCACATGCAGCCGTTGTCGTTGTTCTCGGCGGCGGCTCGCAGGATTGGCGTGGGCGACTATCAAGCTTCTACAAACCTGTCCAGGCGCCCCGATGAATGGGGAGAGCTTGGTGACGCGTTTGAGCACATGAAGAACGAGCTTACCGTTCGTGAAGAACGTCTCATGGAGAACAGCCAACGGCTTGAGGCGGTGCTTTCGAGCATGATTGAAGGTGTGATTGCAATCGAGCCCAACGGGCAAGTCATGTTGGCCAACGGTGCGGCATGTGAAATGCTCAAATTGACTCGGCCCGAAATCGTTAGAAAACGACTTTTTGAGATCATCCGGATTCCCGAACTGCTGGATTCAATCGAGCAGACTCAGGAAAAGCGCACGTTTTCTAAGACAGAATTCGAAACGTTGACCAAGCCGCCCAAAACACTCAGCGCCCGCGTCTCCGTCCTGGCCGACGAAAAGCGGCCCGGCGTCGTGGTTGTTTTGCATGACGTGAGTGCCCTGAGAAAACTGGAAACAATGCGTCGTGACTTCGTCGCCAACGTTTCTCATGAGCTTAAAACGCCACTGGCATCGATCAAGGCTTATGCCGAAACACTTCGGATCGGCGCGATCAACGATCAGGAAAAGAACCTCGATTTTGTCAAGCAGATCGAATTTCATGCGGAACTACTCAACGCGCAGATCCAGGATTTACTTCAACTTGCCAGAGTCGAATCGGGCGAAGGCGCGTTCTCGATTTCTGACGTGGATCTAAATCTGGTCTGCAGCTCGGCGGTTGAGCAGTTTTCGAGGTTCGCTGAGGAACGCGGGCTCGAGTTGAAACTCGATTTGACGAACCCTTCGCCAATCGCTCGAGCCGATGCCGCTGCTATTGAAACGATGGTGAAGAATCTCGTCGTCAACGCGATTCATTACACGCTCGAAGGAGGTGTGGTTACGATTTCGACAAGCAAACTTGCTGGCGAAATCTCTGCTGAAGACGGCGGATCGGCGCAGAAGACTCATCCCGAGGTGGCAATCCGAGTTTTAGATACCGGAATCGGAATTGCCAAAGACCAACAGGCTCGCGTGTTCGAACGGTTTTATCGCGTCGACAAATCGAGATCTCGGGATATGGGCGGAACCGGCCTGGGACTTGCGATCGTGAAACACTTGACGCAGTCTTTGGGTGGATCAGTGCACTTGGAAAGCCAGCCCGGTAAGGGCAGCCAATTCGAAATTCGCTTGCCCGGCGCCTAGTCCAGCCACTCAAACTAAGCACGCTCCACAATGGTTTCGGACAGGATAAACATGATTGACATGATCGCACAACATCTTTTTGATCATGTAAATCCTGTCTTCAACTTTCATTTCGATTAGGTAAAACTCGAGTCGGGCAGGAGTAGAGTGCCCGACCTTCAATCGTCTTGCGACTTCGGCTACAAAACTAATTCGATATTGCGCTGTAGTATTATTTGGCAGGGATCTTGGGCGCCTTGGGCGCCTTCGGTTTGGGCTTGGGCTCTGTCATGACTTTGGTTTCTGAAAGCCGTCCGGTGATTTCAAATTCCAACGGCAAACTGGCGACTTGGTTTCCTGTGTCAGAGATCGCTACTGCGACAAGCTTCACCGGTCCGCGTCCCATCTCTGATGCCGACACCGTGAACTCAACCTCTTGCCCTTCTTTCTTTCCCAGCGAACGGCTGTTCTGAAACAGCTCGATCGCAGTTCCAAAATTGGTTTTCGCATCAAACGTAATTCTGTCGCTCAATCGAAACTCGGTTGGCTCGGCAGTCAAAGTCGTTTGCTTGCCGTAGTTATCGACTTGAAACGGGATCACACAATGTCCAACTGATTCAATGAGGCCTTTGCCCACTACCACAATTCGGACCTCATGATAGCCATCAGTCAAGTTCGTTGAATCAAAGTTGATTGTCTCTTTGGGGATTGAGCGCGACAACAGTTTGCCATCGACGTAAAGTTCCATTCCCTGAATGGGAACGCGCGACTGTGAAATATCAATTTTTAATTCTCGTTTACCACTGACACTATCACCCGCCTTAAGTCCGTCAACCTTAACCCTTGGCTTGGTCGCCCACGGTTGGCAAAGCGCGTCGCCAACAATCAGCAACTGGAAAGGGCCATGCACTGACTGGTAGAACGATTCGGCCAACGAACATCCTCTGACGTAGTGGGCGTGAATCATCGGGTGAGGGAATTTGGCCTGAAGCGCGTACGGCTCGACAACCGTTCCGCTGGAGCCCGCAGCACCATGACGAATGAGTTCACTGATCCCGGAGTGACCCTTCCTTGCCATCACTCCGCCATAACTGGTCAGGTTTTCACAAATCGCGCCAGGAACTATTTTGCTGCCTGATTTCGAAAAATTAAAACCCGCTTTCCCGCAAGTCAAACCTACCACGTCCTCGGCATTTCTAGGCAAGTTAGTCTTGATAATTTGTGTTTTGTATCCCAGCGATTCCAACGCCGCGATCGCTACTGGGAATCCTGGTTTCCGAGTGTTGGATCGCACATCTCCGTTGTCGCTAAAATAAAACGTGCCCCGAGGTTTTGTTTCATCGGCGGACATTGCTGACTTAAGCTGCCTGAGCGCCTCGACCTCCGTGGTTCCAAAATTGCGAGTCACACCCAAGACGGTGGACAAAAAATGCCGATTCCCTTGCCCCAGTTCATGGTTGTGAAACCCGTTGGGGCCAAAACCGTAGGCGCTTTTGAATCCTCGGGTTGGTGCAACGCCAAATGAATCGTCAGGAATTCGATCGACAAAGCTCTTGAAGAACTGATCCTCCATCGCTGTTGCGAACGCCGGATCAGCAAGCGTCTTTTGCTTGTAACGCCAGCCCGATTGGATCGAACGTTGTAGCCACTGCGCCGCCGCTTTCGAATCCCCTTTCTTTGCGCAGAGCCTTGCAATCCAGTAGGTAACCGCAACCTGCCCCGGATTCCGTTTTGACATCTCGGTTAAGGTATCAATCGATGTCTGCAATTGCTCTTCTGTGCCATCGTCAAAAACGTTGATTGCGTTTTGAAACTGGATCTGCCTCGGACCAGAAAACGGTTGTCTCAAAATTACCGAAGCTGGTTGGCGATAGTAATGATTGGAATCAAGCACCATGAAACCAGGGTTATCGTTGAGGAACGCCACTGCAAAGTAGGTCAACGAATTGATCGAAGCCTCTCCAAGAAAAAGCTTCATTTGTCGATTCTTGTTCAGCTTCGCCAACGCCCGGTGCTGCCCGTTAATCTCTACTGCTGTTGGAAAGTCAGATGAATAGATGACATAGTCAATCCCGGCAGTCAGCTTCCGATCGTTCATCACCTGCATGATTGGACCGAGAATCTTCGTCTTAAATTCGTAGGTTGAAATCCGCTCGCGCATTGGCACACCGCTGAGGTAAACCACATTGCGTGCTGGAATGTCGCGACCGTCGATGTACCAATTGGCGAACATCTTCGAAGAGTCCGAATTGGAGTTGACCACCAAAAGAACGTTTTCAGGTCCTCCACCCGCAAACACAACGCAAGGCACCCAAAACAGGCACAGCAAACACACCCCAAACGCCGTTTTATACGCAAGATTCATCCACTTACTTCGTTGAAAACTAATTTACTCGTTTTTAAAGATTTCTTAACAGTATCTTAACAATCGCTCCGTATTCTTTTCACGATTGATGGCTTCAACCACCACGTTGAACGTGGGGCTGGAGTTGTTTCTGTTGGTAACACCAACTCGCATAAGTCCTCAAGTTTAAATCCTTTACGGCGCAAAAAATGAAAAAGATTTTACCAGTATTTGTATTAGCTGTTATCGCCTGTTTTCTTACAACCCCAACGTCGGTCCTGAGCCAAGACGGCTTGAAAGACCTCGAAGGCACGATCGTGGTTGACGGTTCCAGCACCGTTGCTCCAATCACAATTGCCGCTGATGCTGGCTTTCGAAAGATTGCACCAAAGGTCAAAGTTCCTGTTGGAATCTCAGGAACTGGTGGTGGATTCAAGCGATTCACTAAAGGCGAAACCGACATCTCGGACGCTTCTCGGCCGATCAAGTACGCTGAGTTTGAGAAGTGCAAAGCCAACGATGTCGCATTAATCGAGATCCCGGTTGCTTATTACGGACTCACAATCGCCGTCGGCAAATCGAACGACTTTGTCGAGCAGCTAACAGTCGACCAACTCAAAAAGATCTTCTTGGCTGACAAGAAAGACAAGAGCTTCGTCAACGCCAAGACGTGGAAAGACCTTGACGACGCTTGGCCCGCAAAACAAATCAAGATCTTTTCACCAGGTACTGACTCTGGAACATTCGACTACTTCAAAGAAGTCGTTGTTGGCAAATCAGAGTCATCGATGCGTGAAGACATGTCAGTCAGCGAAGACGATCAGGTTCTGGTTCAAGGAATTGCCAACACCGAAGGCGCGATCGGTTTCTTTGGAGCGTCTTATTACTTCGCCAACCAGGACAAACTCAAAGGCGTCAAGATCGTCAACCCTGAGACTGGCAAGCCCGTCGAGGTCTCCGCCGAGAACATTGAGTCGGGAGCCTACGCACCGTTCTCACGACCGTTGTTCATTTACGTCAACGCGAAGTCAGCTCGCCGACCGGAAGTCAAAGTGTTTGTCAATTACTACCTCGACAACGCCACTGAGCTGGCATCCAAAGTCAAGTACGTTGGTCTGCCCAAGGAAATCAATGATGCTGCCAAGGCTCACTTCAAAAAGCGAAAAACGGGCACTCACTTTTGGGTTCTTAAAGACGGTGAACCAGCCAAAAGAGAGGGTTCTTTGTCTGAGACTTATACCGTCGACAATCTGCTCAAATAGTTTCCCCATTTGATTTGATTTCGCGTTAAAATGGCGGCGTCCAATTGTGGCGCCGCCTCCTCCAAAGCAAATAAATGGCAACAGCCCAAAAAACAGCCAAACCGGCCGTCCTTGAGCGTCGTGAGTTTCGCTCGCTGGCGGCTACGCGGTTCCGAGAATGGTTTATTCTGGCGGCCTTGGCGGGGTGTACTGTCTTTACGGTGATGATCACCGTTACGATCGTTTGTTTGTTGATTGGGCAGACGGTTGAATTCTTCCGCATGCCAGAAACCAGTGTGACGGACTTTCTTTTCGGGCTCAAATGGAACCCGACTCTTGGCAACGTCAAACACTTTGGAATTTGGCCGCTCATCTGTGGAACGATGTGGGTTACCGTCATCGCAATGTGTGTGGCACTGCCGCTGGGATTGATCACTGCGATTTACCTCAGCGAATACGCTCCGCGAGGTTTGCGAAACGTACTCAAGCCGATCTTGGAATTGCTGGCCGGCATTCCGACAGTCGTTTACGGATTCTTCGCTTTGGTGGTGATTACTCCCGCCCTTCAAGCCGTCGGGATCCAAGTTGATTTTTATAACGCCATCAGCGCCGGAATTGCTGTCGGCATTCTTTGCTTGCCTACTGTTGCGTCACTGTCCGAAGACGCCTTGCGAGCGGTTCCGCGAAGACTCAGAGAAGCCGCCTACGGCCTGGGAAGCACCAAATTCGATGTCTCCCTAAAGGTCGTCGTGCCGGCGGCGCTATCAGGAATTATTTCCGCGTTTCTCTTGGCCCTCGCCCGAGCAATCGGTGAAACCATGATCGTGGCGATGGCGGCCGGAGCCTTGGCAAAATTGACAATCGACCCTCGGCAACAAATTCAGACGATGACTGGACACATGGCGTCCACCGCGACGGGCGATATTTCAAATTTCGATGTTCGTTATTACTCGATTTACGCCGTCGCGTTGGTGCTGTTCTTTATCACGCTTTCTCTCACCGTTCTGGGCAACTTCGTTCGAAAACGATTCCAGGAGGCGTACGATTAAGACTCCTCCCCCCAATTTCGGTGACTTTCCTTCGAGCTCTCCAAGGGCACAGTTCAAGTACGGATTCTGGTTAGGATTCGCCCTGTGTATCGGCCTCTGGATTTTGTTGATGGCCGTCAACCTATTGCTCGGGTCGTGGGTATCACTCCCAATTGATGGCCTCTCTTTCGAGCGACTCGATTCGTTGCTGTATACCTTTTTCGGATTCGTTGCGCTGGGCTTGTTTGTTGGATTGGTATTCGGTGCATGGTCCGTATTCCCCAATACCAGTTTCTGGTTGCTCTGCGTTGTGACATCTGCCTCTTCGGTGGTCATCCTTTTGATTTTGCTGCTCTCGATCTTTTATCGCGGCATCCCGGCATTCAATCCTCCCAAAGATGACATCGTCGCCGAGCTAAGCGAAATCGACACAAAGCTATCCGCGCTCGCCGCTGATTCTTCAGAAGCTCAGGAGCTAACGGCCAGACAAACGGAGCTACAGGAACTCGAGCAAGTAATTGACACTTCATTCCTCAACAAAGCCCCTGCCCCGGGTGCTCGCGAAGCCGGGATCGGACCGGCGCTGCTGGGTTCAATCTGGGTTTGTGTTGGATGTGCCGTTTTCTTTTTGCCGCTGGGCGTCGGGACCGCGATCTTTCTTGAAGAATTCAAACCGCGAAACAAGATCCTGCGTTGGTTTACTGACATGCTTCAGCTCAACATCAACAATCTGGCTGGGGTTCCGTCGATCGTGTACGGCATCCTTGGCATGACCGTATTTGCAACCATGTTCGGATTGTTCGGAACCTCCAAAGATCCGTTCATTGAACTGGGAACTGAATTCAAGCGACAGTATGTCACAGAAGGTATGCAAGTCGTATTTATCCCGACCGATAGTCGTGACGAAGAACCTGAATTATCCGATGGTATGACGGCTTTCAAATCCGACGGTTCTGAAGTTAAGCTCAACATCATCGGAGACGATGACGATTTTCCAGAAGACGACGCAACGCTCAACGTTTCGTTGTTTGGAGACGCCGAAGGCGGTGTCGTTGCCGACAATGCTTGGTACTCGTTCCGATTGCCGCTTGGCAGGTCGGTTCTTGCGGCCAGCTTGACGCTGATGCTGGTGATTCTTCCGGTTGTGATCATCTCAACCCAGGAAGCGCTTCGCGCCGTTCCGATGTCGCTGCGCCAGGGTGCTCAGGGGCTGGGCTGTACGCCTTGGCAGACCGTCCGCAACGTGACGTTGCCTGCCGCCATTCCTGGAATCATGACTGGTTGTATTTTGTCCATGAGCCGTGCGATTGGCGAAGCCGCTCCAATCCTGATGATCTCGGGAATCGTTGCGATTTCGATGGGGCCACAGCATTTGATGGACGACTTTTCAATCCTTCCATTGCAAATCTTTTATTGGGCCGCCCTCCCGGTCAATGATGCTGACCCCCACAACTTTCAACATGTCGCCGCTGGAGCCATCATCGTTCTGTTGCTGGTTCTGTTTGCGTTCAATTCTGTAGCAATTTTGCTTCGTCAACTTGCGCAAAAACAACTCTCATGATGCACATTTTATTTAGAATTAGGTGTAACAATTGAACAAGCAAATTGCCCAACCAAAACCGCAGCCAACGATTAAGCCTAAAATGCAATCCCAATTCCTGCAGAGTGCCGTCCAAGAAGACTCCGAACCTCAGCCAAGCGTCATTTCGATGGAAGACTTTTGTGCTTGGTACGGTGATTTCCAGGCGTTGCACAATTTGAAGCTCGAAATCCCCGAGAACCGGGTAACGGCGTTCATCGGCCCAAGCGGTTGCGGGAAAAGCACGCTGCTCAAATGGATCAATCGGATGAACGACATCGTTCCCGGAGCCCGGGCGTCAGGCAAACTTAAGCTTCCCGATATCGACATTCTTTCACGGTCTACTGATGTGGTCGCGCTTCGCCGGCGGATCGGAATCGTATTTCAGAAACCCAATCCGTTCCCCAAGTCGATTTTTGACAACATCGCGTTTGGCCCTCGACTTCACTTTTCCAAACTGCCCAAGTCGGATTTGGACGACCTTGTCGAGTGGGCTTTGAAAAAAGCTGCGCTCTGGAATGAGGTCAAAGACCGACTCGGAAAATCGGCCCTCGGATTGTCCGGCGGACAGCAGCAAAGGCTGTGTATAGCACGTGCAATCGCGGTTGGTCCCGACATTCTGTTGATGGACGAGCCTTGCTCGGCACTCGATCCAGCGTCGACTTCCCGGATCGAAGATCTCATTTTTGAACTACGTGAACAGTACTCAATTGTGATCGTCACGCATAATATGCAACAAGCGGCACGTTGCAGTGATCGAACGGCATTCTTCTATGAAGGCCGCATTGTAGAAGAGGGCGCAACGCAAGACGTATTCACCCGGCCAAAAGAACAACAGACCGAGGATTACGTCACCGGGAAGTTTGGATAATTGAAAGCTAATTAGTTATGTCGAAACACCTTCAAAATGACGTCGACCAGTTGCATCGTCGTTTGATGGCTCTGTTTGGAGTCGTCGAACAGATGGCCGATAAGGCTGTCCGGGCGCTGTGCGAAAACCAGTTTGAGCTTGCGCAGCAGGTTATCGACACCGATCCCCAAGTCAATCAAACCGAAGTCGAGATCGAGGAAGACTGCCTCAAAATTCTGGCGCTCCACCAACCGGTCGCTGCGGATCTGCGACGTGTTTCAACGGTTCTGAAGATCAATTCCGACTTGGAACGGATCGCGGACTTGGCCTGCAACATCGCGGAGCGAGCACGATGTATGCATCAACATCCCTATTTTCCAATTCCAGAACAACTGACCCCAATGGTCCGCCAATCAACCTTGATGGTTCAAATGGCGCTTGATTCATTCGTCAACTCCGACGTTAGTCTGGCCAATCAGGTCATCCTGCTCGACCAGTCGGTCGATGATTACAACCTTGCAGTAATCAACGAACTTAAAGAGTTAATGCATCAAGATAACCAGTACGTGGAACCCGCGCTGCATTGCTTCTCCGCTTCTCGGCACGTCGAGCGTATCGCCGATCACGCCGAGAACATTGCGGAAGACGTTATCTATCTGGTCGACGGAGATATCGTTCGGCACCGACATGAGAACTTTGAAATTGGATCTGACACCTTCCCCAAGGAGTAGCAGGTACTATGTCAAAAAAGAAACTCTTGGTGATCGAAGACGACCGATCTCTGGCGGGCGTTGTGGAGTATAACTTTTCCAACAACGGTTACGAAGTCTTCTGTGCCCATGACGGACAAGACGGAATCAATCAGGCTCGCAGCAAGCGACCTGACATCATTTTGCTCGATCTGATGATCCCTGTGATTGATGGAGTTGAAGTTTGCAGGCGCTTGCGTGCTGAATCAGCAACACGCGAAATTCCAATCATCATGGTGACCGCCAAATCGGAAGAGACCGATCAGCTGATCGGGTTTTCAGTTGGCGCTGACGATTACGTGGTCAAGCCCTTCAGCGTTCGAGTACTACTCGAGAAAGTCAAAACACTGTTGCGACGCCACACGCGTTCGCAAGGCCCTGGTCTGGATATCATTTCCAGTGGACCGATCGCAGTTGATCGTGGGCGTCATCGGGTGTCGGTTGACCAGAAACAAATCGAGCTTACACCCAGCGAGTTTCGTTTGCTTGATACACTGATCCGCAACCCTGGTCGGGCGTTTGACCGGTCCGAGTTGATCAATGCTGCGTTGGGCGCCGATACGCTTGTTCTCGAACGTACGATCGACGTTCACATTCGATCGCTTCGCAAGAAACTTGGGGTCTACGCCGACGTGATCCAGACCGTCCGCGGAGTCGGATACCGGTTCCGCGAAACCACTGCACCGGCAGTTACCGACCCGTCTACGTCGACCGCCTAGACTCGAAATCAACGGCGTAGATCTATTCCTTCAGCCAATGACCTCGTTCGACAGTAGCACGGCTGTCCCAGCCGTGTTTTCTAGCGGGTTCACGGCTGGGACAGCCGTGCTACTATG